>JANRJF010000087.1:0-14511 GCA_033764095.1 Deltaproteobacteria bacterium | reverse complement strand
ATGCCGACCGGCTCGGGCTACAACCCGACCCTCACCCTGATCGCCGTCGCGCTGCGCAATGCCGCGAATCTGGTCTCGCCCGGCGCCGCCGAACGGCAACTGGCAGTCGGCCCGCTGTAAGCAGCGATCGGCTTTCAGCTTGCAGCCATGTGACAATTCGATGGCTGACAGCTGAAAGCAGATGGCTGAAGGCTGCTCCAAGCGAATTGACTCCCCCTGCCATCCTTTATAGGGGGTCCCCGTTGTCGTGCGTCGCACAAAACGTCCGCCTCGGCGGGCGCTTTTTTTGACCGGGGCCTGACCGGCCGGTCAGAGTGGTTGAGGCTGAGGTGCAATGAACGTCGAGCTTGACGCCGTGTCGCTGCTCTTCCTGCCCATCGTCGTCGGGCTGGGAGCCTCGGCGGTCTTCTACCTGATCGAGCTGTGGTCGGCGGCGCAGTTCTTCCGCCCGCGGGCGGCGTTGCGGCCGCCGTTCCAGCCGCCGGTCACCGTCCTGAAGCCGCTCAAGGGCCTGGACGTCGAGCTCTACGAGAACCTGCGGACCCTGTGCGTGCAGCAGTACCCGACCTTCCAGGTGCTGTGCGGCGTCGCCGACGCGACCGATCCGGCCATCCCGGTGGTGCGGCGGCTGCAGCGCGAGTTTCCGCAGCTCGACCTCGAGCTGGTGGTCGACCCGCGCATCTACGGCAGCAACTACAAGGTCAGCAACCTGCACAACATGTACGAGCGCGCCAAGCACGACGTCATCGTGCTGGCCGATTCGGACATCCGCGTCGGGCCCGAGTACCTGGCGCGCGTCGTCGAGCCGCTGCGCAACCGCCGCGTCGGCGTCTCCACCTGCCTCTATCGCGCCGCCAGCACCGGCGGCCTGCCGTCGCTGGTCGAGGCGCTGTTCGTCAACACCGACTTCGCCGCGCTGGTGATGCTGGCACGCAAGGTCGAGAAGGCGAGCTACGCCTTCGGCGCCACCATCGCGCTGCGCCGCGAGGTGCTCGACGAGATCGGCGGCTTCCTGCCGATCGCCGATCTGCTCGCCGACGACTACGAGATCGGTTACCGCGTCTTCCAGAAGGGCTACGTCAACGAGCTCAGCCAGGAAGTGGTCGAGACCGTCCTCGCGGTCGGCAGCTGGCGCCGCCTGTTCGACCATCAGCTGCGCTGGGCGCGCACCTATCGCATCAATCGGCCGTGGGGATACTTCGGCAGCATCCTCACGCACGGCAGCTTCTGGGCGGTGATCAATCTGCTCGCCGGCGGCTTCAGCCCGTTCGCCTGGCTGGTCAGCGGCAGCGTCCTCGGCCTGCGCCATCTGGTCGCGGCGCGCATGGCCTGGGTGCACCTCAAGGCCCCGATGCGCTGGTGGGAGCTGCTGCTGGTCGTCCCGAAGGATCTCTTCCTCACCGCCATCTGGTTCGCCGCCTTCGGCGGCAACCGCGTGGTGTGGAGCGGCCACACCTTCGAGGTGAACACCGGCGGCGCCATGGTCGACCTCACCGACGCACCGAGGAGTCCACAGCGAACACAGAACCCCACAGAGGATCCGGAAGCGCTCATCTCGAGATGAGAGCCTCCGTGGTTCTCAGTGTTCATCTGTGGTGATCTTTCCTCGCAGCTTCTCCCGGTACTCGCGCGACAGCGGCAACACGTTCAATGCGCCGGTGATGTCGTTGCGGTCGACGTAGACCTCGGTGCCGTAGACGGCGGTGAGGCGAGCGTAGGTGATCACCTCGGCCGGCGTGCCGACCTGCACCACGGCGCCCTCGCTCAACAGCACCAGCATGTCGCAGTAGAGCGCGGCGATGTTCAGGTCGTGCAGCACGCTGACCACGGTGATGCCGTCACGCTGCAGGTCGCGCAGCAGGTCGTACATCTCGACGGCGTGACGGATGTCGAGGAACGCCGCCGGCTCGTCGAGCAGCAGGATGCGCGGCTCCTGCGCCAGCGCGCGCGCCAGGATGACGCGCTGGCGCTCACCGCCGCTGAGCGTGGTGATACGGCGCTCGGCGAGTTGCAGCGCGTCGGTGCGCTGCAGCGCGCGGCGCGCCGCGGCGACATCGGCGGCCGCCTCGAAACCGAAGCCGGTGAGATGCGGGGTGCGGCCGAACAGCACCATCTCCATGACGCTGAACGGAAAGCTGACCACCGTCTCCTGCGGCACGACGCCGATCAGCCGGCCGAGCGCGTCGCGCGCGTAGCTCGCCGCCGGCTTTCCCTCGATCGCCACCTCGCCGGCGCGCGGCGCCAGGTAGCCGCTCATCAGCTTGAGCAGCGTCGACTTGCCGGAGCCGTTCGGCCCGATGATGCCGACGAACCCGCCGCGCCGCACCGTGAAGCTGATCGCGCGCAACACCTCCGCCGCGCCGTAGCCGAAGCTCACCTCGCGCAGCGCGACGGCCGCGTCACTCGACACCGCGACCGCCTTCCCGGCGCAGTAAGTAGACGAAGAACGGCCCGCCGCACAGCGCGGTGACCACCCCGACCGGCAACTCGGTGGTGCCGAAGAAGCTCCGCGCCGCGGTGTCGGCAACCAGCAGGAAGGTCGCGCCGGTGAGCACCGAGGCCGGCAGCAGCAGGCGATAGTCCGGCCCGATCAGCAGCCGCGTCACATGCGGCACGATCAGACCGACGAAGCCGATCATGCCGCTCACCGACACCGAGGCACCAACCAGCAGCGACGAGACGATGAAGCTCGAGCGCCGCGTGCGCGCCACGTCGATGCCGAGCTGCTCGGCGCTCTCCTCGCCGAGGCTGAGGACGTTGAAGGCGCGCGTGTGGCGCATCAGCCCGGCGACGCCGACGACGAGATAGACGCTGCTGGCGGCGACCAAGCCCCAGCTCTGCGTCTCCAACGTGCCGAGCAGCCAGAACAGGATGCCGCGCGCCTGGAACGAATCGGCCAGCGCATTGAGCGCCAGGATCAGCGCGCCGCAGAAGGAGTTGGTCACCACGCCGGCGAGCAGGAACATGTAGGGCTGCAGGCGCCCGTGCACGCTGCCGAGGCGATACACCACCGCCATCGCCAACAGCGCGCCGCCGAACGCGCCGGCCGGCACCAGCATGGTCGAGACCTGGATCGACGCTTCGGGCGCCGCCGCGACACCGATGCCGCCGAGCATCAGCATCGCCGCGGCGCCCAGCGCGGCGCCGCCGGAGACGCCGAGCATGTGCGGATCGGCCAGCGGGTTGCGCAGCAGCGCCTGCAGCACTGTGCCGGCCGCCGCCAGGCCGCCGCCGACGATGGCGGCGAGCAGAATGCGCGGCAGCCGGATGGTGAAGAGGATGATCCGATCGACGTTGTCGGCGCCGCCGCCGAACAACGCGTGGCCGAGCGCGATCCGCTCGGCGCCCACCGATGCACTCGCCGCCACCGTCGCCGCCAGCAACACCGCCAGCGTGCCGAGCACGCGCGTAAAGCGGGCGCGAGTGAGGAACGCGTCGGCCACCAGGACGGGCCGCCTAGCCCTCGCAGCTCAGCACGGTGCGGATGCCGCGCGCCTGGCGCAGGTCCGCCATCGCCTCGTTGATCTCGGCGAGCGGGCGGCGCGTGGTGATCAGCGCGGCGAGATCGAGCTGGCCGACCTGGGCGAGCGCCAGCAGGCGGGGAATGTCGCGCAGGGCGTTGCAGCTGCCGAGCGCGCAGCCGATCACCTTCTTCTCGGTGAGCGTGAACAGCGCTGCCGGCGCCAGCACGATGGCGTCCTCCATCGGCGCCGCGCCGACGCAGACGGTGGTGCCGCCGTTGCGCGTCGCGGCGACGCCGGTCTGGATCAGCTCGGCCCGACCGACCGCGTCGAAGGCGAAGTCGACGCCGATCCCGCCGGTGAGCTCGAAGGCGCGCGTGCCGACGTCGTCGCTGGTCGGGTCGATCACGTCGGTGGCGCCCAGCGTCCGCGCCGCCTCGCGCCGCGCCGGTACCGGATCGGAGACAAGGATGCGCGCCGCGCCGGCGACCCGCGCGCCCTGCACGATGCTGAGCCCGATGCCGCCGGCGCCCATCACCAGCACGGTGGCGCCGGCCTCGACCCCGGCGGTGTTGAGCACCGCGCCGACGCCGGTCTGCACCGCGCAGCCGATCACGCACGCCACCTCGCGCGAGACGCCGGCCGGGATCTTCACCGCGCCGCTCGCCGACACCACGACGTACTCGGCGAAGCCGCCGAGTCCGACGCCGCGAAAGACGGTGTCACCGCGGCGCGACAGCCCGGTGCTGCCGTCGAGGAACGTGTTGGTCTGGATCTGCATCGCGTTGACGCACACCCCCGGCTCGCCGCGCACGCACCAGTAACAGGAGCCACACGGCGGAATCGGCGTCAGCACCACCTCGTCGCCGACCGCCAGCGTCGTCACCTCGGCACCGACCGCATCGACGATCCCCGCCGCCTCATGCCCGAGCACGATCGGCGTCGGGCTGGGAAAGACGTTGTCGGCGATGCTCAGATCCGAGTGGCAGACCCCACAGTGCGTCACCCGCACCCGCACCTGCCCGAGCCGCGGCGGCGCGATCTCGACGTCGTCCCACATCACCAACGGCTTGCCGTTCTCGACCAGCACCGCAGCGCGCATGTCGCGTCTCCCTGAAGAGGAACCACGGATGAACACAGATGAACACGGATAGGAATCTGAAGCCGCAACACCAAGCGTCGCAGCTCAATTTCTTATCTGTGTTTATCTGTGTTCATCCGTGGTTCCGCTTTTCTCTTCGGACTCGAAGCGCTCCGGATGGATGAAACGCGCGACGGTTGCAAGCGTCTCGGCGACGCGCGGGCCGGGGCGGAGCAGCTCGCTGGCGCCCTGGCCGCCGATGCGGCCGTCGCGCACGGCGGGGATGGTCGGGAACGCCTGCCAGAACGCGAGCGCGGCGTGGCGATCCGCCATCGCTTCGCTGCCCATGCTGGCGTCGATGATGACCTCGGGCTGCTGCGCGACGATGAACTCCAGGCTCAGACGCGGCCACGCGTCGTCGCCGGTGACCAGATTGGTGGCGTGCGCGCGCTCGAGCAGCTCGCCCTGATAGGTCGGCGGCCCGGCGGCGACGAACGGCGTGCGGCCGACCAGCATCAACGCGCGCGGCCGCGGCGCATCGCGCAGCTTCGCCTCGACCGCGGCGAGGTCGGCCTCGATGCGCGCCACCAGCTCCGCCCCCTTGTCGGGCACACCGGCGGCGTCGGCAATGCGGCGGATGGAGTCGAGGATCTGCGCGACGCGCTCCGGATCGACGATCAGGACCGTCACGCCGAGATCGCGTAGCCGCTCCACCGAACCGCGATTGCCCGGGCTCGGCACTGCGATCAGCAGGTCCGGCTTCTTGGTGAGGATGCGCTCGACGTTGGGCTGCAGGAAGGTACCGACCCGGTCGATCTTCGCCGCCGCCGGCGGATAGTCGCAGTAGGTCGACACGCCGACCACTCGGTCGCCCAGCCCGAGCGCGAAGAGCGTCTCGGTGATCGACGGCGCCAGCGAGATGATGCGCTCCGCCGCCGCGGCCGGCGCCACGCACAGCAGCAGCGCAAGCAGCAGCGCGCCACCTTTCAAACTGCTTGGCCACAGATGAACACGGAGAAACACGGATGACATCCGGAGAGTTGGGTCTTGCGAGGCAGCGCTTCCTCTCACATGAACGCCTCCGGATTTCATCCATCTCTCTCTGTGTTCATCCGTGGTCATTCTTGTTTCTCGACGCGGTTCGCGCGAGTGCATTGACGTTTCTTCGCGACGCGTGGTACTGCCGACCCAACGTTGATGGGTTGAGGGAAGTCGGTGCAACGCCGACGCGGCCCCCGCCACTGTAACCGGTAACGAAAGCGGCACGCTTGCCACTGTCCGATTGGGGACGGGAAGGCGCCGCAAGTAGAAAGCCGGAAGCCAGGAGACCTGGCCCAGCAACGGCTGTTCGAAGTCCTCCGGGGTGTGGGGACGAGAATCATGCTGAACGATTCTCCCACTCATACCCGGGGCGCGCAGGCGTCGCCGGGTTTTTTGTTGGCCGCTCGGGCCAGAGCGCGGTCCTCCCAGCCGCGCGCCGGCGCTCGCTGTCCGCGCGGTCCGCCACTGACGCGCCGTCGGGCTCGTCCGGGGGGACGGGACAGCTGTCCGCAGCACCACTGCCGCATCACTCGAGCGCCAACAGCGAATTGGGAGGAGAGCACCATGCGCATCATCCGTACGTCATTGGCATCGCTGGCCATCGCCGCGACCGCGGTTGCCGCCCGCGGCGCGGTCACCGCGCCGGCGGGCTACATCTATTCGACCCAGTTGCTCGGCAATCTGACGCAGAGCTGCGTCGCCGCCGGCGTCGGCGGCACCTTCGTCGGCATCGGACCGTCGTTCACCGCCAACGCCGAGTCGATCGTGCTGGCGAAGGAGTCGGGCGAGCTGCGCCTGGTCGCGTCGGGCTTCAACGCCATCGCCGACTGCGCCTACGACCGCGCCGCCGACGTCCTCTACGTCACCGACAACGCCGACAACGGCGACTTCGGCCTCGCCGGTCCGTTCGCCGCGCAGAGCGGCGACACCGTCTTCGCCATCCCCAACGCCTCGACCGCCTCCGGCCTGAGCGCGCCCGGCCTGGAGCTGCTGCCGCCGAACAGCCTGCCGTTCGCCGCCGCGGTCAGCATCGATGCGACCGGCAACGTGTTCGTCACCTCGTCCGCCGGCGGCAACAGCGGCGGCGTGACCAAGATCGTCGGCGGCACGCCGAGCGCGTTCGCGAGCGGCATGGACTTCGCCTCCGGCCTCGCCTTCAACCCCGCCAACGGCAACCTGTTCGTCGCCGAGTCGCTCGACAGCTTCGACGTGCAGATCCGCCAGTTCACCAGCGGCGGCACGCCGCTGATGCCCGACCCGTTCGCCGGCCCGGCCTTCAGCTTCGGCAGCTACGACGCGGCCTTCAACAGCGACGGCCGCCTGCTGGTGACCGGCGCCTTCGGCGGCGACATCGTTTCGTTCAACCCGGCCGACTCCAGCATGGTCTCGTTCGTCAGCGGCCTGAACTTCGCCACCGGCATCACCGTCGACGCGCAGACGCATCGCGTGCAGGTGTTGTCGTCCACCTTCTCCAACGCGCCCGAGGACAGGTCGCTGCACCGCTTCACGCCGATCGACCAGCTCAGCGCCGGCGGCGGATCGCCGGCCACCGACTGCCTGCAGGAGGCGTACGGCCTGCAGCTGACCGATGGCGTCGCCGAGTGCACCGACGGCGCCGCCTGCGACGCCGACGGCGCGGTCAACGACGGCTGCGTCTTCACGCTCGGCTTCTGCCTCAACGTCGCCGACCCCGACCTCGCCGGGTGCTCGAACGCCAGCCCGATCGACAGCCTGACCATCGCCGCCAAGCCAGCCAGCGCCGCGCTCGCCACCGCCAGCGCGCAGATCAGCGCCGGCCTGCCGCTGAGCGGCACGACGTGCGGCTTCAGCGACGGCTACTACGTGCCGCTCAAGATCACCGGCGCCGGCGAGCGCAAGGACGGCAAGGCCAAGGTGAAGGTGACCACGGTCGCCGCCGACGGCCGCAAGGACAGCGACTCCTACAAGTTCGTCTGCCACCCGGCGCCGTGACGGACGGAGGGACGGCGTCGATGACTGCGATTCCTCGCTCCCTGCATCGACTGGCGCGCGCGACGGCGCTCGTCGGCGTCGTCGCCTGCGCCAGCTCGCCGACAAACGCGCAGGATCCGTTCGCCGACGCCGTCACCTCGTTCACCGCCGGCTCCAACGGCGGCTTCAACAGCGGCGCGCTGCCGCAGATCGTCCTCGGTCCGCCGCAGGGCGCCGGCCTGACGCAGGGCTCGACCGACGTGCTGGCGCTCGGCAGCGGCGGCTCCATCGTGCTGCGCTTCGACCTGCCGGTGGTCTGCGACGGCCCCGGTGCCGACCTCACCATTTTCGAGAATGCCTTCCACAGCGGCTCGCCGAGCGGGCCGCTGTTCACCGAGTACGCCTTCGTCGAGCTCAGCCAGGACGGCGTCAGCTTCATCCCCGTGGCGCACGACACGACGACGCACGCCGGCCTCGCCGGACAGACGCCGGTATTGAGCAGCACCGACAACGGCATCGACCCGCTCGATCCCACGGTGTCCGGTGGCGATCACTTCGACCTTGCCAGCGTCGGCCTCGCCTGGGCGCGCTACGTGCGCATCACCGACGTCGCCGGCGCGATTCCCGACGTCGGCGACCTGCCGCAGTTCTCCATCGCACCCAACGCCGGCTTCGATCTCGACGCCGCGGCGGCGCTGCACGCCTGCGATCCCGGCGCGCTGCCGAGCCCGACGCCGAGCGCCACCGCTTCGTTCACCGCCACCGCGACGCCCAGCTCGCCGGCGGACGCCACCGCGACGGCGACCGCCAGCTCGACGCCGAGCGCGACGGCGACCCGGACCGCCGCCATGCACGACGTCGCCGCGCTCGGCCGCAAGCCGCTGCGCATCGACCTCCGCACCGGCGCCGCCACTGCCAGCAAGCGACTGCGCGTCGCGGTGCGCAACGCCGACGCGAGCGGCGAGCTGCCGATCCGACTCGTCGCCAACGCCTGCCAGGCAGTGGTCGGTATCGCCGTCGACTTCGACCGCCGCCTCGTCGGCGATCAGGACACCGGCCTGGTTCGCGCCGGTCGCTCGCGCAGCGCGCTGCTGACCGTCACCGTCGCCGCCGCCGCGATCGACACGCCCGACCGCAACGTCCCGGCATCGTGTCCGCTGACCATCACCGCCGTCGCGCAGCCGCCCGGCGGCATCGATCCGCGACCGCTCGACAACAGCGCCGTCATCGATCTGCGCCTGCTCGACCGCGGCGACTTCCGATGAACCGGGACTTGATTTCTCCTGGTGGAGCGGGGCTCCAGCCCGGTGTGCCTGCGCAGCGCAGCGCAGCCGGCGAAGCGCTTCGGCTCCGCGCCGCGGCGCCGAACACGGGGCCGGAGCCCCGCGCCACCAGCAGTCAACTCCGCCAGATCCTACTCGTCGCGTTCTTCCTCTTCGCCGCCGCGCTGCCCGCCGGCGCGCAGGACCCCTTCGCCGACGCGGTCGCGGCCTACACGCCGGGCGTCAACGGCGGCTTCGGCGACGACCTGCTGCCCGACGTGTTGCTCGGGCCGCCGCAGGGCGCCGGCGAAGTGCAGGGCTCGTTCGACGTCTTGGCCCTGGGCATCGGCGGGTCGGTCACCCTGCGCTTCGACCTGCCGGTGATCTGCGACGGGCCCGGCGCCGACTTCACCGTCTTCGAGAACGCCTTTCACAGCGGCTCGCCGAGCGGTCCGCTGTTCACCGAGTACACCTACGTCGCCGTCAGCCAGGACGGCGAGCACTTCGTCGAGCTGCCCTACGACGCCGCCACCGGCATCGGCCTTGCCGGCCGCACCGAGGTGTTCAGCAACTCCGACAACGGCATCGACCCGCTCGACCCGAGCGTCTCGGGCGGCGACCAGTTCGACCTCGCCGGCACCGGCTTTGCCTGGGTCGCGTACGTGCGCGTCACCGACGTCGGTGGCGCCATCCGCGACTTCGGCGACCTGGCGCAGTTCACCATCTCACCCAACGCCGGCGCCGACATCGACGCCATGGCCGCGCTGCACGCCTGCGATCCGGCGGCGGTCGACTCGCCGACTCCGACCGCCACCCCGACGCCGCCAATCGCCACCGCGACGCCGACCTCGACCGCGACCACTTCCCCATCAGAGTCGAGCCCCAGCCCGAGCCCGGAAGCGAGCGCGACCGCGACGCCAATAATCGGCGACCTCGACAACGACGGCGAGATCACCGGCGCCGACGCCGACTGGTTGATCGCCGAGCTCTTCGACGGCGACGGCGACGACGCCAGCGCCGCCGCGGGCGGATCGATCGCATCCTCCGCCGCCGCCGACCTCAGCGGCGACGGCCTTCTCACCGCCGCCGACCTGGTCGGCCTGATGGAGCGCCGCCTGCGATGAGCCGCCGCATCCTGCTCTCCTGGAGCTCCGGCAAGGACAGCGCCTGGTCGCTGCACGTCCTGCGCACCGAGCACCCAGAGGTGGAGGTCGTCGGCCTGCTGACGACCTTCAACGCGTCGGCCGACCGCGTCGCCATGCACGCCGTGCGGCACGAACTGGTCGCGGCGCAGGCGCGCGCCGCCGGCCTGCCACTGTGGACCGTACCGCTGCCGGCGCCGTGCTCGAACGCCGAGTACGACCGCCGCATGATGACCCTGGTCGCACGCGCTCGTGCCGCGCGCATCGACGCGATCGCCTTCGGCGACCTGTTTCTGGCGGACATCCGGGCCTACCGCGAACGCCAGCTGGCGGGCACCGGCATCGCGCCGCTCTTCCCGCTCTGGGGCACGCCGAGCGACACCCCGAGGCTGGCCGAGGCGATGCTCGCCGGCGGCCTGCGCGCCATCCTCACCAGCGTCGACCCGCGGCAGCTGGCGCCGCACTTCGCCGGCCGCCGCTATGACGCGGCGCTGCTCGCCGCGCTGCCGGCCGCCGTCGACCCGTGCGGCGAGCGCGGCGAGTTCCACACCTTCTGCTACGCCGGGCCGATGTTCCGCCGCAGCATCGACGTGCGCGTCGGCTCGCGCGTCAACCGCGACGGCTTCGCCTTCGCCGACGTACTGCCCGCCGGCACCGCGGCGGCGGCCGCAGCGCGATGAGGGGTTGGATGTGCACTCTCGGCCTCGGAGCCAGCCTGGTGCTCAACCTGGCGCCGCGTGGCGCGCGCGCCGAGGAGCCGCTGCACGAGGAGCCGCCGCTGGCCGAGATCGAGGTGACGGCGGAGCCGATCGGCGAGGCCGAGCAGCGCGCCCCGACCGCCTTCGTCTCCGCGATCGACGTCGGCGCGCGCGACCAGGCGCTCGACAGCACCGCCGACGCGCTGTCGGAAGCGGCCGGCGTGCAGGTGCAGCGCTACGGCGGACTCGGCGCCTTCAGCACCATCTCGATCCGCGGCTCGACGCCGAATCAGGTCCCGGTCTACCTCGACGGCGTGCCGCTGTCGCAGGCGCAGGATCAGACCGTCGACCTCTCCAACCTGCCGCTCGACAGCCTGGAGCGTATCGACGTGTACCGCGGCACCATTCCGGTCGGCTTCGGCGGCGGCGGCATCGGCGGCGTCGTGAATCTGGTGACCAGGCCGCCGTCGGCGACGCCGACCACCGAGCTGTCGGCCGGCTACGGCTCGTTCAACACCCGCAAAGCCGTCGCCTCGCACTCGCAGCGCGTCGGCGAGGTGGGCGTGCTCGGCCACGTCACCTACCTGGGCAGCGAGGGCGACTTCACCTACTTCGACGACAACGGCACGCCGGAAAACCCCACCGACGACGGCGAGACGACCCGCATCAACAACGCGTTCAACTCGGTCGGCGCCCTGGCGCGCGCCGACTACGACCTCGGCGACGGGCTGGTCGCCGACGCGACGCAGGAGTTTCTCTACAAGCAACAGGGCGTCCCCGGCACCGGAGCGGTGCAGTTCGCCAACCCGTCGCTGCAGGAGATCCGCTCGCTCACCTACCTGCGCCTCTCGAAGGACGGCCTCGCCGACGGCGCGGTGAGCACCTCCGGCACGCTGTACGGGGTGTACAACCAGCAGCGCTTCGACGATCCGGACGGCGACTTCGGCTCGGTCACCAACACCAACAACCAGACCGCGCTGATCGGCGCGAGCAACACCGGCACCTGGTTCACCCCCTGGTGGCAGCAGGCGCTCTCGTGGTTCGACGAGCTCGCCTACGAACAGTTCTTCCCGTTCAACGAGTTCCCCACCCCACCGGCGCCGCAGCAGGGCCCCGACCAAACGCGCCTGCGGCTGACGTTGGCGCTGCAGGACGAGGTGCCGCTGTGGGACGAGCGCGTCACCTTGGTCCCCAGCCTGCGCTACGAGCACCTGCTCGACCAGTTCAGCGCCGTCGACCTCAACAACCAGCCGACCGGCGCCACCAGCACCAACAATCTCGACCTGATCACGCCGAGCTTCGGCGCCCAGCTACGGATGCTCGACTGGCTCGCGCTGCGCGGCAACGTCGGCTACTTCCAGCGCGCGCCGAACTTCGCCGAGCTGTTCGGCAACACCGGCAGTGTGCTCGGCAACGTCAATCTGAAGCCCGAATCGGGGCTCAACGCCGATCTCGGCCTGGTCGCCAACTGGGGCGCCTGGCGCTGGCTCGACCGCAGCCTGCTGCAGGTCGCGTTCTTCAACACCGACTACCGCGACCTGATCGTCTTCGAGGCCTACGACCCGGCGCAGTTCCGCCCGAACAACGTCGGCAGCGCGCTGGTGCGCGGCGTCGAGCTGAGCGGCGAGCTCGACGCACTGCACCACTTCGGCCTGGAGACCAACTACACCTACACCAACTCCGAGGACACCAGCGGCGGCAACTACGACGGCAACCAGCTGCCGCTGCGTCCCGCCAACGAGCTGTTCCTGCGCGCCAGCGTGTTCAACCCCAGCGCGCGCGCCTACTACGAGTACACATTCATCGGCTCCAACCCGACCAGCGTCGCCAACTTCATCACCGTTCCCGATCGCTCCATCCACACCATCGGCGCAGCGCTGCTGCCGCGCGAGTGGATCGAGATCAAGTGCGAGGCCGCCAACCTCGCCAATGCCGACATCCGAGATCTCGGCGATTTCCCGCTGCCGGGGCTGACGCTGTTCGTCGGCGTGAAGGTGACTCTATGATTCACCTGCTCCCCCCCTTCGAAAAAGGGGGGCCAGGGGGGATTTTCACACTCATCCGCGTGAAGCGCACCGTTCGCGACGGCGCTGCTCGCAACGAGGAGAGCAGTTGGGAAATCCCCCCTAACCCCCCTTTTTCAAAGGGGGGAAACCATTCGAAGAAGGGACACGGGCGCACGGCAGCCGGCGCCGGCGCGCTCCTCGCGCTGCTCCTCCTCCCGACCCTCGCCAGGGCGCAGTGCACCGGCGACTGCAACCGCGACCGCAGCGTGTCCATCGCCGAGCTGCTGCGCGGCGTCGGCCTCTCGCTCGGCGGCGGTACGGTCGACACGTGCGAACCGTTCGATCGCGATCGCGATGCGCAGGTCGGCGTCGACGAGCTGATCAGCGGCGTCGGCCATGCGCTCGATGGGTGCCCGGCGGAGACGCGCGCCTTCGTCGCCACCTCCAGTTTCCAGGAGGGCTCCTACGCCGTCGTCGGGCTCGACCCGCCGCGCGCGGTGACGCCGTCTACGCCGCAACGCCGCATCTTCCGCGACTCGGTCGTGCGCACCTTTGACGGAATGGTCTACGCGGTGAACCGGCTGTTCGCCGACAACATCCAGGTGCTCGACCCGGCCGACAACTTCCGCACCCGGACGCAGTGCTCGACCGGCAACGGCACCAACCCGCACGACATCGCCTTCGTCAGTCGGCACAAAGCCTACGTCACGCTGTTCGAGGAGAAGGCGCTGCTGATCGTCAACCCGGCGCCGCGCCCCGACTGCGCCGATTTCATCCTCGGCCGCATCGACCTGTCGTCGCTCGCCGACGCCGACGGCATCCCCGACATGGACCAGATGGCCGTCGTCGGCGAGCGCCTCTACGTCTCGCTGCAACGCCTCGACATCAACTCGGCGCTGCGCCTGCCGGCGCGGAACGGCGCCCTGGCAGTCGTCGACACCACCACCGACACCCTACTCGGCGGCATCGAGCTGAGCGGCGAGAATCCATTTGGCGCGACGAAAGGGTTGACCGTACACAACGGCGCCATCTGGCTCTCCGAAGCCGGCCGCTTCAACACCCTGGACGGCGGCCTCGAACGGGTCGATCTCGCCAGCCGCACGGCAAGCGGATTCCTCGTCAGCGAGGCGGACCTCGGCGGCGACGTGACCGACTTCGTCCTGGTCTCCGACCGGCTCGCCTATGCGACCGTCAATCGCACCGGCTTCACCAACGCGCTGATCTCGTTCGACCCCACCACCCGCCAGGTGCTCGGCACGCACCACGAGAGCAGCACCTACACCCTCTTCGACCTCGAGCTGAACGACCGCGGCGAGCTCTTCCTCGCCGACCGCTCGCGCCGCAAAGCCGGCCTGCGCCTGTTCCGCGCCAGCGACGGCAGCGCACTGACGGACGGCACCATGGACCTCGGCCTACCACCGTTCGAGATCCTCTTCCTGCCGTGATGGCCCTATCCCCTCTCCCGTGATCTCCTTCCCCCGCTGGGCGGGGGAAGGTCGGGATGGGGGCCTTTTCTGCTACCGTGCCCATGCTCATGGCCGTGCGTCCGACCATCGCGTCGGTGCTGCTGCACCTGGCGCTGCTGCTGCTCGCGATGCGCGTCGCGCTGCCGGAGGCCTCGCTGCCGAGCCTGATCCCCGTGACCTTGCTGAGCGGCGGACGCGGCGGCGGTGGCGGCGGCAGCCCGGCCGAGCCGCCCGCCGCTGCCGCGGCGCCCGCACCGGCAGCGGCCGCACCGCCAGCACCAGTGCCACCGCGACAGGTTGCCGCCGCAGCCAAGCCCATCACCGCGCCGAAACCCGTCGCCAAGCCGGCGATTGCCGCCGCGCCGAAGCCGCGCGCCGAGCGGCCGGCGGTCAGCCTCCCTGCC
>JANRJF010000086.1:0-21296 GCA_033764095.1 Deltaproteobacteria bacterium | reverse complement strand
TCGGGCGCCGCCGCGTCGACGATGGCGCGGATCTGCGCGAGGGTGTCCGCGCTCAGGCCCAGGCGACTGGCGTTGCGCTCCAGCTTGTCGGCCATTCGGCGCACGTCCGGCGGGCCGGGCGCACAGGCCGCCGCCGGCCTGGCGCCGAGCGCCAGTGCGGCGCCGAGCAGGGCCAGGCAGGCAAGGCCGAATGAGCGGAAGGGACGCATCACTGATCGAGATCGGTGGCGAGCAGGGCGTAGTCGTCGGGCAGGAACTCGCTGTCGTTGGCCGGCCGGGTCTCCTCCTCGACCAGGGCGAAGAGGGTGGCGCCGTTGGCGCCGGCGGTGGCCGGCAACGGGGCGCGGGCGTAGGCCAGCCAGAGCGCCAGGCAGGCGGCGGTGCCGGCGGTGACCAGCGACGGCCAGCCCCAGCGGCGCGACGCCGGCACGCGCTGCATCACCTGCCGGGTGAAGGCGGCGCGCTGCAGGGCGTCGCGCGCGGCCGGCCGGTAGTGGTCGTGGAACAGCGCGATCAGCGCGTCGTCGCGCCGCGCGTCGGTGGCCGGCGGAATGTGCGGATCGCGCTCACTCATCGCTTCGCTCCGGTCTGCCGCCATGCGGCGACTTCGTCAACATCCTGCAGGTCGGCGCGCAGGTGGTGCAGGGCGCGGTGCAGGTGCGCCTTCACGGTGCCGAGCGCCTTGCCGAGCTGCGCGGCGGTCTGTTCCAGCGTGAAGCCCTCCAGGTGGACCAGCACGAAGACCTCGCGCTGGCCGCGCGGCAGGCGTTCCAGCGCCGCGGCGAGGCGGCGGCGCAGGATCGGATCGCCCTCGACGGTCGGTGCCGGCGGGTCGAACTGCGGCTCGTCGGGCTGCCAGATGGCGGTCCAGCGCTGCCGCACGCCGCGCCAGCGGCGGTACGAGCGCGCCTCGTTGACCAGGATGCGGTAGAACCAGGTCGACAGGCTGGCATCGTCGCGAAAGTCGCCGAGCCCGCGATGCGCCTTGAGGAACGCCTCCTGGGCGACGTCCTCGGCGGCCGCGGCGTCGCCGCCGAGCAGCCGCCAGGCCATGCGCACGGCGCGTTCCTGGTGCGACTGGACGAAGGCGAGGAAGCGGGTGTCGGGGTCGACCGCCACCACCGCACTGTCGATCATTCGCGCGATGAGTTCCATCGAGGGAGGCGAGGCGGGCGCCGGGTGGGGTCCGGCGCCCGCCGGTTCGGATCAGCTCGCGGCGCCTTCGCGCGCCTGGCGCAGGGCCTGGATCGCGTCGGCGCAGGGGACGGAGAGCTGATCGCGGTGGGACTTCAGGCACTGCCGCGCGTCGCGGTGCGAGTCGACCGCGCCGCACAGGCGGCTGACGTCGGCCGCGCAGGCGGCGTGCACCGCCTCGCGCCGTTGCTTTCTCGCCGCCCGGTCGGCGCTGCAATCGGCCGACAGCTCGCTGGCGTTGTCCTTCAGGCACTGCTTGCGGGCACAGCCCTCGGCGTCGGGGCACAGGCGCTCGACATCGGCCCGGCAGGCCGGGCTCATGTGCCTGCCGCCGCCGGCGAACGCCGCGGCGGGCGCGGTCACCGCCAGCGCCAGGGCGCCGGCGAGCAGCAGGTGCGCGGGGGAAGGGGTGGGCATCGGGGCTCCTTTTCGGGGGTGGTGCGTACGCCTCCCCTTAGAGCCCCGGGGCGCGGCGGCGGTTTACCGGCGCGCCGTGGCTAGGAACGGCGTGTCAGGCCGCGCAGCGGCGGCGCCACTTCGAGCGGCACGCCGCCGCCGCCGAGCGGGAAGCCGCGGAAGATCAGCGCGCCGGCGAGGAAGCCGAGGCAGGGCATGCCGGCGAACAGCAGGCGCATGCCGAACAGGCTGGCGGCGCTCTGCTCGACGTTGGGGACAAAGCCGGCGATGCCGAGCACGATGCCGGTGACGGCGGTGGCGAGCGAGGAGCCGAACTTCAGCGCGAAGAGCATCGCCGCCGAGTAGACGCCCTCCTTGCGCTCGCCGGTGCGCTGCTCGTCGAGGTCGATGATGTCGGCCATCAGCGAGGCCGCCAGCACGTTGCCGCAGCCCATGGCGCAGCCCGAGATGCTGAGCAGGACGAACAGCAGCGTCAGGTCGCCCTCCTGCACGACCATCATGCCGCCGAAGGCGGCGGCGGCGAGCAGCATCGCCGCCAGCCAGGTGTCGCGGCCGCCGAAGCGGCGCGCCAGGCGCACCCAGACGGGGATCGAGACGACGCCGGAGAGCACGTAGGCGGCGGGCAGCGTGCCGACGATGTCCGGCCGCCGCATCAGGTACTCGGCGACGTACGGGCCCATGGTGCCGACCGCACCGGCGCCGAGCGCTTCGATGAACCAGACCAGCACCAGGATGCGCGCCGGCCGGTTGGTGAACACGTCGCGCAGGCCGCTGCGCAGGCTCTGGCCGCCGCGCCGCTCGCCGGCCGGCTCGCGAATCGCCAGCGGGGTCACCGCCAGCAGGGCGATGGCGGCGAGCGCGCCGGGCAGCGCCAGCATGGCGGTGGCGGCGCGCGGCTCGGCGGCGTTCATCGCTACCTGGATGGCGCCGAACGCGAGCAGCATGCCGAGCGTGAAGCTCATCTGCCGCGCCCCGAACAGGCGGGTGCGCTGGTGCGAGTCGGGGCTCAGCTCGGCGCCGAGCGCGGCATGCGGCACGGCGTAGAGTGCGAAGGCGGTGAAGAAGACGAACAGCGACACCGCCGCCCAGGCGATCATCGCTGCGGTGCCCAGGTGCGGCGGCGTCCACAGCATGACGAAACCGAGGGCGAGCACCGGCAGGGCGCCGACCAGGAACGGGCGCCGGCGGCCGAACCGCGAGCGGGTGCGGTCGCTCCAGCTGCCGACCAGCGGATTGCTCGCCGCGTCCCACACCTTGGCGAGCGCGAACAGTGCGCCGACCGCTGCCGGCGGCAGCAGCAGTACGTCGGTGGCGAACTTGAGGAAGTAGAACTGCACGAAGAACAACAGGTAGGCGAGCGCGAACAGTGGCCCGCCGTAGGTGAGCAGGGTGCGGGCGGCGAGCGGCTTGGCGTGGGCGGTCATCGACGCCATGCCCATAGAGGACGGGCTGCGACGACGCTAGCCGTAACAGGCGACAGGCCGTCGCAGGCAGTGCGCCGAAGCCACCCAGCACACGGACCGTAGCGCGGCCCCCTGTGGCCGCCTCCGCGCCGATTCGCCAGCCAGGGCGGCCACGGAGGGCCGCGCTACAGTCCGCCGATTGCGTCGCTCCGCGCTTCGAACCATGGATTGCGGCAGCGCCCCGCGCGTGGCTACCTGAGGGCGATGCAGCGATTCCTGCTCCTCGTCGCCATGGCGGCCGTCGGATGCACCACCGCGGCGCAGCACCAGCAGGAGCTCGGCTCGGCCGCCGAGCGCCGCATGACGGTCGGCGTGGTGCAGCAACAGATCCACGCCGGCATGACGCAGGACGCGGTGGCGGCGGCGCTGGGGGCGCCGAACATCGTGACGCGCGACGCCACCGGGCGCGACACCTGGATCTACGACAAGGTGGCGCGCGAGGCGTCGTACTCGCAGAGCGCGCAGTACGGCACCGTGCTGCTGCTCGGCGGCGGCAGTGCCGCCGGCGCATCGGCGGCGACGCAGCGCACGCTGACGGTGATCATCAAGTTCACCGCCGACAGCCGGGTGGACACGTTCACCTACCACGCCAGCACGTTCTGAGGCGGCGATGCGACCGCGCGCGCGCGCCTGGCTGATCGCTGCGGCGCTGCTCGCCGCCGGCGGCTGCATGCCCACCCAGGCGCCGCCCAAGACGCCGCTGGAGGTGCGCGCCTACCAGACGCGCGACTTCGACACTGCCGACACCCAACAGGTGATGAAGGCGATGCTCAACGTGCTGCAGGACGACGGCTACGTGGTGAGGAACGCGGTGGTCGACCTCGGCCTGATCACCGCCGCCAAGGAGATCGACCTGGCGCCCGGCCGTTCGAGCAGCGGCGCCTTCGGCGGCCTCGGCGGCGGCATCATCATCGGCGGCGCGGGACCGGGCGGTGTCATCGTCGGCTCCGACGCGCCGCCGCCGTTCCGCAAATCCGAGCTGCGCGAGTTCACCGGCAACGTCAGCGCCTCCGGCACGCAGACGCGCGTGCGGGTCAGCGTCCAGCGCAAGGTGCTCGACAACCGCGGCGGCGTCGTCGAGGTGGCGCCGATCGAGGACGCCGCGTTCTACCAGGACTTCTTCGCGCGCATGAGCAAGGGCGTGTTCCTGCAGCAGCAGGAGCTGTGAGGAGCGGCGTGCTGAGGTGTTGACGTGCTGGCGCGGTGGGGTTGGCGCGCCGCGATGCAACTCATCTCATCCGCGCACGTCCACACGTCGGCAGGTCCACACCTCCGCAGGTCAGCGCGTCGCTCAGGAGCGCGGCTGCAGGCTCACCCGCGTGCTGCGCGCGCGCCGGCCGTCGCTCAGCGGCACCGCGAGCAGCAGGCGGCCCTGTGCGTCGGCCTCGACGAGAGCGGTCGCGCGCACGCGGTAGCCGCGCAGGCGCACGCGCACGCGCTGGCCGGGCGCGAACAGCCCCGGCGTGCGCACGCTGGCGCTGCCGGTGCCGGTGAGGGTGAAGCCGCGCGCGCCGGCGTAGCGCAGCTGGCTGGCGTCGCGCGCGTCGCGGTCGAGCGCGACGCGCCACCCGAACGCCTGCCAGACGTCGTCATAGGAGAGGTAACCCACCGTGCGGCGCGGCGGCGGCGGATCGGCGAAGCGCGCCATCAGCCCCGGCAGGTACTCGCGCAGGTCGCGCGCCCAGTACGGCCAGCTGTGCGTACCGGCGCCGTAATAGGTGTAGCCGTGTGGGATGCGCGCCGCCTCGAGGTGGCCGTGGAAGAGGCGGGTGGCGCCGAAGGTGATGACCTCGATCGGGTCGAGCGGCGCGTTCGGCGGCCCCGGGTCGAGCGGCCCCTGCGCGCCGTCGCCGGTCCACAGGTGGATGTGCATGCCGCGCAGATTGGTGACCAGCGTCGCCGGGTCGTGGGCGCGCCAGTTGAGCGGGTAGCGGTCGCGCGGGCCGAAGATGGCGTTCGGATCCTTGCCGCTCAGCACCGCGGTGGTGAACTGGATGATCGTGGTCGAGGAGTCGATAGCCTCCTGGTCGCGGTCGATCTGGCAGCCGCCGGAGAAAGCCGCCGCCGAGGTGAACAGGTCGGGATGGCGGGCGGCGTAGCTCATCGAGCCGAAGCCGCCCTGTGACAGGCCGGCGACGGCCCGGCCGCTGTCGGCGGCGATGGTGCGGAAGTTGAGGTCGACCCAGGGGATGAGCTGCGTGACGTGGAACGTCTCCCACATCGGCTGGCCGAAGCGGCCGTTGTTGAACCAGTCGCTGAACCAGCCGCCGCCGTCGCCGTTGAACCCGCAGTCGGGCATCACGACGATCAGCGGCAGGCCGTCCGTCGCCGCCTCGGCGCCGCCGGCGTTGACCCAGTCCGCGGCGCGTCCGCTGGTGCCGTGGAAGAGGTACAGCACCGGGTACTGGTCGCCACCCTCGCCGTAGTCGGCGGGCACCAGGATGCGCAGGTCGACCGGCTGCTCCAGCGCCTCGCTGCGGACGCGATAGTGCAGCTGCCGGCCGGTGATCCACTCCGCCGATTCGACGTGGATGCCGAAGCCATCCAGCAACGGCAGCTGAAGCGCCGCGCGTGCGACGCCGGCGCTGTGCGCCAGCAGCAGCGAGAGGACCAGCGCGGCGAGCGCGCCGCGACGCAGCAGTCGGACGGTCATGGCCTGCGAGGTTCCCTCACCGTCACGGACAAAGGCAAGCGGTGCGGAGGTGTATGTTGGTCTGCTCGCCGTCTCGCCGTCCTTGCCTGCCTACCGCCGCACCTCCACCGCGGCGCACGCCGCTGCGGTGCCGCCCCGCCTTTCTCCGCCGTCGGGCCGCCGCTATGCTCGACGGCACACGCGAGGAGACGCGATGACCATACCCGTTCCGTTGGATGGCCTGCGCCGGGCGCTGGCCGAGCGCGGCACGAGCGGAGCCTATCTGCTGACCGTCAGCGACGACGCGCGGCCGCATGCGGTGCACGTGCCGCTGGTGTGGCAGGGCGACACGCTGGCGGCCGAGGTCGGCAGGCGCACCGCGGCCAACGCGACGGCGCGTCCCTCGGTGTCGCTGCTCTTTCCGCTGCGCACGCCCGACGACTACAGCCTGATCATCGACGGCCGCGCGAGCGTGGCGGACGGAGCGGGCGGATCGCGCCTGCTGGTCACGCCGCTCAAGGCGGTGCTGCACCGCCCCGCGGCCATTCCGGATGCGAGCGCCTCCTGCGGCGCCGACTGCGTGCCGCTGCTCGGGCGCGGCTAGAAACGCGCGGCGGCCGCGCGCATCTTGTAAGGGCGTGCCGTGGCGCGCTCGCGCCCGCTGGCGAGCGCGTCGTTGCGCCAACGGGCGAGCCCAGGCCGCCAGGGCTCGCCCCTACCAACGAGGGCTGACGCATGAACGATCCAACCCGCCGCACGCTGGCGATCGCCGCGGTGCTGCTGGCCACCAGCGTGGCGGCGGCGGCGCAGACGCCGGCGCCGACCGCCTACCGCAAGCCGAGTGCCGCCGAGCTGCGCCAACGCCTGACGCCGGAGCAGTACCGCGTCACCCAGGAGAGCGCGACCGAGCGTGCCTTCAGCAATGCCTATTGGGACAACCACGCCGCCGGCATCTATGTCGACGTCGTTTCCGGCGAGCCGCTGTTCAGCTCGCTCGACAAATTCGACTCCGGCACCGGCTGGCCGAGCTTCACCCGCCCGCTGTCGGCCGACAGCGTCGTCACCCGCAACGACGATTCGTTCTTCACCACCCGCACCGAGGTGCGCTCGGCGCAGGCCGACTCGCACCTCGGCCACGTCTTCGACGACGGCCCGGCGCCGACCGGCAAGCGCTACTGCATGAACTCCGCCGCGCTGCGCTTCATCCCCGCCGATCAGCTCGCCGCCGCCGGCTACGCCCAGTACGCGGCGCTGTTCGCCACCCCCGCACCGGCGGCGGCGACCGCCGCTGCCGCCCACCAGGAGGTGGCGACGCTGGCCGGCGGCTGCTTCTGGGGCATGGAGGAGATCCTGCGCAAGCTTCCCGGCGTCACCTCGACGCGCGTCGGCTACACTGGCGGTACGACCAGCGGGCCGCTCTACGAGGACGTGCACGACGGCGCGACCGGACACGCCGAGGCGGTCGAGGTGGTCTTCGACCCGACCCAGCTCAGCTACGAGCAGCTGCTCGGCTACTTCTTCCGCATGCACGACCCGACGACGCTCAACCGCCAGGGCAACGACCGCGGCACCTCCTACCGCTCGGCGATCTTCTACCACTCAGAGGCACAACGGCAGACCGCCGAGCAGGTGAAGCAGCGCGTCGACAAGTCGGGCAAGTGGCGCAACCCGGTGGTCACCGAGATCGTCGCCGCCGGCCCCTTCTGGCCGGCCGAGGCCGAACACCAGAAGTACCTGCAGCGCAACCCCGGTGGCTACACCTGTCACTACCTGCGCGAGGAGTAAGGCGCGAAAGACCCGTACCCGTTCCCGTGCCCGATCCCGTACCCCGGTCGTCTCGGTCGCGGGATCGGGAACGGCTGCGGGAACGGAGCAGGGCGCGTTACGGCGCCGGAGTGGCTGCGGGCGCGGCGGCGCCCTTCAACTTCGCCAGCTCGGCGGCGACGCGCTGGGCGTCGAGCGCCGGGTCGACGTCGTGCTCGATCTGTCGAATGGTCAGCGTCGGGTCGATGATGAACGTCCAGCGCTTGGCGACGGTGAGCACCGGCATCTTGGCGCCGTAGAGCTCGGTCACCGTGCCGTCGGGATCGGCGAGCAGGGTGAAGGCGAGGCGGTGCTCGTCGGCGAAGGCTTTCTGTTCTGCCACCGTGTTGGTGCTGATACCGTAGACCTCGGCACCTTCGGCGCGGATCTTGGCGATGCTGTCGCGGAAGGCGCACACCTGCTTGGTGCAGCCCGGCGTGCCGGCCTTCGGGTAGAAGAACAGCACCGTCCAGCTGCCCTTGCGCGCGGCGAGGTCGAAGCGCTGTCCGTCCTGCGTCGTGGCGGTGAACAACGGGGCGGAATTGCCGACCTCGAGGTCGGTGGCGGGCGCGACGGCGGCCGTCCCGGCGACGCCGAGCAGGAGCACGAGCAGGGTCAGGAGTCTGCGCATGGCCGTCTCCCTAGCGGCTGGCGACGCCGGGGGGAAGGCGCGGCGCGCATGGCATGTCACAGTCCGCGTCAGGGCCCGCGCACTCGAGCGGCGCCGGTAAATCCGACGCGCGCTCGGCGGCGCCGGCTGGCACGCCTGCATCCGCGGAGCGGCAAATTCGGCATCGGCGCGGCGCGCACCGACTCAACCCGGGCCGGCCGCGGCGTGGCACGCGCTTCGCTCGAGGGATCGACGAATGAGTCGCATGCGATCGATCGGGCGCCGGATGGTTGCGGTCATTCTAGCGGCCGGCACGGCGATCGCGTGCGCGTCGGCGCCGGCCGGCGCGGTCGGCGAGGCGGTGAACGGATTCCCCAACTGGGCGGAGCGCGTGATCCACGAGTGGATGAACCGCGCGCGTGTCGCGCCGCAGGTGGAGATGACCGCCTGTGGCGCGGCGTGCGGCGAGAAGGCCTGCTACAGCGCCATGCCGCCGCTGGCCTGGAGCCACGCGCTCAGCCGCGCCGCCCGCTTCCACTCCGACGAGCTGACGCGGCAGAGCTACTTCGCGCACGACTCGGCCTGCACCGTGGTCTCGACCATCGACAGCCTCTATCCCGCGTCGTGCGACGGCAGTGCCGCGTGCGCCTGCGTCGGCGGTGCCAAGCAGTGCGCGCCGACCTGCACGCTGTGGTGGCAGCGCATCGCGCTCTTCGGCGTCTCCGCCGGCGGTGAGATCATCGCCTCGAGCACCAACCCCAACACCGCCTTCTACCAGTGGCTGTACGAGTCGTCGGCCTCGACCGCCTGCGATTTCTCGCAGGCGAACGGACACCGCTGGCTGATCCTCACCGCCGGCGGCGCGGTTGGGGTGGGCGTCGCCGGCCGCTCGACCGGTGACTTCGGCGGCGGCACCACGCCGAGCAAGCTGGTCTCCGGCGCCCACTACCCGCAGCAGGCGGCGTCGCTGGAGGCGTGGGCGAACTGGTACGACAGCTCGGCGCCGACGTCGGCGACGGTCAACGTCGACGGCGCCTGCACGGCGATGACCTTGCAACGCGGTACGCCGACCAACGGCGCCTGGGCGGCGACGCTGAGCGGCTACGGCTCCGGCTGCCACCGTTACTACTTCAGCTTCCGCGACGGCTCCGGCGCCGGCGTGACCTATCCGAGCAGCGGCTCGCTGGCGATCGGCAGCGGCGCCGGTTGTCCGGACTGGGACAGCAGCCGGCCGCCGGCCTGCGCCGGCGAGCCCAGCCCGCTGCCGACGTCGACCTCCACGCCGACGCCGACGTTGACCTTCACGCGCTCGCCGACGCCGAGCCGCATCGACACGGTGACCCAGACGCCGACCCGCACCGGCACCGCGACCCGCACCGCGACCTCGTCCGCGACGCCGACCGCTACCCGCAGCGGAACCCCGACGGCGACCAACGCGACGCCGACCGCCACGCCGACCCCGACCATCGTTCGCACCGACGCCGACGTCAGCGGCGCGCTGCGCTACTACAGCAACGACGAGCCGGTGCCGGACATCGCCGTACACGCGGCCGGCGTCGGCAGCGCGACGACGGATGCGAACGGCTCATACGTGCTGCACAACATGCCGGCCGCCGATGCGCTGGTCTACGCGCAGGGCATCGGAGCGTCGGGCGCGGCGATCGGTGCGCTCGATGCATCGTATGTGCTGCAGGCGATTGCCGACGTCCGCACGCTCTCCGCCGAGCAGACGCTGGCCTGCGATGTGACCGGCAACGGCAGTCTGAGCACGCTCGACGCGGTGAACATCCTGCAGTTCAGCGTCGGCGTGCTGCCGCGCTTCACGGTGGCGGCGGCGTGCGACAGCGATTGGCTCTTCCTGCCGGTCCCCGTCGCCGCGCCGAGCCAGACGGTGATTTCGCCGCAGCCCGGCGCGCAGGCCTGCACGCCCGGCGCGATAGCCTACGGCGCGATCAACGCCTCGCTCAGCCAGCAGGACTTCCGCGCGGTGTTGTTCGGCGACTGTACTGGCAACTGGCGCCCGCCCGCGGCGGCCGCGGCCGTCACGGTGCAGCGCGCCGCGCAGCAGTCGGTGCAGCGTGGCGCCTGGCGCTGGCGTGGCGATCGCGGCACGCTGTCGATTGCCGTGACGCGCCAGCCCCCGATGCACGCCGCTTCGCTGCACGTCCGCTACGACGCCGCGGCGCTCGCCTTCGTCGCGGTTCACCCGATCGGCCGTGCGGAGGGCGCCCTGCTGGCGGTCAACGCGCAGGAGCCCGGTGTGCTGCGCCTGGCCCTGGCCAGCGGCGTACCAATCGCGCTCGACGGTCGGCCGATGCTCGCACTGGTGTTCGAGCGGCGCTCGCGTGCTCTGCCGGCGCTGCCGACGGTCGGCATCCGCTGCGAGTAGGGGGCGCGCCCGAGCTGTCGGTGCGCCGGTCCTATGGGAACGACACGATCGACTGGTCGAGCGGCAGAGCCTTGCTCGCGGACACCGGCGGCGAAGCCGGCGTGATCGCCAGCGGCGTGCCGTGCTCCTCGGCCTGATCGAAGGCGGCGGTGCCGGGCGCGTGGCCGGTGACCGTGAAGCGGTCGATCTCGTACGGCAGACCATTTGAAGCGAGCGGCGAGGGGCCGTCCATGACGTGGAAATGCAGATGCGGCGCGACCGAATTGCCGGTGTTGCCGACCAGCCCGAGCACCTGGCCGCGGGTGACGCGGTCGCCGGCCTTCACGCGCAGGCTGCCGGGCTGCAGGTGCGCGTAGAGCGCGAAGTTGCCGCTGCCGAGGTCGAGCACCACCGAGTTGCCGTCCGCCTGCGCCAGCGAGATGTCGGAGGGGAACGTGCCGGGCACCTGCTCCTTCTCGCCGTCGAGCACCGACGACACCGTCGCGTCGGCGACCGCCAGCGCTTCCTTGCCGAATATCGTGTAGCTGGCCAGAGTCTCACGCGGCCCCTTGTAGATGCGGCGCTCGCCGTCGAGCTGCTCCCAGTCGACGGCGTAGCGCTGCGCCAGATGGACGGCGCCGTTCACCGGCAGCGCCGCGCGGGTGTGGCGGGTGGCGTCGCAGCAGGAGTCGGCGGCGATGAAGTTGTCGCCGCGCAGCGGCGGGCCGATCACCACCACCGGGCGGCGGTTCACCTGCACGGCCCCGCCGGCCAGCGTCATCTGCTGCATCGGCGGCGGCGCCGCCTTGATGCGCGCCTGGACGACGTGGGTGAGCTCCGCCGGCACCGCGGCGCCCGCCGGCAGCGTGACGTGGACGAAGAGCAGCCCGGTCGCGCCGCTCTCCAGCAGGTCGGTCGAGTCGCGCCGGCCGGCCGGCTGCAGGCGCGCCGCCACCGCCGCGCCGTCGAGCGTTGCCAGCGTGGTATCGCCGCCGCGCACCTCGACCTGTTCGACGCGCGCGTCGGCGCTGGAGAAGTTGGTGATCCACAACTCGTAGACCAGGTGCGTGCGCCCGTCCGAGCCGTTGAACGGGATCGGCGCCTCGGGCACGCGCAGCAATAGCGGGGTGATCTCCTCGGGAGGCCGCTCCGCATCCGCAGCGCGGGCAGGCGAGGTGATGGTGAGCAGCAGCGCGGCGAGGGCGGCGACGCGGATCGACATGCCAATCGCTTGTCGTATCCGGGCCGGTGGGGTCAAACGCGATGGTTCCGATTCGTCGGCGCTCCCGGCGGTATCAGGTCAGCCCCGGAGCGACATCGAGAGCGCACCACAGCGGCACAGAGTCCGGAGAGGACTGCCGCAGCTGCACAGGCGGGCCAGCAGCAAATGGGAGTCGAGAACCACCTACCTGCTCTCGCTGGGTCCCGTCCTCTCTGTGCACTCTGTGCCCCTGTGGTGAATCCCTTGTCACTCGGTTTGACCGCCGCTTCACCCCCATCGTATCGCGACGGCCGATGGGGACGCCCTCGGTCGATCGCCTGGTGATCCGCAGTCCGGTGGCGGAGTTCGACCGCGATCCGCCGGCGCAGTCGTACATGCTGGGGCGGCCGCTGCGCGGCGTGCGGGTCGGCGTGCGGCAGGACCCGACCTGGCGCTCGTGGCACATCATCGCCGCCGACTGGGTCGAACGGCTGCGCCGCGACGGCGCCGAGCCGCTGCTGCTGCAGACCGGCGAGCGCACCGGGCCCGAGGGCGAGAAGAGCCGCCGCGCACTGGCCGAGTGGATGGAGGCGATCGACTGCGCGGTGGTCGGCCTCGGCACCTGCGGCTCGTGTACGATGTGGAGCGTGCGCGACGCGGTCGGCGTCGAGCAGTTGCGCAAGCCGGCGGTGGCGGCGGTGTGCGACGAGTTCGTCGCTCACGGTCGCACCACCGCGGCGTTCCTCGGCCATCCCGATCTCAAGGTGCTGGTCTTTCCGTATCCGCTGGAGGCGCGCCCGGACGCGGAGCTGCGCGCCATCGCCGGCGAATGGTATCCGCAGCTGCTCGCGCTGCTCGGAGTCAGAGCGTGAGCGCGACGCTGCGTAGCCGCACCATCGAGCTGGCCAACGACCCGGAGGCGCTCTACGCGCTGTCGCTCGCCGAGGGGTGGGGCGACGGCGCGCCGCTGCTGCCGCCGACCGACGCGCGCGTGCAGGCGTTGCTCGCGGCGACGCCGCACGCCGCCGATCACGCCATCGGGCGTCTACCGCCGCGCCACGGCGTCGCCACGGTGGAGCTGGCGGCGATCAATGCCGCCATGGCCGGCTGTGTGCCGGAGGCATTCCCGCTCGTCGTCGCGGCGCTGGAGGCGATCGTCCAGCCGGAGTTCAACGCCGTCGCCATCACCACCACCACCTCCAGCGTGTTTCCGGTCGTACTGGTGAACGGACCGAGGCGCGACGGGCTGCAGATCGACTACCAGGCGGGCTGCTTCGGCGGCGCGGCGGGGCGCGGCTCGATGACGGTCGGTCGGGCGCTGTCGCTGTGCCTGCGCAACATCGGCGGCCAGCGCGTCGGCGTCACCTCGCGCAGCGTCTTCGGCCAGGCGGCGCGCTTCGGCCAGTGCCTGGGCGAGTGGGAGGAGCGCTCGCCGTGGCCGTCGCTGGCGGTGCGGCGCGGCTTCGCGGCGGGCGACGAGGTCGTCAGCGTGCACGCCAGCAAGGGCAACTTCCCGGTCGCCGACACCAACAACGACGACCCGCGCGACCTCGCCTACATGCTCGCCAAGAGCATCGCCTACCCGATGAGCAACTATTATCTGGAGATCACCGGCGACTGCGGTCAGATCGTGCTGGCGATCAATCCGATGTGGGCCGAGCGCCTGGCGAGCGTCTTCCCGCGCGTCGAGGACTTCCAGCAGTACCTGAGGGAACATGCCTGGCAGCCGATCGATCTCTGGCGTCCGGCCAACCAGGCGGTGCTGGAGAAGAAGCGGCGGGTCGACGCGCAGGGCAGGGTGTTGCTGGTCAACCGCCCCGAACAGTTGGTGCCGATCGTCTGCGGCGGCCTCGGCGGCCTGCACGCGATGATCCTGCCGAGCTGGTGCCAGAGCGAGATGCAGAGCGTTGCCGTGGTGCGTCCTGCCGCCGCCGCGCGCGCCTGGAGCGAGCAGCAGGTGCGCCGCGCCGTCGAAGCGGCCGCCGCGCTGGTGCGCAGCGACGGCGCCGACCTGGTGCTGGTCGCCAGCGACGCGGCCAGCGGTGCCATCGAGCTGCGCCTGGAGGTCGGCGATCCGACCTGTTCCACCGGCACCTGCGTCATGCCCGCCGAGCACCTCGTGCCGCTGCTCGCCGACGTGCTGCGCCGCCACCTGCCGGGTCCCGTCGAGCTGCGCCTTACCGACCCGCGCGCTACGTGATCTCGGCCGGAGCGGTTGCGTAGGGTCCGCGCAGGCTCAACGCGCGCGCCATCGGCTTGCGCGGTCGCCGCGGTTGAAGCCGTCGGGCGACCGCGCCCCCGGACGAGCTTCACGTCGGCGGCAGGGTTGGGGTCGGCCTGGGTGTCCACGATCGGCAGTTGTACTGTTCGTCTCGGGATCGGTTAGGTTGCGTGTCGGTGCGGGGCGGACTGCTGAACAACGTCGTGGGCGGCATCGCGTGTGCGGCGCTCCTGTGCGCCACCGGCTGCGGCGGCAACGGATCCTCGATCGACGGCGGGCCATCGCAACGGCTGGTGTCGATCAGTGCGACTCGCGAGTTGGTGCTGACCTGCCGCGGACGCGGGTCGCCGACGGTAGTCTTCATCTCCGGTGCGCGCGGCGCCTTCGACGACTGGACGCATATCGTCAGCCGAGACGGTGGCCCGCCCGAACCAAGCGCCGCGGCCGTCTTCGGCCAGGTCGCCCAGCTGACGCGCGCCTGCGCCTACGACCGGCCCGGCACCGAGAACTTTGACGGTCGCCCGACGCGCTCCACCCCGGTGCTCCAGCCGACCGACGCTGCGGACGGCGTCGCCGATCTGTACGCGCTGCTGTCGGCGGCCCGGGTTCCCGGTCCGTACGTGCTCGTCGCCCATTCGCTGGGCGGCGTCATCGCCTACCTCTACGCGGCGGAACATGCGGAGCATGTGGCGGGATTGGTCATGGTGGACCCGGGCTCGGCGTTCCTCGCGTCGACGCTCGGCGCGGCGCAGTGGGCGTCGTTCGTGCGCGCTGCCCGGGCGCTGGGCGATCCGATCACCACGGAGGCGCACGACTACGAGCGCAGCGTCGCCGAGATCGGCGCCGCGCCGGCAGTCGTCGGCGTCCCGGCGACCGTGCTCACGGCCGACATGCCCTTCGACTTCGGCGCCGGCACCGAGGCGGCCACCTGGCGCGCCTGGGGGGAGGCGCAGGCGCGGCTGGCGGCGCAACTGCACGCCCGGCACGTGACCGACACGGACAGCGGCCACTACCTCGCCGGCGAGCAACCGGCGCTGGTGACGCGCGAGATTCGCGCCATCGTCGAGCGGTCGCGCTGACGACCAGCGGGCGCGTCCCGCCAGGCGATCCAACGCTGAAAATGCGGACCCCCCTGACCAGGTCAGGGGGGTCCAAGAGAGCGGGCGACCGGGGTCGAACCGGCGACCTTATGCTTGGCAAGCATACGCTCTAGCCAACTGAGCTACGCCCGCGTGCCGTGCTGTTTGGTAGCCGAGGCGGCGCGGCGTGTCAAAGGGGGTTCAGCGTTCGAGTGTCACTCGGATGAACCTTTGAAGAGGCCGTCGGCGTTGATCGCCGGGTGACCGTAGGTGGCTTCCCAGCAGGCGCCGTCGGCGGCCTGCAACTGCGCGCGCAGCGGCAGCGGCAGCGGCGGAACGGGCAGGGCATCGCTGCGGTTGACGAGGTTGATACCCTTGCCCTTGAGCAGCGCGCCCGACTTGCCGTCGGCGCCGCTCTGCAGGCGCAGGCCGCCGATGCCCTCCGGCGTCAGGCTGCGATCCTTGTAGGTGAGCGTGCGCGAGCCGCGCCGCCAGCAGGAGATGTTCTGGCAGAGCTTGCCGCCCGGGACGTTGGCGGCAAACAGCAGTGCCGGCGTCGGCGTCGATTCGTCGAAGAGGCAGAAGGTGTAGTCGTCGTCGACCTCGGGATCGCCGAAGTCGGACATCGCGGTGGCGCCGCCGCGCTTCCACTTCCACAGCACCTGCGGCGTGCCGCCGCCGGGGCGGTGGCGGATGCGCAGCATCGAGTCGAGCAAGCCGGTGGTCCTGCAGGCGGCCTGCGGGCGCACGACGCAGCCGAGCGCCGGATCGCAGGCGGCGCAGCGGCCGCACGGCGGCGACGGTCCGGAGACGCAGGTGCCGGCGGCGCACGCGTCGCCGACCGTGCAGGCGTTGCCGTCGTCGCACGGCGCGCTGTTGTTGGGGTGCGTGCAGACGCCACCGCCGTCGCAGACGTCGTCGGTGCAGCCGTTGCTGTCGGCGCTGCAGGCGGTGCCGGTCGGCGCGAAACAGTGGTCGGCCGCCTCGTTGCAGGTGCGAGCGCACTCCGGATTGCCGCTGCAGGGATCGCCGGCGTGCACGGCGCAGGTGCCGCCGCTGCAGGTGTCGGGGCCGTTGCAGTAGAGACCGTCGGTGCACGGCGCGCTGTTGTTGGGATGCGTGCAGGCGCCGGTGCCGTTGCAGCGGTCGTCGGTGCAGCCGTTGCCATCGTCGGTGCAGGCGCTGCCGGCCGGCGCGGCGCAGCTGTCGGCCGCCTCGTTGCAGGTGCGGTTGCATTCGACCCCGGCGGCGCAGGGATCGCCGGCGTGCAGGCCGCAGGCGCCGCCGCTGCAGGTGTCGGCGCCGTTGCAGAACAGGCCGTCGGTGCACGGCGCGCTGTTGGCGGGATGCGCGCACGCGCCGCTGCCGTTGCAGCGATCGTCGGTGCAGCCGTTGCCATCGTCGGTGCAGGCGCTGCCGGCCGGCGCGGCGCAGCTGTCGGCGGCCTCGTTGCAGGTGCGGTTGCACTCGCCGCCGGCGCTGCACGGGTCGCCGGCATGCAGGCCGCAGGCGCCGCCGCTGCAGGTGTCGGCGCCGTTGCAGAACACGCCGTCGTCGCACGGTGCGCTGTTGGGCGTGTGCCGGCACTCGCCGGTGCCGTTGCAGGCGTCGGTGGTGCACGGGTTGCCGTCGCTGCTGCACGGGCCCGGCGCCTCGGCCTCGCAGGTGGCGGAGCAGCAATCGCCGCCATCGGTGTTGCCGTCGTCGCACGCCTCGCCGGGGTCGAGCTCGCCGTCGCCGCACTGCGCGAGCGCCTGGGCGCCGAGGTGGCCGGCCAGATCGGGCGCGTCGGCCCACACGGCGCGCGTCTTCCACCACAGGTTGGCCGAATGGTTGTTGCCGGAGTCGTGCGACTGCTGCCAGCGGTAGCTGCCGTTGCAGGTGGCGCCGTTGGTGACGGTGATCTCGCTCAGCGCGACGCTGTGATCGTCGCCGTCGAAGAAGCCGGGATGGTGGCAGACGCCGACCACGTCGACGCCGAGCCCCTTGCTGCCGGCGGTCAGCGTGTCGTCGATCGTGCCCGCCGGGCAGCTCGCGCCCATCGTGAAGGTGGCGCTCGACTGGTTGAAGCCGAGCGAGGCGGTGGCGTTGGTGCCGCTGCTGGCGACGCGCGGCGCGGCGACGAACAGCCAGTCGAGCAGGCGCTGCCGGGCGGCGTCGCGCGCTGCCGCATGCTGCGCGTTGCCGCTGTTGGTGATGTCGCTGTGGCAGAACGAGCCGTAGAGCTCGCCGTGCGCCGGCCGCCAGGTCTGGCCGGGCGCCGGGGTCATGTCGAGGCCGACCGCCAGCGGACTGCCCTGAGCGTCGTAGGGCAGCGAGCCGTCGCTGCGGCCGGTCCAGGCGCTCGGCGAGCAGCTGCCCCAGCCGGTCAGCATCAGCGCGCGCTTCTGCTGCGCCACCCAGTCGGCGGCGGGGAAGGCGTCGACCCGGCCGGCGTACTCGCACCAGCCATTGCCCGGCGCGCAGGAGTTGCCGAAGCCGACGATCGCATCGCCGTTCTTGCAGGCGGTCTCGAAGCTGGTGATGCCGACGACGTTGTAGGTGCTGTCGCCGATCGCATCGAGCATGCCGTGCACGGTCATGACGCCGGCGATGCGGTCCTGTTCGCCCCAGTCGTAACTGTTGATCGCGCCGCTCGGGCCGACGTTCGCCGCCACTTCCAGCGCCGCGCGGGCGCCGCTGCTGTGCCCGATCAGGATGATGTTGCGCGCCGGGGCCGGGTAGAGGCGCTCGATCTCCTGGCGCAGACGGTAGCGCCACTCGTAGGCGGTGGTGCAGGGGTCGCCCTGCTGGGAGGCCGAGCAGCCGGGGTCGCCGACCTCCCAGTCGTCCATGTCGAGCGGATCGGGCGAATCGGAGGGATGAATGCCGGACGGCGTCGCGGTGTAGAGGTTGGCGGCGGCGCTGTGCACGGTCAGCGTGACGCCGGGATGGGCTGCTTGGAAGGTGGCAATGCGCCCCGGCAGCGCCGCGTCGACCACCGCCTGCAGGTCGGCGAGCGAGCCCTCGGCGTTCTGCCGCTCGGCCGTGCAGTTCTTCACCCCGTGCACGTAGAGCAGGTTGAGCTCGACGTTGATTCCGCGCGCCGCCGCCGGCAGCCACAACGCCGCCAGCCCGAGCACCAGCCACCCCCGGATGTGCATCGTTCCCCCTGCGTCGGGAAATCGCAGCGCCGCCCGGCGAAGTCCAGCCCAAGTCTGCGGCGCGCAGGGTTTTCACCCGGAGGCACGGAGATGCGGAGAGAAGCATGGGTTGGGACTGGTGCGGCGGTCATGATGCCTGCGTCTCTCCGTGCCTCCGGGTGAAGGTGCCGCGGGACGAGATTGCGGAAAAATCCGAATCCCGGTGAACCTCGGCCGTTCCGGCCGCGTACTACGCAAACGAGAACCCCAAGGAGGACGGATGGAGACCAAACGCTGCCCCTATTGTGCCGAGGAGATTCGCGCCGAGGCGACGCGCTGCCGCTACTGCCGCAGCCGCCTGGCGTCGTTCGACATGGACCGCTGGTTCCGCGCCCAGCCCGAGGCGCGCCTGGGCGGGGTGTCGGCGGCGCTGGCGCGGGCGCTGGCGGTGCCGGTGACCGGCGTGCGCATCGCGTTCGTCGTGCTGAGCTTCTACCACCTGCTCGGCGTGATGGCGTACGCGGCGCTGTGGCTGGTGATCCCCAAGCGGCCGGGTGACGAGTCGATCCTCGAGCGCCTGATGCGCTGGGGCCTCGACATCGCGGCGCGGCTCAGCGGCCGGCCGATCGGGCGCTCCGGGCCGCCGAGCGTGATGGAGTCCTGAGCGCGCGGCGCGCGCAGCGGGCGGGACGAGCGGGTAGTATGCGGGCTCGATGTCGACGGACGAGGCGCTGGTCGCGCGACTGGCCGAGGGCGAGGAGGCGGCACTGCGCGTGTTGCTGCAGCGCTGGCAGCGGCCGCTGGCCAACTTCCTCCATCGCCAGACCGGCGGGCGCGACGTCGAGGACCTCTACCAGGAGGTGTGGATGCGCGTCGTCGGCGCCGCGCCGCGCTTCGACGTCGGCCGCCGCTTCTCGACCTGGCTGTTCCAGATCGCCGTCAACCTGTGCCGCGACTGGCACCGCCGGCACGCCGCGCGGCCGGACCGGGAGTCGGAGGCCGAGGGCGTGCACCTCGACAACCACGAGGCGGCGCTCGATGCCGCCGCGCTGCTCGCCCGTCTCCCCGAGGCCCAGCGCGAGGTGGTGGTGCTGCGCTTCTTCCACGATCTGAGCGAAGACGAGATGGCGAGCATCCTCGAGATTCCGCGCGGCACGGTGAAGAGCCGCTTGCACAACGCGCTGGCGCGCTTGAATGCCCTGGCGCGCGGCGAACGGGGCGCGGCATGACGATGCCGCCGGAGGAGCAGTTGGATGCGACCGTGGTGGCGCGGTTCGCCGCCGACCGCGGCGCCGCCGATGCGGCGAGGCTGTCGCAGGCAGTCCTGAGGCGTAGCGCGCCGCTGCTGGCGGTGCGCGCCCGCCAGGCGTATCGGCGCCGGCTGCTGCGCACGCTGGCGCTGGCGCTGTTGCCGCTGCCGCTGGTGCTGGCGGCCGAGACGCTGCTGCTCGAGTGGCTCTGGCAGCTCGCCGCCGCCTGGCTGCCGAGCGGCGTCGCGCTGACCCTGGTCGGCAGCTACGCCATGGCGGCGCTGGTCGGGCTCGGCCTCACCTACGCCGCGATTCCGCTGTTGTTGGCGCCGCGCCTGCGCACCGCCGGCGACGGCAGCGAAGAGGGAGTGTCATGAAGACCTGTCCGTACTGTGCCGAGTCGATCCAGGACGCGGCGGTGAAGTGCCGCTACTGCGGCACGCGCCTGGAGGGCTCGTTCCTGACCCGCGAATGGTACCGGGCGCGCGAGGGCCGCCGCGTCGCCGGCGTCTGCGCCGGCCTGGCGCGCGAGTTCGGCATCCCCGCCACGCCGATCCGGCTCGCCTTCGTCCTGCTGACGCTGTTCGGCGCGTTTCCCGGCGTGATCGTCTACGTCGTGCTGTGGGCGGTGATGCCCTACCGCGACGAACCCGCGCAGCTCGACGGGCCGCCGCGCCGCGTCGAGATCGGCAACGACGAGCGCATCCCGGTCGAGCATCGCTCCTGAGCAGCAGCCGCCAGCTGATGGCCGATGGCTATCGGCTGATGGGTGACAGCCGATCGGCGACAGTGCATGGGCCGAACGAACCGCCGTGCTAGGCTGCGCCGTCATGCGGCATCGGCTCGCGACCCTGGTCGGCGTGGTGCAGGCGACGCTGCGCCGGCACGCCATGGTGCGGCGCGGCGAGCGCGTGCTGGTGGCGGTGTCGGGCGGTGCGGACTCGGTCGGGCTGCTGCTGGTCCTGGCGACGCTGCGCCGCCGGCTCGGCATCGAGCTGGTGGCGGCGCACGTCAACCACCGCCTGCGCGGTGCCGAGGCCGACGCCGACGAGGCCTGCGCGGCGGCGGCGGCGCAGGCGCTGGCAGTGCCCTTCGTGCGTGCCGACCTCGGCCGTCGCCTCGCCGCGGTGGCCAACCTGGAGGCGCGGGCGCGCGCGCTGCGCTACGCGGCGCTGCACCGCCTGGCGGACGCGAACGGGTGCACGCGCATCGCCACCGGCCACACCCGTGACGACCAGGCCGAGACGGTGCTGATGCGGCTGATCCGCGGCAGCGGCGGGCGCGGTCTGGCGGGCGTGCGGCCGCGGCGGCGTGACGGGGTGATCCGGCCGCTGATCGACTGCCGGCGCGCCGCGCTGGCGCGCGCCGCTGGCGAGGCCGGACTGGCGGTGCGCATCGACGCGTCGAATGCCGACCCGCGCTTTCTGCGCACGCACGTGCGGCACCGGGTGCTACCGCTGCTCGCCGAGCTCAATCCGGCGATCGTCGAGGCCTGCGGCAAGCTGGCCGACGCGGCGCGAGCCGAGGCGCGCATCGTGCGGCTTTGGGCGGATGCGGCGCTCGCCGCGTTGCCGCCGGGCGACGTGCTGCCGGTCGAGGCGCTGCGCGCGCACCCGCCGGGGGTGCGCGGCGTGCTGCTGCGGCGCTGGTTGCGGCAGCGCGGCGTCGCGACGCGTCGGCTCGGCGCCCGGCATCTCGCCGCCGTGGTCGGACTGCTCGAGCCGGGACGCGGCGTGCGTCGGGTCAGCCTGCCGGGAGGGGAGGTGGGCTTGCGGCGCGGCCTCCTGTCGGTGACCATCGCGCCAGCGCGGCCAGCCATCGCGGCAGCGCGCCGCCGATCGTGCTCCTCGGTGCGTCGGTGAAGCGCGACGCGAGTTCTGAATGATGCTGCAACCGCGTTTTGAGGCGTTGCCGCAGGATATGTGCCATGTTAGGG
>JANRJF010000085.1:0-9827 GCA_033764095.1 Deltaproteobacteria bacterium | reverse complement strand
CGATGCGGCGCGCCGCCTCCTCCAGGCGGGCCAACTCGGCCGCCGCGCCGACCTCGGCGGCGGTGCGCACGGCGACCAGATGCGCCGCCGCGCCGCGCGCTGCCGACTGCTCGGCGAGTTGCACGCCGAACCAGGCGAGCGCCAGCAGCGCCGCCAGGATCAGCGGGGCGGCGACGCCGACCAACTGCCACGGCAGCCCGAGGCGCGGCGGGCCGGGCGGCCTGTCGCGCTCAGGCGGCACGTCCACCATCGGCCGCGCCGAAGGCCGCATCGGCCGCGGCGACGGCGGCCTGCGCCAGCGCGTCGGGGTCGAGCACCGCCACCGGACCACGGCCGCTGGCGCGGCAGGCGCCAATCAGATTGGGCGCCGACTCGGCGTCGAAGTCGAGCCCGGTCGGGCTCGCATCGGCGAGCGGCGCGATCCCGTCGACCCGATCGACCAGCAGGCCGAAGCGCACGCCGGCGCCCTCGACCAGCACCACCGGATCGCCGGAGGCACAGGGCCGCACTGGCAGGCGCAACCAGGCGTCGATGCAGACCACCGGCAGGGCGGCGCCGCGGTCATTGACCAGGCCGACCACCGCCGCCGGCGCGCCGGGCACGCGCGTCAACGTGCCGCCGCTCAGGACACGCCGCACCGCGCCCGCCGGCAGGGCCAGCCGGCGCGCGCTGCGCTCGACGATACAGAAGCTCTCGCGCTCTTCGTCCATGCCCCTCCCCGTCAGTCCGCATGTCGAGCAGCAGAATGCATGCCATGCGCCGCGCGGCGGGCGAGCCCCGCTTGTATCACCGGCGACGCAGCCACCAACGACGCGCATGCGACACGTTCGTACCGCCTCGCCGGCGCACGCGGTCGGGCGGGTCCCCGGCGGCCGCGCAATGGCGAGTTGGCGCGGCCTCGAAATGGCCGCCGCGGCGCCGGCGCGGCGCCGCGCCAGCGCGCGTCGGAGCTGCCTTGACAAAGCGAATGGCGAGCCTCGATAAGCCAGGCGATGCATCGCTTGCGCGTCTGGCTCGCCGCTCTGTCGCTCGTCTGTTCCGCCTGTGCCGCGACCCCGTATTACGCCGACCTGCCGATGACGCCGACGCGCGGCATCGCCGAGTCCGAGGACGCGCTGCGGCGCGGCGACTACGCCACGGCGGTCAGCGGCTTCACCGACTACCTCGCCACCGGCCAGTCGACCTTTCGCGCCCGCGCCTTCTACCAGTTGGCGCAGGCGCAGTACGGCATGGAGAGCTACGAAGCGGCGCTCGCCACGCTGGCCGACATGCAGGCCGAGTTCCCCACCTCCGGCCCGCAGGCGGACGTGCTGCGCGGCGACATCTACTACGCGATGGGCCGCCGCACCGACGCCATCGTCGCATGGCAGGACGCCTGGAAGGTCGGCACCGACAGCGACCGCGCCTTCATCCGCAACCGCATCCAGGAAGCCGCCGGCGACCTGACGCCGGCACAGCGCAGCGTGCTCGCCGACCAGCTCACCGATGCGCAGGTGCGCGAGATCCTCGGGCTCGGCGCCCCCAACGAGCTCGGCGCCAGCGGCGGCGAGCCGCTGCCCGGGCAGTTGACCGGCAAGGCGGCGGAAGCGGAGTCCGAGGCGGACGCCGCCGCCGGCTACGCGGCGCTGGAGGCCGACACGCCGCCGCCTGCCGACCTGGCCGCCGGCGACGCGCTCGCCACCGGGGTGCGCGTCGCCGCGCTGCTGCCGCTCACCGGTCCGGACAAGGCGCAGGGGCAACGCGCACTGAGCGGACTGCGCCTGGCCTTCGACGGCACCGAGCGCATGCTGGTCGTGCGCGACACGGCCGACCAGGCCGACCTCGCCGCGCAGCTCGCCGACGCGCTGGCGAGCGAGCCGAACGTCATTGCCATCATCGGCCCGCTCAGCCCGAGCACCGCCGCGGCGGTGGCGCCGCTCGCCGAACGCCTGCAGCTGCCGACGCTGCTGCTCGCCGGCGGCAGCAACCTGGCCGGCGCCTTCGTCCTGCAGCCCGGCGCCTCGGCGCGTACCACCTCGCCAGACTTCGCCACCCGCTTTCGCACCGCCAACGGCTACGACCCGGGCAGCACCGAGACCGCCGCCTACGATGCCGGTCTGGCGGTGCGCGAGGCGATCGCCGGCGGTGCCCACTCGCGCGGCGCCCTGCTCGCCGCGCTGCGCAAGAGCGACGGCAGCGCCGAACGCTGAGCGCGCCGCGCCGATTCGACGGGGCGGCGCAGCGCGCCGCCGAGACCGCTACCCGACGTCGTCGGTGCCGAAGTACGGCGTCGGGTCGACGCCGGCCCAGGCACAGTAGGCGCGCAGATCCGACTCCGCCGCGCCGAACACCATGCCGAGCACCAGCGCGTCGTCGAGGAAGCCGCTGAGCGGAATCACGTCGGGCACCGCGTCGACCGGCAACAGGAAGTACGCCAGCGCGGCACTCAGCGCGCCGACCGTCTTCCAGGGCACGCGCCGGTAGCGGCGACTGCCGACGTCGGTCAACAACCCGGTGACCAGCCGCACGCGCCGCGCGAACTGCGCCAGGCGACGCGGATCGACACGCTTCAGGTGGCGCGCGATCGCCGCGCCGCGCCACGCCATGCCGAGGGCGTCACCGGCCGCGCCGGCGACGCGGGAGGTTGCGGACGACATGCCGGCAGCATCGGGCGCGTCGGGTGCAGTGTCAAGGTCGTCATCTTGCGCGCGCCGGCGTCCGCCGGCAGTATCGGCGCTCCGATGCAGACGACGAGCGGACCGCGGGTGCTGGTGATGGGGTGTGGCGGGATCGGCGGCATCATCGCCGCGCATCTCGCCGAGCGCGGCGCCGCGTTGACGGTGGTGACGCACAACCCGACCGTCGCGGCGGCGATCAACCAGCACGGCTTCCGGCTGCGCGACGCCACCGGGGCGCGCAGCGTGCCGGGGCACGCCACCGCCGCGCTGCCGAACGACGCCGGGGTCTTCGACCTGGTGCTGCTCGCCACGCAACCGCCGCAGGTGGCGCGCGCCGCCGCCGCGGCGCAGCCGCACCTGCACCCGCAGGGCGCCATGGTCTGCCTGCAGAACGGGCTCTGCGAGGCGCACGTCGCGCCGCTGGTCGGCGTCGAGCGCGTGCTCGGCGCGATCGTGGTGTGGGGCGCCTCGATGCCGGAGCCCGGCGTCTACGAGCGCACCTCGGCCGGCGGTTTCGTCATCGGCCGCCTCGATGGCCGCGACGACGCGCGCTTCGCGGCGCTGCGCGACGCGCTCAGCCCGGTCGGCCCGGTCGAGGTGACGCACAACCTCGCCGGCGCGCGCTGGAGCAAGCTGGCGATCAACTGCGCGATCAGCTCGCTCGGCACCATCGGCGGCGAGCGGCTCGGCGAGCTGCTGCGCTACCGCTTCGTGCGCCGCCTCGGCCTCGAGGTGATGAGCGAGGCGGTGCGCGTCGCCCACCACCAGCAGGTGCGACTGGAGAAGGTGTCGGGCACCATCGACCTCGCCTGGATCGCGCTGACGCCGGCCGACGTCAGCGGCCCGGGCTCGCCGTCGCTGCTCGCCAAGCATGCCGTGCTGCTCGCCGTCGGCGCCAAGTACCGCCGGCTGCGCTCGTCGATGCTGCTCGCCATCGAGCGCGGCCGCGAACCGGCGGTCGAGTTCCTGAACGGCGAGGTGATCCGCCGTGCCGACGACGCCGGCCTCGCCGCGCCGGTCAACCGCCGCGTGCGCGATGTCATCCACGCCGTCGCCCGCCGCCAGCTGCGCCCGTCGATCGCACTGCTGCGCCGCGTCTACGACGAGAGTCGCGCCGAAGCCGACGCCGCGACGGTCGGCGGCAGCGGCCCGTCGCTGCACGCGTAGCGCCGGGATTCGCCGGTAGGGGCGCGCCCCTCCAAGGCCCCGCGCCACCCAGACGCTAGTGGCTGGCGCGCATCAGCTGGTCGGTGGTGTTCTCCAGCCGATCGCTGAGGATGCGGGTGAGATTGAGGAACACCGTGGCGGCGGTGCGCGGGTGGCGGCGCTGCAGGCGGTCGAGAAAGCCCTGGTCGAGCACCAGGTACTCGGTCGGCTCGGCGACGACGACGTCGGCCGAGCGCGGGCGCTGCCGCACCAGGCCCATCTCGCCGATCACCTCGCCGCGCCCCATGCGACGGATGACCGGCTCGTTCGGCCCGCCACGCACGTCGGCGCGCCCGTTGAGCAGCACGTAGAGCTCGGCCTTCATCTCGCCGCGCCGCGTGATGTGTTCGCCAGGCACCGCCGCCGCCAGGCGCGCCATGGAGACGACGATCTTGGCCTGAAACGGGCGCAGGCCGGCAAACAACGGAATCTGCTTCTGCGGCTCCGGGCCGAGCTTGACGAACAGCACGTCCCAGATGGTGATGATCGTCGTCGTCATCACCAGCGCCGGGGTGATCAGCAACTCGGCGACCAGGCCGATCGCCATCGTCGAGCTGGCGAGGATGCCGAAGTGGCGGATCGGCTGGAAGTTCGACAGGCAGACGATGGCGAAGCCGGCGGTCAACGCCAGCGCCGAGTAGACGATGGGCGAGCCGACGGTGCGCACGACGTTGAGGATCGCCTGTTCCTGGTTGCCGGTGGCGCGCAGCTGGACGTTGAACTCGCTGAAGTAGTGGATGGTGTCGTCCACCGCGATGCCGATCGCGATCACCGCGATCATGCTGGTCGAGATGTTGAGCGGGATCCCGGCCCAGCCCATCAGGCCGAACAGTGCGATGATCGGGATGACGTTCGGCACCAGCGACAGCAGGCCGGCACGCAGCGAGACGAAGATGGCCGACATGATGACGAACAGCATCACCAGCACCTGCCACAGGCTCGACACCTGCCCGCGCGCCAGGTCGTCGGCGGACCGGTTGAGCAGCACCATGCTGCCGGTGACGTGTGGGGTGAGGCCGCGGCGGAAGCGCGAGGCGGCGTAGGTGTCGATGCGCTGCGCCAGCTCGCCGATCGCCGCCGAGCCCGACAGCCGCGTGCGCACGATGATGTTGGCGCGGCTGAAGTCGGGCGCCGCCACCGGCGCGACGTCGGCGGGGTCGACGAACACCATCAGCTGGTCGACGTCGTCCTGGTGGTCGGGCAGCGCACGACCGCGATCCGGCGCCAGGGCGCCCTGCAACAGCGCCACGTAGTCGGCGAGCGACAGGCTGCCGGTCACCCCCGGCTGCTCGGCGAGGAAGCGCTGCAGATCGCGCATGGCGGTGAGCGCGTCGAGCCGCGCCAACGCGCCGGGGCCGTCGCCGTCGATGGTGATGTAGATCGGCTGCGTGCCGCCCAGCGCGTCGGCGATGCGCGTGTTGTCGCGGCGGAAGATGCTGTCGGGGCTGAAGAACGACAGGTAGTCGGTCTCGACGGTGATGCGCGCGGCCCCCCACAGGCTCACCGCGCAGAGCCCCAGCGCGCCGATCAGCACGGCGGCGCGATGGCCGACCGCCCAGCGGCCGACGGCGTCCACCGCGCGCGCCACCCGTCCGAGCCGCGGCGCCGCCTGCGGCGGCGGCGGGCGGTGCGGCAGCAGCAGCAGCGCCGCCGGGATGAGGAACAGCGAGACGGCGAAGATCGCCGTGATGCCGACCACCGAGTAGACGCCGAAATCGCGGATGCCGAGGATGGGATTGAACGCCAACGTCGCGCAGCTCACCACGGTGGTGAGCCAGGCGACGGTCACCGGCAGCCACTCGTGCCGCATGGTGCGCGCCACCACCTGCTCGCGCGACCCGCCGCTGCGCAGCTCGTCGTAGTAGCGGCTGACGACATGGATCGCGTAGGCGACGCCGATTGCCATCAACAGCGGCGGCAGGATCAGCGTGCCGAGGTTGATGTCGCTGCCGGCGAGCCCCATGACCCCGGTGGTCCACAGCGTACCGACGACGATCGCCGCGAGCGGCAGCAGCACGCCGCGCACGCTGCGGAACTCCAGCACCAGCACCAGGATCACCAACGCCAGTGACAACGGCACGAAGCGCGCGAGATCCTCCTCCATCAGGCGCGCGCCGTTGACCTTCAGCGTCTGCATGCCGGTGATGGCGAAGCGCGACGGGTCGGGCTCGGCGTCGACCAGGCGGCGGATCTGCCCCTCGAGGTCGCGGCCGATGAACTCGCGGTCGCTGAGCGGCTCGAACAACACCAGGATGCTGGTCGCCTGGCCGTCGGCGCTGACCAGGTTGCCGACATAGAGCGGGTCGGCGAGGAGCTTGGCGCGCAACGCCGCCGCCTCGGCATCGGTCCGCGGCAGGCGGCGCACGAGCTTGCCGATGCGCAGACCGAGCTCGTCGCTCTCGACGCCTTTGACGGTGGTGAGGCTGAGCACCTCGCGCACCCCGTGCAGGGCGGCGAGCTGGGTCGAGAGGCGGTCGATGCTGGCCAGCGTCGCCGGCGTGAAGACCTCGCCGAAGACGCCGATCACCGACGCCTCCTCGCTGCCGAAGACGGTCTTCACCGTCTCGTAGTAAGCGCGATCGGCGTCGTGTGTCGGCAGCAGGTTGTCGATCGACGGATCGATGCGGACGCGCGCCGCGCACAGGCCGAGGCCGACCGTCAACGCCGCTATCACCGCCAGCGTCAGGCGGGGCGCGCGCAGCGGCAGCGTCAGCACGAGCGGCCCGGGCCTACAGCGTCAACGAGCGGCGGCGGGCGTCGGCGCGCTCGAGCAGCGCCGCGACGACGCCGTCGAAGTGGGCAAAGCGCGCATCCCGCGTCTGGCCGACATGGTAGCGATGGTAGATCTGCTGCAGGACGACGGCGACCTTGAACAGCCCGAACACGTAGTAGTACGGCACCGTGGCCGCATCGATGCCGCGCCGCGCGGCGTAGCGCGCCACCGCCTCGGCGCGGGTCAGGAACCCCGGCACGTGCGACGGCATGGTGCCGGCGGTCATGGCGCCGACGTCCTCGCCCGCCTGCCGCCAGGCGGCGAGCAGCGTGCCGAGGTCGGCGAGCGGATCGCCGAGGGTGCACATGTCCCAGTCGAACACCGCCACGCAGCGGCCCGGGTCGTCGCTGGCCAGCATGATGTTGTCGAGCCGCCAGTCGTTGTGCAGCAACGTCGCCGGCGGCGACGCCGGCATCTCGGCGCGCAGCCAGTCGACCAGCACCGCGACCAGCGGCAGCTCGCCGGTGCGCGCGCGCTCGTAGCGCTGCGCCCAGCCGTCCACCTGGCGGCGCAGGAAGCCCTCCGGCCGGCCGAGCGCCTGCAGCCCGACGCGCTGCGGCTCGACCTGGTGCAGGTCGGCGAGTGCGTCGATCAACGCCTCGCTCATGCGCCGGTTCGCCGTCGTGTCCGCGCCGCCGCCGAACTCGGGCGGGATCTGCTGGCGCACCACCGTGCCGCGCCGCCGCTCCATGACGAAGAACGGCGCGCCGAGCACCGCCGGGTCGTCGCAGAACAGGAAGGCGCGCGGCGCCAGCGGGTAGGCGGCGTACAGCACCGACAGGACGCGGTACTCGCGGCCCATGTCGTGCGCCCCCGGCGCCACCGGCCCGAGCGGCGGCCGGCGCAGCACGAACTCCTGCGCGCCGTAGGTCAGCAGATAGGTCAGGTTGGCGTGCCCACCGCCGAACTGGACGATGCGCGGCGCCCCGTCCGCGCCCGGCAAGCGGCCGCGCAGATACTCCGCCAGGCGCGCGTGATCGAAATCCTCGTCGGCGCGGATCGGAATCGTCTCCGGCGCGATCGCGCCGTCCGCTTCAGCCATGCGGGTCGATTCGCGTACCGGGCGGGGAGGAGTCAAGAAGTGCCGCCGTGCTGACGTGCTGACGTTCGCATGTGCCGTGGTGGCGCCTGGTGTGGGTTGGGTGCAGCTCCACGTCAGCACGTCAGCACGCCAGAACGTCAGCGCCTCAGCACCTCCACCCCTCGCGCCTCCCCGCCCAGGCGCAAAGCTGCTAGCTGTCGCGGCGCATGGAGCGCATCGCCATCGTCAACCGCGGCGACGCGGCGAGCCGCTGCATTCGCGCCATCCGCGAGCTGCGCGCGGTGACCGGTGAGCGGCTGCTGGCGATCGCGCTCTACACCGACCCCGACCGCGACGCGCCGTTCGTGCGCGACGCCGACGTGGCGCTGTCGCTCGGCGCGGCGCGGCGGCGCGGGCGCGGCGGCGCGCCGCGCCTCGCCTATCTCGACCACGGCCGCGTGCTGGCGGCGCTGCGCGCGACTGGCGCCGACGCGGTGTGGCCGGGCTGGGGCTTCCTCGCCGAGGACGCCGAGTTCGCCGCCGCGGTCGAGGAGCGCGGCCTGTGCTTCATCGGTCCATCGAGCGCCGCGATGCGCCGCGTCGGCGACAAGATCGCCGCCAAGCACCTGGCCGAGTCGTGCGGCGTGCCGGTGGCGGCGTGGAGCGGCGGCGCGATCGACGCCGCGGCGGCGGAGGCGCACGCGCGTCGCATCGGGTTGCCGCTCATGGTCAAGGCGGCGGCCGGCGGCGGCGGGCGCGGCATCCGCGTCGTCGAGCGCTGGGAGGAGCTGCCAGCCGCGGTCGAACGCGCCGCCGCCGAGGCGAGCGCCGCGTTCGGCGACGGCGCGCTGTTCCTCGAGGCGCTGCTGCCGCGCGCCCGCCACCTCGAGGTCCAGGTGGCCGCCGACGCCGCCGGCGGCTGCCTGGCGCTCGGCCTGCGCGACTGCAGCGTGCAGCGCCGCCATCAGAAGATCATCGAAGAAGCGCCGCCGCCCGACCTCGCCGCGCCGATCGCCGCGGCGCTCAGCGACGCCGCGGTGCGGCTGGCGCGCGCCGCCGCGTATCGCGGCGTCGGGACGGTCGAGTTTCTGCTCGCCGCCGACGGCGCGCGCTTCGTCTTCCTGGAGATCAACCCGCGCCTGCAGGTCGAGCACGGCGTCACCGAGCTGCTGACCGGCTTCGACCTCGTGCAGTGGCAGCTGCGCCTGGCGCGCGGCGAGCGCCTGCCGGCGACCGCGCCGGCCGAACGCGGCCACGCCGTCGAGGCGCGCGTCTGCGCCGAGGACCCGGGCGCCGACTTCGCGCCGGCGCCCGGACGCGTGGTGCTCTACGACCCGCCCGGCGGCCCGGGCGTGCGCGTCGACACCGGCGTCACCCTCGGCAGCGAGATGCCGGCCGAGTTCGACGCGCTGGTCGCCAAGGTGCTGGCGCACGCCCCGACGCGCGCCGAGGCGTTGGCGCGCCTGACCTGCGCGCTCGACGGCTTCCGCCTGGTACTCGACGGCGGCGCCACCAACAAGGGGCTGCTGCTCGACCTGCTCGCCGATCCGGCGCTGCGGCGCGGCGCGGTCGACGTCAACTGGCTGGACCGCGCCATGCCGCCACCCGCCGCCACCGGTGCCGCCGCCGCCCTGCTCGCCGCCGCCATCCAGTGCCACGCCGACGCGCGCGCCGCGGCGCGCGCTGCGTTCTACGCCGAGGCCGCGATCGGCGCGCCGCGCAGCGTGCCGCCGTCCACCGGCATGGCGGTCGATCTCGCCTGCGGCGGCGAGCGCTATCGCGTGCAGGTGCTGGCGATCGGCGACTGGCGCTATCGCCTCGCGCTCGACGGACGCGAGTGTGTCGTGCGCTGGAGCGCCGAGCCGCCCTACGCCGCGCAGCTCGAGCTCGGCGAGGCCCGCCACGCGATCACGCTGGCACCGGCGGCGGGCGCGCTGCGCATCGAGGTCGACGGCCACCCCTATCGCGTCGCGCGCGACGACGGCGGCGCGGTGCGCGCGGTGGCGCCGGCGGTGGTCATCGCGGTCGACGTCTCGGCTGGCGACGCGGTGCGGCCCGGCCAACGCCTGGCGCTGCTCGAGACGATGAAGGTCGAGGTGCCGGTGTTGGCGCCGGCCGCCGGCGTCGTGCGCGCCGTCGCGGTGCGGCCCAACGCGCGCGTCGCCGCCGG
>JANRJF010000084.1:0-16155 GCA_033764095.1 Deltaproteobacteria bacterium | reverse complement strand
CAGGGCGGCGACCCCGCGGCGCTCATTCTGGTGCCGACGCGCGAGCTGGCCATGCAGGTGGCGGAAGCGGTGCATCGCTACGGGCGCGGGCTCGATGTCGCGGTGCTGCCCATCTACGGCGGGCAGTCGTTCGGCGCCCAGTTGCGCGCGCTGCAGCGCGGCGTCGACGTCGTGGTGGCGACGCCGGGGCGGGCGGTGGATCACCTGAAGCGCGGCACCCTGCGTCTCGGCACGCTGCGCGTCGTGGTGCTCGACGAGGCCGACGAGATGCTCGACATGGGCTTCGCCGAGGACCTCGACGCGTTGCTCGCCGCCTCGCCGGAGTCGCGCCAGACGGTCCTCTTCTCCGCCACCATGCCGGCGCGCATCGCGGCGATCGCCAAGCGCCACCTGCGCGACCCGGTCACGCTGCGCATCGCCGCCGAGCGCACCCGCGCCGGCAGCGCGCCGCGCGTCCGGCAGACCGTCTACGTCGTCCCGCGCGGGCAGAAGATCGCCGCGTTGGGGCGGATCCTCGACGTCGAGGACCCCACCGCGGCGCTGGTGTTCTGCCGCACCCGCGTCGAGGTCGAGGAGCTCGGCGAGAAGCTGCGCGCGCAGGGCTACCGCACCGAGGTGCTGCACGGCGGTATGTCGCAGGAACAGCGCGACCGGGTCATGAGCAAGCTGCGCGGCGAGGCGGCCGAGCTGGTCATCGCCACCGACGTCGCGGCGCGCGGTCTCGACGTGCCGCAGCTGACGCACGTGATCAACTACGACGTGCCCGCGGCGCCGGAATCGTACGTCCACCGCATCGGGCGCGTCGGCCGCGCCGGGCGTGAGGGGGTCGCCATCACCCTGGCCGAGCCGCGCGAGCATCGCCTGATGCGCAACATCGAGCAGCTCACCAAGCAGAAGATCGCCACCGGGTCGGTGCCGACCATCGCCGATCTGCGCGCCCGGCGGCTGGAGGGCATCAGCACGGCACTGCGCGATGCGCTCGGGGAAGACCGCAGTCTGGAGTCGTATCGGGTGGTGGTCGACGCGCTGTCCGGCGAGTTCGAGCCGACGCGGGTGGCGCTGGCGGCGGTGAAGCTGCTGTTCGACGCCGCCGGTCCCGAGCCGCAGGAGGAGATCGCCACCCCGGCGCCGCGGCGCGAGCCGGAGCGACCCGGCAAGCCCGGTCGCCCGCCAGTGGCCCGCCGGCAGACGGGGATGACGCGCCTGTTCGTCGGCGGCGGCCGCGAGATGGGCATGCGGCCACAGGATCTGGTCGGCGCCATCGCCGGCGAGGCCGGCATCGCCGGATCGGAGATCGGCGTCATCACCATCGCCGACCGCTTCTCGCTGGTCGAGATTCCCGACGAGCTGATCGACGACGTCGTCGGCGCCCTGCAGCGCTGCAAGATCAAGGGGCGCCGGCTGACGGTGCGCCCGGAGCTGTCGCAGCACGGCGGCCCGCCGAAGCACGCGCGGCGCGCGTAGTCGCGGGCGGACGAAAGCCACGGATTACACGGACAATCTCACCACGGATTTCACGGAGGGAGATGCTTTTCAAAAGAGGTTCATCTCCGTGAAATCCGTGGTGAGACTGTCCGTGTAATCCGTGGCCAGGGACGTTACTGCGACGCGTACACGAAGCCGGGCTGCGCCGGTGGCTCGAGCAGCGGCGCCCAGGCCTGGTCGCCCTCGAGATGAACCTTGAGGAAGGGCAGCACGAAGCGCAGGGCGGCGGCGTTGGCCTCGGCGGTGGTGAGCGTGCCCGGCGCGCCGCAGCCGGAGGCGGCGATGCAGAAATCGGAGAAGGCGAAGTGGCCGGCGTGCGCGATCTCGACCAGCCATTTCGGCGTCACCGAGCGCGCGTAGGCGGCGCGCGCGGCGGGGTTGCTGATCACCGCGTCGACGCTGCCGAGCATGGTGAGCGACGGCACCGGCAGGCGCGAGGCGTTGAGCGCGGCAGGCGCCATGGCGACGGCGACGCGGATGCGCGGCTCGATGGCGGTGACCAGGTAGGTGGTCAGGCCGCCGAACGAGTGGCCGGTCATGGCGATGCGTGATGGATCGATCGCGCCGAACAAGGCGGAACCGGCGTCCTGGTTTGCCGCCAGCACCTGGTCGAGGACGAAGACGACGTCCTGCGGCCGCTCCTGCAGCGCCGCCAGGTATGCCGCCGGCGTGTTGCAGTTGGGGAAGTCGTAGATGGTGTTGCCCGGATGCGGCGGCGCCACGACGACGTAGCCCCACGAGGCGAGCAGCGGGGTGAGGAACTTGCTCTGCAGCGGTGTGCCGCATGAGCCGTGCGAGAAGAGCACCAGCGGATACGGTCCGCCGGCGAGCGGCGCGTCGAGCACGCCGCCGGTGCCGGCGTCGATCGGGCCACTGCCCGGCGGCGCCGGGTACCAGATGCTGGTCGCGAGCGGGCGCGGCGTGCCGGGGCTGTACACCGAGTCCTTGGTGTAGGTGATCGACCGATAGCCGGGCGCGTACGGGCCGAAGCGGCGCACGTCGAAGCAGGTGCCGGCGGTCCAGTCGACCACGTCGGCGCAGTGGGTCTGCTCGCTGCAGGCAGTGCGCGTCGAGCGCGCATTGCCGGTGCACGACTGCGGCGGGGCGAGACGGCAGTCGAACGACTGGTCGGCGCGGACGCGACCGCAGGGGAGGCTGCGCGCGCCGCACGCGGCGCCGCGCGCGAGTTGGCGGGCGGTGCGCAGGCACTCGCGCCGCAGCGCCCCGTCGCGCACCGCGTCGCTGGCGACGACGCGCGCGCAGCGCTGGTAGGCGCCGCGCGCGGTGAAGCTGGCGCAGGGGCAGGCCGCCTCGGTTGCGCCGCGCAGCGCGGCGATGGCACGCTGATCCTCCAGCGTCGCCGGTTCGTCCAGGCACGGCTGCGCGCCGGCCGCGGCGCCGACCAGCAGGCTCGCGAGGGCCACGACCGCGTGCAGTGTACGCATCAGCCGACCTCCGTCAGCAGCCGGCAGGCGCGGCCGAGCCCGCGCGCCGCCTTGCGGAGATAGCGCGCGACGCGGCGGTCGTAGCGCGCCTCCAGCGCGGCACCGGACCTGAGCGGCGGCGCACCGACGCGCGTGCCGAGCCAGCGCAGGCGGCGCGCGAGAGCGACATCGATCGCGCTGGCGATCTCTGCGCGATCGGTCGCGTCGAGCATCTGACGGCGCAGCGCATCGACCTGCTCCAGGTCGGCGATCGCCGAGTCCGGGCAGATGGTGCGCAGCTCGTCGGCATTGGCGGCGCTCGCCGCGGCGGCGCAGGCGGCGTAGCGTGCCAGCAGGTCGTCGCGCGTCGAGGCCCACTTGCTGATGCCGCCGATCAGCGGTTCGGTGGTGAGGCCGAGGCCGAGCGTGAAGGCGCGGCGCAGCGGCGCGTGCGGCAGGTAGAGGGCGCCGTCGGGGCCGGTGCTCATGGCGCCGAGCGACTCCTCCAATCCGTCGGCGAACCAGCGCGTCGCGCCGGTGAGGCGGTCGACGTAGGCGACGCCGGTGCGCACCGGCAGCGACTGCGTGCCGTTGCGCAAGCCGGCACCGGCCTGGATCAACAGCCCGTTGGCGCCGATGCCGGCGAGCAGCAGATTCATGCCGCTGTAGCTCGTCAGGTCGGCGGGGATGTCGTAGAGGTCGAGCGCCGCGCTCCAGCCGCGGCGACCGGCGGCGCCGTCGTCGAACACCTGGTAGATGCCGCTCGCCGAGCCGGCGAACATCTCGCGGCCGTCGGCGGCGACCGCGATCGAGCCGAAGATCTGCGCGTCGAGCGGCACCGACCACACTTCGCCGCAGTCGTCGGCGTCGATGGCGATCAAGGCGCCGCCGTTGTCGCCGAGGTAGACGCGCGTGCCGTTCTGGCCGAGGGTCGGCGTCGACGCCGAGCCGCCCGGGAAGTTGCGGTGGCAGATCTCGTTGAGCCGCCAGCCGGAGCCGTCGGGCACCACGTCGTAGCGATAGATCGCGCCGAGCGCGGAGACGCCGTCGACGGTGCCGTCTTCGCCGTCGCGGGCGCTGGAGGCGATCCACAATCGGTTGGTGCGCGCGTCGACCGAGAGGTTGTTCGCCACCTTGCTGCTGCCGCCCAGCAGCACCTGGATGAAGTCGTTGACGCCGGTGCCGGGCGGCAGGGTGACCAGCGGCTGCAGCAGCGTATCGACCACTGCGGCGAGCGGCGCGGGAATCGAGGTGGTCACCGGTGGGGTGCGTTCCCCGGGCAGCAGTACCGGCGCGGTCAGCGGCGCGCCGCTGCGGCGGTCGTGCAGCAGCACGAAGCCGTCGCGCGTCAGCGCGACGATCGCGTCGGCGTTCGGCACCCAGGCGAGGCCGATCGGCGATTGATCGCGCGTCGTCGCCGGACCGAGGCCGGTCGGCGCGTCCCAGGCGACGCTGCCGTCGGTGCGCACCGCCAGCAGGCGCTGGTACGCGTTGAGGTAGACGACCTCGCCGCCGCCGTCCGGATCGCGCAGGACGAGCGGTACGGCGCCGCCGCCGCGGTCGCCGTCGGCGAGCGGGATGGCGAAGCGGCGCGCGCCGGCGCTGGGCTCCAGCGAGACGAGCAGCACCGGCTCGTGCGGCAGCAGTGGCGTCATGTAGAGGTTGCCGGCCTCGTCGAAGGCCGGCGTCGTCACCTGGTAGAGGTCGGGCTCGGCGATCCACTGGCGCGCGAACACCGGCGGGTAGGCGAGGTCGACCTCGTTGGTGCTCTCGAGATCGCCGTGGGCGCGGCGGAACGCGCTGCGCGACGGGATCACCGGATGAACCGGCGAGACGCTGCGGCAGCCGACCGGTGTCCACTCGGTCGGGGCCGGCACCTCGAACGTGCGCGGCGTGATGCGTTCGGCCGGCGTCGCCAGCGGCGCCGCGGCCAGGGAGAGCAGGAGCAGGGTGGCGTCGAGCATGATTCCGGTCATAGCTCGGCGCCGCCCGTCGAGGCGTGGTCGGCGGGGGACAATCGTTGGTCCGCGGAGGACAGGGGCGGGAGGACGGGCTCGAGCTGGGGCTCGGGCTCGAGCAGACGCCCCATCCTGCGTGAGCCCGAGCCTCAGCCCGAGCCCCAGGCGGTCTTGTTCTGCGGGCTGGAGCCCCGGGCCGCCAACCTTGTATACGCCCGCGGCTATGTCGCTCGATGTCGCGCTGCGCATGATGGTGGCGGAGCTGGCGGCGCTGGGCCTCGACCCGGCGGCGATCTGCGCCGCGGCCGGGGTCGATCCGCGGGCGCTGCACGACGAGGGCGGCGTGCCGCTCGGTCTGGCGGAGCTGGCGCGCATCCTGGCCGCGGCCGAGCAGCGCAGCGGCGACCCGCTGCTCGGCCTCCACCTCGCCGAGCGCACGCCGGGGCGCGGCGTGCTCGCCTACCTGGCGCGCACCCAGCCGACGGTCGGCGACGGGCTGGCGTCGTTTGCCCGCTACGCCGCGGCCAACTGGGGCGCCCCCGACGCGGTGCGCCTGCAGCGGCAGGGCGAGGACGCGGCGGTGGTCTTCCGCTTCAGCCCGGCGCTGGCGCGGCACGCGACGGAGTACACCGTCGCGCGCACGGCGATCGCGCTGGGGCGCGGGCGCACGCCGGCGCGCCAGGTCTGGTTTTCACACGCGCCGGGCGGTGCGGAGGACGAGTACGAGCGCGTGCTGCGCTGCCGCGTGCGCTTCCGCGCCCCGGACACGCGCGTCGTCGTGCGCGCCGCCGACCTCGATCGCCGGCAGCGCACCGCCAACCCGCAGGCCGCCGCCGCGCTCGCGGCGGCGCTGGCGCGCACGCCGCCGGGGCAGGCCGCGCCGGTCGCCGACCGGCTCGCGTACGTCGTCGATGCGGCGCTGGCGCGCGGCGAATCGATCGACCGCGAGGCGCTGGCGCGCGTGCTCGGCATGAGCGGCAAGACGCTGGCGCGTCGGCTGGCCGAGGACGGCCACTCGTTTCGCGACGTCGTCGAGTCCGTCCGCCGCGCCCTCGCCGAACAGCTGCTGGCCGACGAACGAGCCGAGCTCAGCCAGGTCGCCGGTCGCCTCGGCTTCGCCGATCTCGCCGCCTTCGGCAAAGCGTTCCGCCGCTGGTTCGGCGAGTCACCGTCCGCATTTCGCGCGCGCCGTTGAGCTCCGACCCGCAAACGAGTCTCACTTCGAGCCCGAGCCCGCGCCGCCAGCTCCAGGCCGTCCGAGGCCGCCTGTGCGACGCGGGCTGCTCCCCGCGCGCCTCATCCCACACCCATGAAGCGCAGCATCAGATCGATCTGCGCCGTCAGCATCGGCACGCCGGTGTGGATGGCGATCCCCTGGCGGCGCGCCAGCGCGAGCAGCGGCGTGATCTCCGGTGCGATGACGCATTCGGCGACCAGCGCGGCGCGCGCGACGATCTCGGGTCTGAAGGGCAGGACGTCGTCGGGCTGCATGCCGAGCGACGTGCCGTTCACCGCGATGTCGACGCGCGCGTGCGGCGCCAGCCGCGTGCTCAGCGCGACGCGCGGGAAGGCGGCGGCGACGCGTGCCGCCAGCGCCGCCGCCCTGGCCTCGGTGCGGTTGAGGATACACAGGGCCGCGCAGCCGTGCCGGGCGAGTGCCAACGCGACCGCCGAAGCGGCGCCGCCGGCGCCGGCGAGGACGCACGACGTCCCGGCGACGCGGTGACCGGCGGCGCCGAGGCCGGCGACGAAGCCCTCGCCGTCGAGCATGGTGCCGACCAGGCGGCCGTCGGCCGCGCGGCGGATGACGTTTACCGCGCCGACCAGCTGGGCCTCCGCCGTCAGCTCGTCGAGCTGCTCGACGATCGCCATCTTGAACGGCATCGACACGATCGCACCACCGAAGTTGCGCATGCGGCGCAGCCCGGCGAGCAGCGCTGCGAGGCCGTCCGGGCCGATGTGCAGCGGCAGCAGGACGACGTCGCCGAAGCGCCCCAGCGCCGCCAGCCGCGCGTTGGCCAGCCCCGGGCTGCGCGCCTGGGCGATCGGGTCGGCGATCAGCCCGAGCAGCGTCGTGCGGCCGCTGATCTCGCTCACTGGCGCAGCGCCTGGGTGAACGCCGCCGCGGCGCTGAGCGCGGCGACGGTGCGGACGTGGTTCCACGGTGTCCAGCTGGCCAGATACTCGCTCCACAGCCGCGCTGCCTCGGGGGCGCCGGGGGCGACGCCGGCCAGCGCGGTGTTGAGCGGCACGTTGCAGGCGATGGTCACCAGGACGGTGCCGACCAGGTACAGCCCGGCGCCGAGCATCAGGTAGCCGGCGCCGGCCGCCTGCCAGCGCAGCGCGGCTGCCGCCAGCAGCGCGACGCAGGCTGCGGCAGTGGCGAGAAAGACGCCGAGGAACCACGGGTTGATCACCACGAGGTTGATCGACTGCATCGCCGCCATGCCCTCCGCTGCCGGCAGACGGCCGAGCGCGCGCATGACGAAGGTCGAGAAGGCGAAGAAGGTGCCGGCGATCAGCCCGGCGCCGAGCGCCGCGGCGACGGTGATGAGGGTGAGGATGTGCTCCAGCATGCCGGGATCCTGCCAAGCGCCTTCGCATGCGCCGGTCAAGCGGCGCGGCGCGACGCCCCTCGAGATTGCTGCTGAGCGCGGCGGCCGGCGCTGCTACGCTGCGCCGCGATGAGATTGACTCGCCTGATGGCCGCCGTGCTGCTCGGCGCGGGACTCGCTGGCGCGGCCGCCGCGCAGCAGGCGGCGGTGCCCAACGAGGCCGCCGCGGAGTCGGTGCGCGGCATGCAGCAGCGCATCCTGTCGGACCCGAAGATGGCCGAGCAGGTACAGGCACTGCGCGACGACCCCGAGGTGCAGGCGGTGCTGAACGATCCCGACGTGGCCGCCGCCATCGCGCGCGGCGACTTCGGCGCGCTGCTGTCGGATCCGAAGATTCAACGCCTGGCCGAGGATCCCGCCGTGCGCGACCTCGGCCGCCAGATCGGCCCGTAAGGCGCCGCGGCCTGGGCCCGCGCGCCGCGCTACTGGAAGTGGCAGTGGGCGCAGCCGCGGTTGGCGACGCCGAGCATGGGCGGATCGTTGTCCGGGTCGGCGTCCTGGAAGCGCGCCACGTTGGCGGGCAGGTCGTCGAGCCGCTGCTGGACCTCGGCGAGGAACTCGGCGCGCCAGCCGGACTGCCGGCCGACGTCGAACGACGTCTGGTAGGCGTTGCGCGCCGCTTCGACGCGGCCCGCCTTGGCGTAGACGTCGCCGAAGAAGAGAAACGTTCCTTCCAGGTTGTGCGGCGCGAGACCGTCGTTGAAGCAGATCTCGCCCTGCACGCCGTCGGGTCCGGCGCACTGCAGCGCGGCCTGCGGAAAGTACTCGTCGAGCAGGCGCAGGGCACCGGCGTATTCGGGATCGGAGGGGAAGACGGCGGGCGGGACGGCGCCGATCGGATTGAACGCGTTGAACAGCGGATTGATCTCCGCCGCGGCCGCCATTTCGGCGACGCCCTGGGCGCGCAGCGCGTCGTCGCCGGCGAGCACGCCGGCGACGTAGGTCGTGCCCGAGGCGAAGCCGGGCGCGCGCGTGTCGCCGACGCCGGGTTGGTAGAGCAACGGCAGGGCACGGGCAAAGTGGGCGCGCGCCGCGTCGATGTGAGCGCTTTGCGCCGGGGTGGCGCGCGGATACGCGGTCACCGCCTCGCCGAAGAGATACAGATGGGTCATGGCGGCGAGGAAGGGCGCGCGGCCGTTGGCCGGCTCGCGGTCCGCCACGGCGGTGAGCAGGGCCAGGGCGCGATCGGCGAGCTCCGCCTCGCCGAACAGCGTCTGCCAGAAGGCCCGCTCGGCCTCGCCGGCGGCGCGCGAAGCGCGTGGCGAGGCGATGGCCGCGGCCTGGTTGCGACGGAAATCGTGGAACCGCACGTGGTAGCGCGTCGTGCCGATGGTCACGTCCGCCTGCACGAAGCCGACCGGGCCGGGCGGCAGGGCGAATCCCGGCGCCGCCGCCAGCAGCACCAGCCCGCGCGTCGTGTAGCGCAGCAGGCGGGTGCCGCCGGCGCTGCCGCTGTCGTCGCGATAGAGCCAGCCGTTGGCGACCGGCGCCCAGTGCTCACAGGGCAGCGCGACCGCTGGTGGACCGATGACCAGATTGCGGGCGGTCGGGTAGGCGGCGATGCGCACCGACACGGCGCCGGGGCAGCCGCTCGGATCGACCAGGGTCGCCAGGGCGGGATCGGCGCCGACGCGGATGGCGGTCCAGCCATGCCGGATCGCCAGGCTCTTGCCGGTGCTGAGGACGGTCAGCGCCGAGGCGGCGCCGGGTGCGAGGGTGAGGAGTAGGACGAGCAGTCGGAACGGCATCTGTCCAACCTGACCCGAAACAACCCTGATTCGCAATCGCCGCGACGCGGAAGAGAGGGCGGCGGCCGCCGCGCGGAGTCCGCCACCTCAGCCGCCAAGCCGGGAAGCAGAGCGGTCCGCGCGGTTCGGCTCCGCCCGGCATCTATGCCAGCGCAGCGCAGAAGCGGGACGCTGTTGAGTGCGCCGCTTGTCGCGGAGTCGGCGCTGCGCGCCGATGCGGGCGGGCCGGTACAATGAATGGGCGCGACATGCGAGCCGGCAGCGAACCGCGGCGTGAAGCTACGAGGGATCGTCGTCGCGAACCTGGATCCAGATGGAGAACCACGCGACAGCTCCGCACCCCACCGCGATCGCCAGGTCGCCAAGCAGAGCCGCGGGGTCGATTGGACCGCGTCGCCAGAAGACAATCAGCGCGATGGTCGCCAGCATCGGGGCGCTACGCGCGACGCGAGAACGCTCCCACCAAAGAGCCGCAGCGCCGAGTGATCCAAGCCAGGCCGCCCAGGTCAACAGCGGAACCCACTGGATGTCGTCGAAGGCTGGCACGCCACCAGCCCACAGGATGAAGTGACAGAAGAAGGTTGGGACGAGCAGAAAGACGGCGATGACAATTGAGGCGACGAGCGGCAGTCGTTCCGTGTCGGTGCGCTGCTCGGCCATCACTACGAACGGCGTGGCTGTCGGTGTCGCGCGCAGGCAGCCTGTCCACGGATTGATCGCCACCGCCCGCGCCGACAGCGGCATGCTGCGATCGGGCGACCCGCCTCGACGGCGGCCGCCAGTCGCGCGGCTTCGGGGTAGTCGCCGTCGCGCTTGGCGAGGCACAGCAGCGTCAGCACCTGGCGGCGGGAGCCACCGCGGTCGAGGGTCAGGACCGCGAGGTGGTAGGCCGCCTCTTCGCGGCCGTATTCGGTGATGTCGCGCGAGCGCAGCGCCTGACGCAATGCCTGCATAGCGCGTTGTGGAGCACGGCGCGCGCCAAGGCCGTACTGATACGCGTACCCGACGTCGAGCGCGGCCTCGCCGTCACCGTCGGACGCGAAGCGCTGCCACCAGAAGACTGCACGCCGCAAATTCCCTGCGTCGCGATAGGCGATCGGGATGTTGTGCGCCGCGGTCGAGTCGCCGCTGCGGGCGGCTGCCTTCAAGGCTCGCAGCGGTGGCAGACGCGCCGTGGCGTACGCCGTCATTCGATCACCAGCTCCAGCAGCGAGAGGTCGTCCTCGAAGGTCGGCTTGCCCTGCTCGGCACGCACGGCGGCGACGACGGCGGCGAGGCGGGCGGCGCCGTCGGGCTCGCCGCGCGCCGCGAGCAGGGCGACGAACTCGTCGAAGCGCATCATGCCGCCGTCGGGGCGGGTGATCTCATAGGCGCCGTCGCTGCACAGGTAGAGGCGGGCGCGCGGCGGCAGCGTGGCGGTGGCGCTGGCGAAGGGCAGGTCGGGCAGCGAGCCGACCGGCATGCCCTCGGTGCGCAGGCGCTGCGGCGCGTGGCCGTCGGCCAGCACCACCGCTGGCGGATGGCCGGCGCTGGCGTAGCGCAGGGTGCGGCTGGGGCGATGCAGGACGCCGTACCAGATGGTGAAGTACATGTTGTTGTGGCGCTCCATCGGGAAGGCGTCGTTGAGCCCGCCGAGCACCGCGACCGGATCGCGGAAGTCGACGCCGGGCAGCGTCTGCGCCGTGATGGCGTGCATCGCCGAGACCGACAGCAGCGCGGCGCCGACGCCGTGGCCGGTGACGTCGAGCAGGAACATGGCGAAGTGGTCGGCGTCGAGGTCGCCGTAGCCGAGCCCGTCGCCACCCAGCGACGTCGAGCTGACGAACTCCCAGGCGGTGGTGATCGGTCCGCGCAGCGGCGGCGGCAGCAGCGAGCGCACGTAGTCGGCCGCCTCGGCCAGCTCGGCGGCGAGCGCCTGCTGGCTGGCGACCAGCGCCGCGTACGCCTCGTTGCGCTGCAGCGCGGCGATGTGCGCGTTCGAGTGGTGGCGGATACGCGCCACCAGCTCGACCTTGTCGGGCAGCTTGACCAGGTAGTCGCTGGCGCCGAGCGCGAACGCTTCGGCCTTGGTCTTCGGCTCCTCCTTGCTCGACAGCACGATCAGCGGCACCTGGCGGGTCGCCTCGTTGTCGCGGAAGGTGCGCAGCAGCGTCAGTCCGTCGATGCCGGGCATGACCAGATCCTGCAGGATGACGGTTGGCTCGAGCTCCGCGGCACGCGTGACCGCCTGGGCCGGGTCCATCTCGTGGTGCAGCGCGATGTCGGATTCGGCGGCGAGCATGCGCCGCACCGCCTCGCCGACGATGCGCTGGTCGTCGATGAGCAGCACGACGATGCGGTGCTGGCGCAAGGCGGGCATGGTCATCCGGAGTCTCCTGAAAAAGCATTCACCACAGAGGCACGGAGGCCCGGAGGCAAGAGGAGAAAGCTCATTCTGCTCTCCGTGTCTCCGTGCCTCTGTGGTGAGGGGTTGATCCTCATGATTTCCTCACCAACTCGACGAGCCGCGGCGCGATGCGCTGCAGCGGCAGCACCTCGGTGGCGGCGCCGAGGTCGGCGGCGGCCTTGGGCATGCCGTAGACGATGCTGGAGGTTTCATCCTGGGCGATGGTCGGATGGCCGGCCTGGCGCATGGCGAGCAGACCGGCGGCACCGTCGCGGCCCATGCCGGTGAGCAGCACGCCGACGGCGCGGCCCGGCACGCGCTGCGCGACGCTGGCGAGAAAAATGTCGATCGATGGGCGGTGCAGCGTGTCGCGCGGCGTGTCGCTGAGCTTCAGCTGCAGATCGTCGGCGAGCACCAGGTGGCCGTCGCCGGCGGCGACGACGATGCGCGCCGCGCGCAGCGGCTCGGCGGCAACCAGCGGGCTCACCGGCAGGGCGGTGCGGCGCCCCAGCCAACGCGCCAGGCCGGGCGCGAAGACGCGGTCGATGTGCTGCACCACCGCTACCGCGGCGGGCAGGTCGGCGGGAAGGGCGGCGAGGATGGTGGCCAGCGCATGCGGGCCGCCGGTCGAGGCGCCGATGGCGATCAGCGGCGGCAGCGTGTGCGGCGCGGCGGCGGCGGGCGCGTCGGCCGCGGACGAAGCGCTGCCGCGCGTCTCGCTCTGCGCGGCGAGCGCGTGCACGGTGGCGATCTTGCGGATCAGGTCCTCGGCGCCGGCGAGGTCGCCGGCGAGCCCGAGGCGTGGCGTCGCGACGGCGTCGAGCGCGCCGCAGCCGAGCGCGTCGTACACCTTGCCGACATTGCCGCGCACCGAGGCGGTGACCACCAGCACCGGACAGGGGGAGCGGCGCATGATCTCGCGCGTCGCCTGCACGCCGTCGACCACCGGCATGACCAGGTCCATGAGCACCAGATCCGGCCGGTCGCGTTCGCACTGCGCGATCGCCTGTTCGCCGTCGCGTGCCACCCAGGCGATCTCGGCGCCGGGGATCGAGCGCACGACGCGGCGCAGCGCCTCCACCGCCAGGCCGAGGTCGTTGACGATGGCGATCCTCATCGCGGCGTCTCCAATAGCTCGCGCACCACCGCGGCGAGCGTGTCGTCCTGGAAGCTGCTCTTGGTGAGATAGCGGTCGGCGCCGGCCGCGAGGCCGCGCTGCCGGTCCTCGTCGCGATCCTTGTACGAGACGATGACCACCGGCAGGGCGCGCAGGCGCGGATCGGCGCGCAGGCGGCGCACCAGCTCCAGCCCGGTGAGGCGCGGCATGTCGATGTCGGTCAGCACCAGGTCGTAGTCGCCGCGCCGCAGCGCGTTCCAGCCTTCCATGCCGTCGATCGCCAGGTCGACGGCGTAGCCGGCGCGTTCCAGCACCCGCCGCTCCATTTCGCGCACGGTGAGGGAATCCTCGACCACCAGGACGCGGCGCACCCGGTGCTGCGCCGTCTCGCGGCGCGCGCGAACGCGACCGCCCTGCCGCAGCGCCGCGGCGGAGCGCACCAGGTCGTCGACGTCGAGCACCAGCACCGGCGTGCCGTCGGGCAGCGTCGCCGCGGCGGCGACGTCGGGCACCTTGCCGAGCCGCGCGTCGAGCGGGTGGACCACCAGGTCGTGCTCGCCGAGCAGCGCCTCGACTTCCAGGGCGACGCGCTCCGCCGCCTCGCCGATCACCAGTGCGAGGCCGCTCTCCGCCGGCGGCGCGCCGTCGAGCTCCAGCACGTCGGCGGCGGCGAGCAGGGGGACGTGGTCGTCGTCGACGCGCAGGCTGGCGCGGCCGTCGTCGTGCCGCAGCAGCGCCGGCGCCACGGCGACGATGCGCCCGGTGCGCGCCAGCGGCACGGCGTAGGGCTCGCCGCCGATGGTGGCGACGACGGTGCGCAGCACCGAGCGCGTCACCGGCAGGCGCAGGCTGAACTCGGTGCCGCCGCCCGGCGGGCTGGCGATCTGCAGCGTGCCGCCGGCGGCCTGTACCATGGTCTGCACCGCGTCGAGGCCGACGCCGCGGCCGGAGATCTGGCTGACGTCGTCGCGCGTCGAGAAGCCGGGCAGCAGGATGAAGCTGAACAGCTCCTCGGGGCTGAGGCCGGCGGCCAGCTCGGCGTCGGCGAGGCCGCGCGCGACGATACGGCGCCGCACCGACTCGGCGTCGATGCCGGCGCCGTCGTCGCGCACTCGCACCAGCAGCAGGCCGTCCTGATGCATGGCATCGAGGCTGATGCGGCCCTCCGCGGGCTTGCCGGCGGCGGCGCGCAGCTCGGGAGCTTCGATGCCGTGGTCGACGGCGTTGCGCAGCAGGTGGTTCAACGGCGCGTCGAGCGCGGCGAGGATCTCGCGGTCGACCGCGGTGCCGAGCCCGCCGATCTCCAGGCGCGCCTGCTTGCCGAGCTGGCGGGCGACGTCGCGCACCACCCGCGCCAGCCCCGGCGTCGCGTCGCCGAAGGGACGCAGGCGGCTGGCGATCACCTGGTCGTAGAGGCGGGCGGAGAGCGTCGCGCTGTCGAGCGCGAAGCGGTCGACCTCGGCGATGCGCGCCGCGAGCAGCTGGCGGCAGTCGTCGAGCGCGTGCAGCGCATCGGCCGTCAGGCGCGGCGCGCGCTCGCGCGGCGCGCTGCCGGCGAGACTGTCGCGCAGGCCGTCGAGCAGGTCGGCGAGTGCATGCTGGCGGGTCTTGAGTTGCTGCAGCGCCGCGCCGAGCGGTTCGAGCCGCCGCGCCTGCACCAGCGACTCCGCCGCCAGCCCCATCAGCCGCGACAGCGTGTCGGCCGTGATGCGCACGGCATCGTTGTCGAACGACGACGCCGGTGCGTTCCCTCCCGCGCGCAGCGGGGGAGGGCCCGGGTGGGGGCCGGTGTCGGACGGGGGTGCGGTGGGAGAGGTCGCCCCGCTTCCCACCGCCGCCAGCTGCTGCTCCAGTTCCTCCGCCGCCTCGCCGTGGGCGACCATCCAGATCGGCAGGTCGTCTTCGCTCTGTGTACTGAGCGCGACGATCCAGTCGAGCCCGCGCAGCAGCACGTCGACATCGGCCGGGCTCAGCCGCAGTCGGCCGTGCTGGGCGCCGACCAGCGCGTCCTCCATCGCGTGCGCCAGGCGGACGGCGGCGTCGAGGTCGACGACGCGCGCCGCGCCCTTGATTGAATGCGCGGCGCGCATCAGCGGCTCGATCGCCGCCGCCTCGCTGCCGGCGTCGAGGCGCGCCAGGCCGTCGCTCAGCACCGCGGCATGCGACTCGACCTCGGCGCGGAACAGCGCCAGCAGCGACAGGTCGTCGTCGCTCATGCCACCGCCTGACGCAGCGCGGCGCCGAGTCGGCTCTCGTCGAGCAGCGCGACGGTTACCGCGCGCAGTGGGAAGTGCTGGGCGACCAGCGGGTGCGCGTCGGCCGGCGGCGCGGTGAGGTCGTCGACCTCGACGCGCTGCACGCCGAGCAGATCGTCGACGGCGAAGGCCCAGCGCGCCTCGTCATGCTCGATCACCGCCAGACGCGGCCGGGCCGGCGCGCTGTCGGCGGCGGGCAGTGCGAGCAACGCCGGCAGCGAGACGCACAGCTGCAACTCGCCGCGGATGTTGGCGAGGCCGGTGAGCACGCCGCGCCGGTGCGGTATGACATGCACCGGGCGCACCTCGACCGCTTCGACGAAGGTCGCGGTCGGCAGCGCAAAGTGCCGGCCGGCGAGCACGAAGACGACCAGCGAGCGGGTCTCTCCCTGTTCCTCGTCCTCGGGCAGCGCCAGCCGCGCCGCCCACTGCGCCAGGTAGTCGTCCGGCGCCGGCCGCTCGAGCACCTGCCGCGCCGCGCGCGCGAATACCGGGCAGTTGCGGCAGTGGATGACCGCCGCCAGCTCCGGGCAGCTGTGATCGCCCTCGATGCCGATCGTGCTCCAGCAGTGATCGGTGCTCATCGTGGCGCGCCCTCGGAGACCACAGATGAACACAGAGCGCCGCCGCTCCGCCCCCCGATGAACACGGAGCAGCCCCACCAGCCCAACCAGTCAATCACCAGGGGAGCTGCGATTGAGGTGGGGGTGGGCTCGGTGTTCATCGGGGCGGGGCGGCGCGGATCTGTGTTCATCTGTGGCTACTCTTCGCCCGCGCCCGCAGGCGGGCGGCGCCGATCTGGTCGCCGGCGCGCTCCAGGACCAGGGCGAGGTGGAGTAGCGCTTCCTCGTGCTGCGGGGCGAGCGACAGGACGCGGCGCAGGTGCTGCGCGGCTTCGTCGTCGCGGCCCTGCGCGGCGCGCACGATGCCGAGCAGCGTCAGCGCCTCGGTATCGACCGGCGCGCTGGCCAGTTGGGCGGTGGCGAGTGCGGCGGCCTCGGGCAGGCGGCCGCGATCGGCGAGTTGGCGCGCCAGGCGCATCGGATCGGGCGGATCGGCACGCGGATGGATGCGCCGCGGCGTACGCGGCGGCGCCTCGGCGCGCGGGCGGCGCGGGCGCAGCGGCGCGGCCGCACGCCGCCAGGCAAAGGCGGCCGGCGGACCGAC
>JANRJF010000083.1:0-2231 GCA_033764095.1 Deltaproteobacteria bacterium | reverse complement strand
CGTCCGCCCGAGCCTGGCGAGCTCCGCGCCGAGGTTGGCGTGCACCACGTGGTTGTCGCGCGTCACCGCCAGCGCGTGCTCGAACAGGGTCTGGGTGTTGCGCCAGTAGCCGATCTGGACGCGCGTCGCCGCGGCCCACGCCAGCAGCAGCGCCGTTGCGGCCGGCGCGAGCACCCACGCCCGCCGCGGCCAGCGCGCGAGGAGATCGTTCACGCCCCAGGCGACGATGATGCCGATGCCGATCTGCGGCAGGTAGGTGAAGCGGTCGGCGCGCGCCTGCTCGCCGACCCAGACCAGGCCGATGACCGGCACCAGCACGCCAAGATACCAGAGCCAGCCGAGCGGGAGATACGGACGCCGCGCGCCGTGACGCGCCACCAGACCGCTGATCGCGAGCAGGACGGCGGCCGACAGCGCGACCTCGGCCGGCGGCACCGGCGTCCGAGGTGGGTAGAAGACCGCCAGGTCGGTCGGCCAGACGGTCTGCCCGAGGTAGGTCGCGTACGACACGATCGCGTTCTGGACGCGGTAGGAGACACCGAAGCCCGGGACCAGGGCCACCATCGCGCCGGCGGTGTACTGCGCCGCAATGGTGACGGCGCAGGACGCCAGCACCAGCGCGAAGAGCGGCATCTTCTCGAGCAGCAGGGCGCGCGTGCGGGGGCGGTCGAGCGGCCAGAGGTCGAGCAACAAGAGAACGAACGGCAGCGTCACCAGCATCGGCTTGGCGAGCAGACCGCCGGCGAACGCGGCGGTGACCAGCGCCATGCGGCGGCCGCTCGGGGCGCGCGCGTGCCAGGCGTAGGCATGGAGCGTGAGCATCCAGAAGAGCGCGGCCAGCACGTCCTTGCGCTCCGAGACCCAGGCCACCGACTCCACCCGCAGCGGGTGAACGGCGAACAGCGCCGCGACGAAGGCGCTGCGCCAGAAGGCGCCGGTGGCGCGTTCCAGAAACAGGAACAGCAGCGCCGCGGCGAGGGCGTGCAGCGCGACGTTGACCATCAGATGCGCGCCAGCGTCCAGGCCGAAGACCCGGCAGTCGACCATGTGCGAGATCCAGGTCAACGGATGCCAGTTGGCGGAGTGGAAGTGGGTGAACGCCCAGAGGATCCCCGCAGGGGTGACGCCGGCCCGCACGGGCGTGTTCTCGAGCACGTACTCGGGGTCGTCGTAGTTGACGAAATCGTGCTCGCGAACCGGCGCGTAGAGCGCCACGATGCTCGCGATCAGTGCGACGCAGACGAGGGCACGCCGCCGGCGGCCGGCTACCGGACTCATGGGGGCGACGCGCATACTGCCAGCGCCGGTGGCGGCGTGGCAACCGCGATTCGAGGAGAGGTCGCCGGCCGGGGCGCGGAAGGCCCCCGGCCGGCGCTCTGGGTGCGGGAGAGAGGTCGGAGCGCGGCTAGTTCTTGTCCTTGTAGCCGCTGGTCAGGTTCTTGAGCCAAGGCCGGGAGAACACGGTCTTGAAGCACTTGGGCGCGTTGTCCGCCGCGACCACGACCGTGACGTTGTCGCTCTGACTGAAGAAGACGCCCGGGTTGTGCGGCGTCAGGCCCAGCGCCGCGCCCTTGGCCTTGAACAGGATGCGGCCGCGGCCGGCCGCTCCCGCCTTGAGCAGCACCCGCTCGGCGCCGTCCGGAGTGAGGGCACTGTCGCGGTAGAGGAAGCCGCTGCTCAGCTCGCGCCAGCAGTCCCCGGTCGGGCAGGTGCCCGCGGCCGGCGCCGAGGTGGCGTAGACGAGCGTCTGCGGCGAACCGGGTGACGCTTTGTCGTCGTAGATGCAGAGCTGGTAGTTCGAGTTCAGCGAGGGATCGCCGAAGTCGCTCTTGGCGATCGCGTTGGCGCCCTTGAACTTGAACACGATGCGATCGCTGGTGTTGGTGGCCGAGTTGGTCACGACCAGCAGCGACTTGTCCGCGGCGCCCGGCTCGCAGGTGAGCTGGATCGCCGGGGTGCAGCCGCCGACGTTGTCGCACAGTTCGCACGGGGCACAGACGGTCGGCGCGCCGCCGTCACAGATGCCGGAACCGTCGCAGGCATCGGCCGAGGTGCAGGCATTGCCGTCGCTGCACACGGTCGCCGCCGGTTCGTGGTTGGTCTCGCACAGGCCCGAACCGTCGCAGGTGTCGGGGTTGGTGCAATCGTCGTCCGCCGAGCTGCCGCAGGCGGTGCCGGACGGCTCGAAGGAATCCGACGGACAGGTCGGGTTGGTGCCGTCGCAGACTTCC
>JANRJF010000082.1:0-4114 GCA_033764095.1 Deltaproteobacteria bacterium | reverse complement strand
GGCACCAGAATGAGCGCCGCGGGGTCGCCGCCCTGCCGCCGCTGCGCCGCCAGCCGGTGCAGCAGCGGCAGGGCGAAGGCGGCGGTCTTGCCGGTTCCGGTGGCCGCCTGGCCGACCAGATCGCGGCCCGCGAGCAGCGGCGGGATGGCGTCCTGCTGAATGGCGGTGGGCTCCTCGTATCCGAGGCCGGTGAGGCTCTCCAACAGGCGCGCATCGAGCTGCAGCGCGGCAAATCCCCGCGCCTCGGCGGGCGGCTTCTTTGACGTCATCCCGCCAGCCCTAGCGCGTTTGTGCGCCCGCATACATCCGAGGGGCACGAACGCCTTTGCCACGGATTACACGGACAATCGCAGCCCGGATCTCACGGAACACCCCGCTGACGGCTGCGTATTTCCAGGCCCTCTCTTTCCGTGAAATCCGGGCTGCGATTGTCCAATTAATCCGTGGCAGATCGACCGCCCGCGACTACCCGCGCGCGAGCCACTCGACCCGCGGCCAGCAGCAGCAGGCCAGCGACGGCACACCACAGGGCACCGGTCGCGCCCTCGCGAGCAGCGATCTGGCAACCGCCGCCGGCGCCGCCGGTTGGATCGACCGGCGCCGTCGTCTCGGCCAACACCTCGATCTCGCCCGTCCCCTCGGCCGGCAGGGCTTGGCCGTTCGGGTCGGAGGCGGCGGCGTCGAGCACGCGCACCCGATAGCGCCCGGGTTGCGCGTCGGCGGCGAGACGCACGTCGCAGCTGTACAGCAGCGACCCGTCAGGAATCGGGTCGAGGTTGTCCAGCGCCAGCACCAGCGCGCGCACGGCGCCGTTGGACTGGAACGAGAAAGCGGTGCCGTGCTTGTCGATCGCCGCATTGACGCGACACGCCGGGCGACCGTCCACCGCCGCGGCGATCGCCGCGACGGCGGGATCGATCTCCAGGTTGTTCTGCACGCCGGCAACCGGCCACGGCGAGTCGGCGAGCCGCATCTCGAGTGTCACCAACTCGCCGTGGCGGCCGCTGCCGACGCTGACGCTCAGACGTACGCAGGCATCGTCCGTACAGCTCGGCCCCGGTTGCGGCGTCGGGGTCGGTTGAGTCGGAAACGGCTCCGGCACGGCAGTTGGGGGCAGCGGGCACGGCAACGCCGCGTCGGCGCCGGCGCGGCGCAGACGTTCGCGCAACACGTCCCCCTCGGTGCGGGCGGAGATCAGGAGCGCGTCGCCGCGATCATTGATCGCACCGACCCACTCATTCGGGTTGCGCAGCGGCGGAATCACCGTCGCCGAGGTGGCGTCTGCCAGCAGCAGCGGGAACGGCTCCCCGCCGCCACCGTCGTCGTGTGCGGTCGTGCAGAGCAGCCTGCCGCTGGGCAGGAAGGCAGGCGACCAGCACCGCCGCTGCGGCTGCAGATCGGGCGGCGGGATGACCGCCAGCGAGGCATCGGTGAGCAGGTAGGAGTACCATGCCCCGTCGACGCCGCTGCGCTGGAAGAACACCCGGCGATCGCGCACCGCCAGGCCGGTGAAGTGACGCGATGGCGCACCGAACACCGGATCGTCGTACGCCAGCAGCACGGTCGGCGCCGGGCCATCATCCCAACGCGCCAGCGCTTCGTAGCGGCCCGGATACGGCGATGGATCGCCGCGCCGCAGCGCGGCGATGACGCTGCCGTCGCCGGCCAGCGCGGCCATCGACGCCGCACCCACGCGCGCGATCTCGATGGCGCCGCCGGGTCGGAGCCGGAACCACCGGCGCCCGGCGCTGCTATCGGCGTGGATCAAGACCGTGCCGTCGGGCGCCGCCGCATAGGTCACCCGCGACGCTTCGTGGAACCCGTCGTCGCCGTCGACCAAACGCTGAATGACTGCGCCGCCTGCGGCCACGTCGCCCTCGCCGAGCAGGCGCTCGATCCGTGTCGGCGTGGCGCGGTACAGCGCGATCGGACCACCGTACACGTGGGCAGCCGGCGCGCTCGCCGCGGCGAACACGAACGCCCCATCCACTTCGAAGAGCGGTCCGAAGTCGGTGAACACGCCGCCGCCCGGAGCCGGGTCGCCTTGCCGCACCACCGCATGAAAGCCGGCGGCGTCGCCGCACAGCACCGCCTGGCGCCGCTCCGCGGCGAAGCTGGTCAGCAGCACGCGCCCGTCCTCGGTCAGGCGCAGCGCATTGGCGATCAGCCATTGCGACGCGAACGCGCCACCATCTGGGGCGCGATCGCCGTCGGCGACGACGCGGCGCACGACGCCGTCGCGCCACAGCTCGATGGCGTACGCGCCGTCCTGCTCGACCAGCGGGGTGAACTGCGGGCCGCCGATCAGGAAGTAGGCGACCTCGCCGCGCGCATTGAGCAGGCCGACGGTCGCCGCGCTTGCCACCGTCACCGGGACGCCGTCGTCACCGATCAGCATGACGCCGTCGAGCTCGGCGTTCCACGGTGGATTGGGCGGACCGTCCCACTGCACGGTGACCGCGACGTCACCGGCGGGGTTGAGCGACGCGTGCGTGATGCGACTGATCGGCGACAATGTCGGGCCGAGGTCGCCTGGCCCGATGAGGCGCTGCGGAGCGCCCGCGGCGGCGCGATACAGCGCGCCATCGTCGCTGGCGATCACCGCCACGTCGCCGCTGCCGTTCGCCGCGACCGCCGTGAAGGCGCCGAGCGGCGTCCCGTCGGCGCGCAGTGTCTCGGCCGTGAGGAGCGATTGCGTCAGCCCGCCGCGCCAGGCGAACAGGCCGCCGGATTCGGATGGGCTCGCCGCCGCCGCGTGGTACAGCACCGTCCCGTCATCGGCGAGCGCGAACAGATCCAGCGTGTCGAACGGGCTCGATGAGTCTCCCGGACGCTGCGCCACCAACTGCGCCGCGCTGGCGCCGGCCGGGCGCAGATAGATGCCGGCGCGCTCGTTGACATACGGCATGTCGGAACTGTCGCACCCGGTCCTGGCCGGCGCGCTGATCAGCAGGAAGGCGAGGTCGCCAGCGTCGTTGAGCAGGACGCGGAACTCGCCGCCGCAGAAGCGCTCGCCGGCGGGCAGCAGCGCCGTCAGGTCGGCCACCGGGTCCATGCCGCCGTCGCGCAGCTCGTACACCTGCGGGAACAGGGTCAGCCAGGCGCGCCCCCCGTGACTCACCGCCAGTTGCGGCGGCGCACCGTCCCACCGCCGCTCGCTCGACCACAGCGTCGTCAGCCCGTTCGCGTCGCCGCGATAAAAGCCCTCGCGCCCCTCCGAGGTCGTGCCGCGGAAGACGACGCCGCCGCGGTCGTCGAGCGCGACCGGGTAGTTGATGCCGTACAGCCCGAGGCGCCCGAACCCAGCGATCTCGTCACCGACGGTGAGCGCGACGCGCGCCTCGTCGTCCCATGCCGCCGTCGCGACCTGCGCGAACACGCAGGCGGCCAACAGCACGCTTCCCCTTCGTCGCAGCATGGCCATCCCTCCCGGGCCCCCGGACCCGGGTCGTACCGTGCAAGCCGCGTTCCGCGCCAACCGGGTGCGCGGCGGGTGAGTCCAGCTCGGCGCCGCCGCCGGATTCTCTCGCAGTGGCGCCAGAGCACCGCAGGCGCGCCGCACTGCGCGGACGGCTCTGCCAGGACTACACGGACAGTCTCAACACGGATTTCACGGAAGGAGAGAGACCGGAGAGTGAGAGACCTGGCACGAGAGAACCCAAGAGGATCCCTCCGTGAAATCCGTGTTGAGACTGTCCGTGTAATCCGTGGCCAATCGCCCGCAATCAGACGTACAGCGCCGCAAGCAGCTCCGCGGCGCTGGGGTCGAGCAGCTCGCGGCGGCGGACGTCCTCGAAGCGGCCGAGCAGGTCGTCGACGCGCAGGCGGCGCTTGTCGGCGCCCTGCGCGGCGTGCAGCACGGCGCCGCGGTGCATCATGACGATGCGGTCGCCGAGGTTGACCGCCTGCTGCATCGAGTGGGTGACCATCAGGGTGGTCAGGCGATCGCGCGCGACGATCTCCTCGGTCAGGCGGATGACCTGGTCGGCGCTCTTCGGATCGAGCGCGGCGGTGTGCTCGTCGAGCAGCAGGAGCTGGGGGCGGAGCCACGATGCCATCAGCAGGGTCAGGGCCTGGCGCTGCCCGCCGGAGAGGCTGCCGATGGCGTTGTCGA
>JANRJF010000081.1:0-6440 GCA_033764095.1 Deltaproteobacteria bacterium | reverse complement strand
ATCCGCGAGAACAAGATCCACCAGCTCTACTCGCAGCTGCAGGTCGGCCAGTCGAAGTTCGGCATGCAGACGATGACCCAGTCGCTGCTCGACCTCTACACGCGCAAGCTGATCTCCTACGAAGAGACGATGGGCCACGCCACCGAGCCCGACGAGCTGCGCCCGATGCTCGGCGCCCCGGCGCGCATGTCGCGGCTGGGATAGCTGTCAGCGCTCAGCGGTCAGCGATCGGCCGTCAGCCGGAGATCGCTGTGTCGGTCGTCGCTGACGATCATGGTGCCTGCTGCAGCTGGACGCTGCGGCTCGCCGCCGTCGGCGGTTGTCGGTTGTTCGCCATCCGCCGCCAACCAGAAGGCATCTGAGAGCTGATCGCTGACAGCCGATCGCGGACCGCTTATCCCACTTGCATCGCTACCGATCGCGCGGCACCGTCGCCGCGTGTCCAAACCGCGCGATCCCCGGATCGAACCGGCCGCCGCGCCCGCATCCCTCTCGTCGCTCGGCGAGCTGTTGCGCGCGCGCGGCGTGGCGGTGAGCGACACACCCAGCGCGGCGCTGCCGCCGGCAGCGCGTCCCGGCGAGCCGGATCTCACCCGCTGCGCGCAGATCGTCGTGCGCCGCGAGCGCAAAGGGCACGGCGGCAAGACCTGCACGATCGTCGAGGGACTCAAGCTCCCCGCCGCACAGCTCGAGACGCTCGCCAAGCTGATGCGCAAGGCGCTCGGCTGCGGCTCGTGGGTCGACGACGGCAGGGTTGTCTTACAGGGCGATCGCGTTCCCGCCGCCGAGACCTGGCTGCGCGGCCGCGGCGCTCCCCGCGTGACGCGGGGGAACTGAGCCTTCAGCTGTCAGCTGTCAGCCTTCAGCTGTCAGCTGTCAGCCTGAGACGATCTGATGGCTGACAGCTGATCGCTGACAGCTCCTCAATTGGCCCTATCCACCGTCCAGAAAGTGGCTCTCTGGTGTAACCAATTCGCTCCGGGCATCGTCTCAGCGTGCAACGGTAACCGAGGGAGCCCGCATGTCCGACGCCAATGCCGCCGTCATCGCCGACCACATCGCCGCCGCGCCGCTCGGGCGCCTGCTCGGGGTCGCGCTCGACCGGGTCGAGCCGGATGTCGCCGTCCTGCGGCTGCCCTTCCGCGCCGAGGTCACGACGCTCGGCGACCTGGTGCACGGCGGCGCCATCGCGGCGCTGATCGACGTCGCCGCCACCGCCGCGGCGTGGACCGGCGCGCGCCTCGACCGCAACCCGCGCGGCACCACCGTCGGCCTGACGGTGAACTACATGGCGGCGGCGCGCGGCGAGGATCTGCGCGCCACGGCGCGCGTCATCCAGCGCGGCCGCGCCCTGGTGGTCTGCGAGGTGTCGGTCGCCGGCGGCGAGCGTGAGGTGGCGCGCGCGCTGGTGACCTACAAGCTCGACCACGCCGACAGCTGAGGAGGGACCATGCTGGCGCACCCGATCGACGACGAGCTGACCGAGATCCGCGCCGCCGCCGGCACCGACGAGGGTGCGGTGACCGCCATCCTCCTGCTGGCGTTCAGCGCCAACCCGCCGACGCGCTGGCTCTTCCCCGATCCGGCGCGCTACGTCGAGCTCTATCCGCGCTTCGTGCACGCCTTCGGCGGCGCCGCGTTCGCGCACGGCAGCGCCGACCTGCTCGCCGATGGTGGCGGCGCGGCCCTGTGGCTGCCGCCGGGCGTCGATTCCGACGGCGCCGCGCTGGTCGAGCTCATGCGCGAGGCGATCGATCCGAGCCGGCGCGACGCGACGTTCGCGCTGCTCGGCGAGCTCGCCGCTCATCGCCCGTCGCAGCCGCACTGGTATCTGCCGCTGATCGGCGTCGACCCGGCTCGCAAGCTGCGCGGCCTCGGCTCGGCGCTGCTGCGCCATGCGCTGCAGCGCTGCGACCGCGACCACCAGCCGGCCTACCTGGAGTCGTCCGACCCGAAGAACATTCCGCTCTACGAACGGCACGGCTTCGTGCTGCAGGCGGCGGTGCAGGTCGGCGATTCGCCGCCGTTGTTCCCGATGCTGCGGGAGGCGCGATGAGCGCGGTGGCACGCGGCACGCAGACCCCGGCGGTGGACGTCGAGGCGTTCCTCGCCCGCTTCCATCGCTTCGGCGCCACGCCATCGGTCGAGACCTACCTGCCGCTGTTTCATCCCGACGCGACGCTGTTCGACGACGGCATGGAGCGACCGCTGACCGTCGACGAGATCCCCGCCCACATCGAGGGCGTGCTCGCCATGGCACCGGGCTTCCAGATGACGCCCGAACGCTGGCGGGCGCGCGGCGCGGCGCTGTTCGTCGAGGCGTGCAACGTCGCCGCCCCCGGCGGCGCGCCGATCGCCTGGCGCGCCGTGTACCGCGTCGATCTGCGCGGCGCGCAGGTGACCCGCGGCCGGCGCTACTTCGATCGCGCCGCCCTGCTCGCGCACCTGATGCCGGACGCGGTGCCGCCGACCTGGACCGTGTCCGCCGCCACGGTCGCCGCCGAAGCACCGCAGCGCGGCGCCGCCGCCTTCGTCGACGCCTGTGCCAACGGCTGGACGAGTGGCCGGCCGCAGGCGATCGCGGCGCGCTACCGCGAGGATGGCGCGCTGCACACCCCGGTCACCGATCCGCTGGCGCGCGCGCAGGTGGCGGGGTTCTACGAGCGCTTGGCGCCGCTCGCGTTGACACCGCGCGCCTGGGCCGGCGACGAGAGCCTGCTGTTCATCGAATGGGAGGGCCGGCGCGGCTTTGCCTGCGTCGAGCGCTTCGATCTGCGCGACGGCCTGGTGCTGAGCGGCCGACTCTACTGCGACAGCCTGGCCCTGCAGCGCGGTCTGGAGGACGCATGAGCGAGGTCGTTCCCTTGCGCCCGACGGCGCGCCGCGTCGAGGACGATTTCATCGCCGGCTTCACCGCCGGCTGGAATGCGCCGACACCGGAGCGGCTGGCGGCGCTGCTGCACGAGGACATCGTGCTCTACCAGCCGAACAAACCGCCGATCCGCGGCCGCGCCGCGGCGCTGGCCGACTTCCGCGCGCTGTTCGCGTTCCTGCCCGGCCTGCGCGGCGACATCGACCGCGCCTGTGGCGCCAACGGCGTGGTGTTCATCGAGTGGCGCATGCAGTTCCCGATCGGCCGCCGCGGCGTCGAGCTTGCTGCCGTCGACCGCTTCCTGCTGCGCGACGGCCTGGCGATCGAACGCGTCGTCTACTTCGACCAGCTGCCGCTGATCGCCGCGGTGTTGTCGCACCCGCGCCTGTGGCCCGGTTTCGCGCGGTATCGCTTCGGGTAAAGACTTCAACGCAGAGACGCGGAGAGCGCAGAGATCGCCGAGCAAGACCGAGCTTCTGGACTCTCTCAGCGTTCTCTGCGTCCTCCGCGCCTCTGCGTTGAGTCAGACTGCGGCGCTGTGGCGTTCGGAATCGAAGCGGCGCAGACGCACCGGGACGCCGTTCAGCACCGACTGGCCGACGATCGTCTCGACCTGCTGGTCGTCGGTCCAGTCGTTCGCCGAGGTGCCAGGGTGCGCGCCGGCGACGCGCTGCCACGGCGCGGCGGCGGCGTGCCCCCAGCCGTGCGGCAGGCTGACGACGCCGGGGCGCATCTCGTCGGTGACCTGGATGCGCAGCGGGCCCTGGTGCACGCGGCTCTCCAGCAGCGCCAGCTCGCCGTCGGCGACGCCGGCGCGCGCCGCGTCGTCGGGGTGGACGTAGAGCACGCAGCGCTCGCGGCCGCGCACCAGCGCCTCGACGTTGTGCATCCACGAGTTGCAGGTGCGCTGCTCGCGACGGCCGACGAGCAGCAGCTCGTCGGCATCGCGCGGCGTCGCCACCGCCGCCTCCAGCTCGCCGAGCGCGGCGAGCATCGGCGCGGCGGCGAGGTGGACGAGGCCGTCCTTGTGCGCGACGCGACGCGCCACGCCGGGCTCCAGCGGTCCGAGATCGATGCCGTGCGGTGCGGCGGCGAGCTTCCTGCGGTTCAGCCCCTTCGACCAGGGCCGGAACTTGTCGCCGTAGCGACCGAGGCGCAGCACCGCGTCGAGCCCGCTCTCCGGCGTCCAGTGCCAGCCGAGCTTGCGCAGGGTGTTGACGATCGCGTCCGGCACGCGCTGGCCGGTCGGACCGCCGCCGAGGCGGTCGATCAGCGCCAGGATGATCTCCCAATCGTGCTTCTCGCCCGGCTGGCGCTCGACCACCGGCGGCGACCAGCGCGCCGCGTTGCGGGCGAAGAAGTTGCTGAACACCACGTCGACGTGCTCCTCGGCCAGCGACCACGCCGGCGGCAGGATCAGGTCGGCGTGGCGCGTCGTCTCGTTCACGTACAGGTCGATCGCGACCATGAAGTCGAGTTGCCCGAGCGCGGCGCTGAGCCGGCGCCCGTTCGGCGCCGACAGCACCGGATTGCCGGCGAAGGTGAGCAGCGCGCGCACCTGGCCGGGGCCTGGGGTCTCGATCTCCTCCGCCAGCGCCGCGGTGGGAATGTCGCCGAGCGTCTCCGGCAGGCCGCGCACCCGCGTCCGCCAGCGGTCGTGGCCGTCGCCGCCGGTGAGCTTCATCAGCGTGCAGATGTCGATTGCCGGCGAGGTGAACAGCGCCCCGCCGACCGCCCCGAGGCGCCCGGCGGCGGCGTTGAGCAGGTCGGTCGCCCAGGTGGCCAGGGTGCCGAAGATGTTGTTGCAGACGCCGATGCGCGAGTAGGCGGTGGCGGTCGGCGCGTTGGCGAAGTCGTGCGCCAGGCGCACGATCGTCTCGGCCGGCACGCCGGTGTGGAGCGCCACCCGCTCGGGGGCGAACGGCGCCAGACGCGCCGCCACCGCGTCCCAGCCACTGGCGATGCGGTCGAGCGCGGCGCGGTCGACGCGCCCGTCGCGCTGCAGCACGTGCACCATCGCCAGCAGGAACGCCGCGTCGGTGCCGGGGCGGATGGCGACGTGCTCGTCGGCCTCGCGCGCCGTCTCGCTGCGGCGCGGGTCGACCACGATCACCTTGCCGCCGCGCGCGCGCACGGCGCGCAGCCGTTCCTTCATATTCGGCGCCGACAGGAAGCTGCCGTTCGAGATCAGCGGATTGGCGCCGATGCAGAGGAAGTAGTCGGTGCGGTCGACGTCGGGAATCGGAATCGCCATCGACGACCCATACAGGTGGTACGAGGTCGCGAAGCGCGGCGCGGTGTCCTGCGAGCTGGCGCTGGTGGCGTTGCGCGTCTTCAGCGCCGCCAGCAGCGCGCCGCGCAGCATCAGCACGCCGTGGTTGTGGACGATCGGATTGCCCAGGTAGACCGCCACCGCGTCGTGGCCGTGCGCGCGCTGCACGGCGCGCAGCCGCTCGGCGGCGAGGTCGAGCGCCTCATCCCAGCCGATCGGATGGAATTGCCCGGTCGCATCGCGCCGCATCGGCGTGCGCAGCCGGTCCGGATCGTGATGCACGTCGGCGATGGCGATGCCCTTCGGGCAGGCAAAGCCGCGCGACAGCACGTCGTCGTCGTCCGGCCGCACGCTGAGAATGCGGTCGCCCTCGACCTCGAAGCGCAGCCCACAACACGCCTCGCACAGCGTGCAGGTCCGAAAGACCGTAGTCGTCATGCGCGCCCTCCTCGCAGTCTCGAACTGTGCTGTTCATGGCACGCCTGGATTGGCTATTGAATGGGGCCACTTACGGCCGGTAGCGTCGGTCCACTTTTAGGGCGAGCGATGAGCGATGAGGGCCGAGCGATGAGAGGATCCGACCTCCCCACCCGCACTCGTCGCTCATCGCCCATCGCGCATCGCTCGTCGCTCATCGCTCATCGCTTCCGAGCCGCGCATCGCTTCAGAGCCGCGTATCGCGTCTGAGATGTTCCTCCACCTCATCGAGGCCGACGGGCCCCGCTACCGCCAGGTCTACGCGGCGCTGCGGCGCGCCATCCTGAGCGGCGAGCTGGCGGGAGGCGCCCGGCTGCCGTCGACGCGGACGCTGGCGCAGTCGACCGGGCTGTCGCGCATCACCGTGCAGCTCGCCTTCGAGCAGTTGCTCGCCGAGGGCTACGTCGAGGCGCGGGTCGGCTCCGGCACCTATGTCGTGCCCGGCGTCGAGCCGACGGCCCCGACACAGCTCGCGGCGCGCCCGGCGGCGCGGCCACCGCGCCTGTCGGCGTTCGCGCGCCGGCTCGCCGGCGGCACGCCGTTGCTGAGCGGACGCGGGCACAACCGGCCACGGCCGCGCTATGACTTCCGCCACGGCCTGCCCGATCTGGCGGCGCTGCCGCGCGCCCGCTGGCGGCGGCTGCTCGGCCGGCAGACGCGGCGCGCCGAGCGCACCGCTTACGACTACGGTCCGGCGGCCGGCGCGCCGGCGCTGCGCGCCGCCATCGCCGCCTATCTGCGCCGCGCCCGTGGCCTGGCCTGCGACGAGGCGCAGGGGGTGATCGGCAACGGCGCGCAGCAGGGGCGCGCCCTGTGCGG
>JANRJF010000080.1:0-24402 GCA_033764095.1 Deltaproteobacteria bacterium | reverse complement strand
GCCGACGCCGGCAGCAGCGGCCTGGTCAGTGCGGTGAGCGGCATGCTGACCAAGCAGGGCGTCAGCCTCTGGTCGACGCGCCCGCCGCGCCGGCCGTGCGCCTGGCTCGACGTCAGCGACGCGGTCGCCGCGGCGACGCGCGCGGTCGCGGTCGCGCCCGACTACGAAGGCCCGGCGACCATCGTGACCTACACCGTGCAGCACGAGGCGGGCGCCCCGCTGCGCGCCGCCGCGCTCTGCGATCTGCCCGACGGCCGCCGCGCGCTCGCCGTCAGCAGCGATGCGCGGCTGGCCGCCGCCATGTGCGAGCAGGAGTACTGCGGCCGCTCCGTGCGCCTGTCGAGCGGGCACCAGTTCGCGGAGTGCGTATCGGGCCGGGCCGGCTGAGCAGGCTCAGCGCGGCGGGCCGAGGGGGTCGCGCCGCGCAGCGCGTTGAACCCGGATCGCCGGCGCCGAACCGGCTAACCGTCTCGACGAAACGAAGCCCGGAAGCTGCGGTAGCCGCAGAGCACGTTGTTCACGGCCAGCGCAGGATCGCCGACCTCGATGCGGCCGACGCGTGCCACCATCGCCCGGAGCAACGCGTCCATCTCGAGCTCGGCCAGGTAGCTGCCGGCGCAGCGGTGCACGCCGTGGCCGAAGCCGAGGTGGTCCTTGGCGTCGCGCCGGACGTCGAATCGATCGGGATCCGCATAGCGCCGTTCGTCGCGGTTGGCCGACCCGTACAAGACCAGGACGCGATCGCCGGCCGGGATGCCGGTCCCTTCGACGACGTAGTCGTCGGCGGCGAGACGGCTGAAGGCGCGCACCGGCGACGCCAGCCGGATCGCCTCGTGGATGGCGCGCGGCACGAGCGTCGGCTCGGCGCGTAGGAGCTGCCACTGATCCGGACAGCGTCCGAGCTCGTGGAGCAGACGCGCGGTGGCGAGAATCGTCGTGTCCAGGCTCGGCGCGACGTAGTCGATCAGCATGCCGGCGATGTCGCCCGGCTCGATGCGCCCCTCGTCCGCCGCCGCGTAGAGGCGTGCCGCCCAGCCGTCGGGCCGCAGATCGCCTCGCTGCAGGGCGCCGATGTATTCGGCGAGTTGGAAGACCAACGGCAGTGCGCGCTGGCCGCGGTCGTTCATGACCCCGAGGACGTCGAACATCGCCGCCGCCCAGTCGAGCATGCGCTGCCGTCCGGCGTCCGGAAGCCCGACCAGTCGTGCGACGACGGAGAGCGGCAGATACTGCGCGAAATCGACGACGCCGTCGAAACCGTCGCGCTCGAGCAGGTCGGCCACCAGGCGGTCGGCGAGTTGCTGGATCTCGGCCTCGACGGCGGGCAGGGCGCTGGGCATCATCGGCGCCATCAACGCCTTGCGCAGCCGGCGATGCACGTCGCCGTCGGTGGTCAGGGTGACGCGCGACGCGGTCCCGTTCACCAGCTCGTTCATGGCGACGCCATGACCGGACACCAGCACCGCGTCGGCGCGCAGCGCGGAGCGCACGTCGCTGAAGCGGCCGATGGCCCAGGCGTCGTGCGCGCTCAGCCATACCGCCGGTCCGCGATCGCGGATGGCGCGGTAGAGCGGATACGGGTCGGCGATCGCCGCGTCGCTGTACAGGTCGATGGGCAACTCGGGCTGTCGCTGACGCATGCGAGTCCTCCTCGGATTGGCGCGGTCCGCTGCGGGCACTAGTCCGCGGCCAAGCGCGTGAGCAGCGCACGCTGCTTGGCGAACATGCGGCGTGCTTCGCGCGCCGAGCGCTCGTGGTCGTAGCCGAGCAGATGCAGGATGCCGTGCGCGAGCAGGAAGCGCACCTCGTCGGCGGTGCTGTGGCCGCGCTCGCGCGCCTGGCGCGCGGCGGTGTCGAGCGAGATGACCACGTCGCCGAGCATGTCGGCGTGCAGGTGTGCGTCCTCGCCCTCGCGCAGCGCAAAGGCCAGCACGTCGGTCGGGCGATCCTTGCCGCGGTAGTCGCGGTTGAGTGCGTGCATCTCGGCGTCGCCGATCAGCGCGACGCTGAGCTCGGCGTCGACCTTGAGCAGGGCGAGCAGGGCGGTCGCATCGGCGCGCACGGCGGCGGCGGTGATGCCGGGCAGGCGGCGACGCGTGGTGACGGCCACGACTCGCCGCACACGGCTCATTTCGCCTCGTCGGTCGCTTCCGCCTTGTCGTAGGCGGTGATGATGTCGCGCACCAGGCGATGCCGCACGACGTCGCGCTCGCTGAAGCTGCAGAAGCGGATGCCGTTGATGTTCTGCAGGATCTGCATGGCGTGCTTGAGGCCGGACGGCTTGCCCGACGGCAGGTCGATCTGCGTCACGTCGCCGGTGATCACCGCCTTGGAGCCGTAGCCGAGGCGGGTGAGGAACATCTTCATCTGCTCGGGCGTGGTGTTCTGCGCCTCGTCGAGGATGACGAACGAGTCGTTGAGCGTGCGGCCGCGCATGAAAGCGAGCGGCGCGACCTCGATGGCGCCCTTCTCCAGCATCTTGCGCGCGCGGTCGAAGTCGACCATGTCGTGCAGCGCGTCGTAGAGCGGGCGCAGGTACGGGTTCACCTTCTCGGCCAGGTCGCCGGGCAGGAAGCCGAGCTTCTCGCCGGCTTCCACCGCCGGGCGGGTGAGGATCATGCGGGCGAAGTTGTCGCGCATCAGCGCCGCGACGGCCATCGCCATCGCCAGATAGGTCTTGCCGGTGCCGGCCGGGCCGATGCCGAAGACGATGTCGTCCTGGCGGATGGCGTCGATGTAGGCCTTCTGCGCGACGCTCTTCGGCGTCACCACGCGCTTGTGCGAGGTGATGTAGATCGAGTCGAGGAAGATGTCCTTGAGCTTGGCGTTGCGGTCGCGCGACAGGATGCGCACCGCGTAGTCGACGTCGCTGTTGTAGATCGGGTACTCGTGCTCGAGCAGGCCGTAGAGCTCCTTCAGGACCCGCGCGGCGAGCTCGCGCTCGACCGCATCGCCCTCGATCAGCAGCGTGCGGTCGCCGAGCCCGATGCGCACGCCGAGGGCGCGCTCGATGGTCTTGATGTGCTCGTCGTGGTGGCCGAGCAGGTCGTGGAAGCGGTGATGATCGTCGAACTGGACCTCGAGGCTGTCCGGAGTGGCGGACGGACCGGTCACTGCCCGACGATCTCCACGGCGCGCGCCAGCGCGGCGTCGATCTGCGAGGGATCGCTGCCGCCGGCCTGTGCCAGCTCGGGGCGGCCGCCGCCCTTGCCGCCGACCAGCGGTGCGATCTGGCCGACCAGCTTGCCGGCGTGCACCTGGCCGGCGAGGTCCTTGGTCACCGCGGCGAGCAGCCGCACCTGGCCGTCCTGCTGGCTGGCGAGCACGACGACGCCTGAGCCGAGCCGCTCGCGCAGTTGATCGGCGATCTCCAGCAGGCGCTTCGGGTCGGCGTCGTCGACGCGGCTGGCGATGACCTTGCGCCCGTTGACCGTCTGCGCCTGCGCCAGCAGGTCGCCGCTCTGGTTGCCGGCGACCTGGCGCTGCAGCTGCTGCAGTTGGCGCTCGAGCTGCTTCTGTTGCGCGAGCAGGCGCTCGACGCGTTCGGCGACGTCGTCCTCGCCGCCGCGCAGCAGCTCGCCGAGCCGCTTGAGCGAGTGCTCCGAGTGCCGCACCCAGTCGAGCGCGCCGGCGCCGGTGATCGCCTCGATGCGGCGCGTGCCGGCGGCGACGCCGCTCTCGCCGCGCAGCTTGAAGAGGCCGATGTCGCCGGTGCGGCGGACGTGCGTGCCGCCGCACAGCTCGGTGGAGAAGTCGCCCATGCGCACGACGCGCACGCGGTCGCCGTACTTGTCGCCGAAGAAGGCCAGCGCGCCAGCCTTGATGGCGGCATCGTAGGCCATCTCCTCGCTCGTCACCTCGGCGTTGGCGCGGATGGCGGCGTTGACCTCGGCCTCGATGCGGTCGAGCGTCGCGGCGTCGATCGGCGTCGGCTGGGTGAAGTCGAAGCGCAGGCGGTCGGGCGCCACCAGCGAGCCGGCCTGGCGCACCTGGTCGCCGAGCGCGTGGCGCAACGCCGCGTGCAGCAGGTGGGTGACCGAATGGTTGAGGCGCGTCGCCTCGCGGCGCTGCTCGTCGACGGTCAGGCGGGCGCGCTCGCCGGTGTGCAGGGCGCCGCGCAGTACGTTGCCGACGTGCACGGTGAGGTCGGGGCGCGGCTTGAGCGTGTCGATGATCTCGACCAGCGCGCCGTCGGCGGTCTCGATGCGGCCGTGGTCGCCGACCTGGCCGCCCGACTCGCCGTAGAAGGGCGTCTCGGCGACGACGATGTGCGCCGTCTCGCCGGCGCGCACTTCCGTGCGCTCCTCGCCGTCGACCGACAGCGTCGCGATCGGCGACTCGTGCTGGTAGACGCGGTCGCCGACGAAGCGCGACGAGGCGCTGCTGCCGACGATGATGCCCTCGCCGGCCGCCTTGCGCGCCTGGCGTCCGCGCGTCTTCTGCGCCTGCATGGCGGCCTGGAAGCCGGCCTGGTCGACGGTCATGCCGTGGTCGCGCAGGATGTCCTCGGTCATGTCGATCGGGAAGCCGTAGGTGTCGTACAGCTTGAACGCCATCGCGCCGGGCAGGACGCTCTCCTTCGCCAGCCCCAGCGCGGCGCGCTCTTCCTTGAGCAGCGCCAGGCCGCGGTCGAGCGTCTCGGCGAAGCGCTCCTCCTCCGCGCGGACGACCTCTTCGATGTAGGCGCGCCGCTCGCGCAGCTCCGGGTACGCGTCGCCCATCACCGCCTGCAGCGGCTCGGTCATGCGGCACAGGAACGGCTGCTCGAAGCCGAGCACGCGGGCGTGGCGCGCGGCGCGGCGCAGGATGCGGCGCAGCACGTAGCCGCGGCCGTCGTTGGCCGGCACGACGCCGTCGGCGATCATGAAGCCGAGCGCACGGCTGTGGTCGGCGATGACCCGCATCGCCAGATCCTGCTCGTCGTTGGCGCCGTACTTCATCTCGGCCGCCGACTCGACGAAGGCGATCAGACGGCGGAAGAGGTCGGTGTCGTAGTTCGACGGGACGTGCTGCAGCACCGCGACGACGCGCTCCAGCCCCATGCCGGTGTCGACGTGCTTGGCGCTCAGTTCCTTGAGCGATCCGTCGGCCTGGCGCTCGTACTGGATGAACACCAGGTTCCACAGCTCGATGTAGCGCGAGCAGCCGACGTTGACGGCGCACTGGTGGCCGGCGACGTGCTGCTTGTCACACGAGCCGGGGCCGCGGTCGATGTGGATCTCCGAGCACGGCCCGCACGGGCCGGTCTCGCCCATCTCCCAGAAGTTGTCCTTCTCGTCGAAGCGCAGGATCTGCGCCGGGGTGATGTCGGTCTCGCTCTTCCACAGCGCCTCGGCCTCGTCGTCGGTGCGGTAGACCGTCGCCCAGAGCTTGTCCTTGGGAAGCTTCCAGACCTCGGTGAGCAGCTCCCAGGCCCAGGCGATCGCTTCCTTCTTGTAGTACTCGCCGAACGACCAGTTGCCGAGCATCTCGAACAGCGTGTGGTGGTAGGTGTCGCGCCCCACCTCCTCGAGGTCGTTGTGCTTGCCGCTCAGCCGCAGGCACTTCTGCGCGCTCGCGGCGCGCGGGTTGGCGCGCGTCTCCTGGCCGAGGAAGACATTCTTGAACTGCACCATGCCGGCGTTGGTGAACAGCAACGTCGGATCATTGCTCGGCACGATCGAGGAGCTGCGCACCACGTCGTGTCCGCGGGCGCGGAAAAACTCCAGAAAACTGCTGCGAACCTCGGCCCCGGTCATCATCATTAGAGGCCTAGTCGATGGGTCTTGGGGGTTCAACTGCCTGCCACAGATGAACACAGACCCCGCCCGCCGCCCCGATGAACACCGAGCCCAACCCCACCTCAAATCTGACTTTTCTATGGGTCCCGTCATCGGCGGTGGCGTGGCGGATCGATACGCCACTGTCGCATCGATTCGGCTGCCTCCGGGTATCATCGGGCGGGGTGGCGGCGGGGTCTGTGTTCATCTGTGTTAGGCAGTTGAGCGCCTACGAAACGCCCACCCTCGTCGAGCGAGCGCCCTTCTGAGTGGCGACAGTCACCCAAACAGGGGTGGCACCGGGCTTGCTGCATACCTAGACCCCTGTGCCGAGCCCGATTCGCGTCATGATTGTCGATGAGAACGCCGAACGGGCGGCGCTCATTGAACGCGGCCTGCGCGATGACGGCTGCGAGGTGGTGGCGACGCTGATCGGACGCGACGACCTGCAGGAGGTGATCGGCGCGACGCGCCCGGACGTGATCGTCATCGACATGGAGTGTCCGGACCGCGACACGCTGGAGGACATGTCGCGCATCACCCAGCATCAGGCGCTGCCGACGGTGATGTTCGTCGACCGCAGCGACAGCGAGTCGATCCGCGCCGCGGTGCAGGCCGGCGTCAGCGCCTACGTGGTCGGCGGCCTGAGCCCCGAGCGGGTGCGGCCGGTGCTGGAGGTGGCGATCGCGCGCTTCACCGAGTTCCAGGCGCTGCGCCGCGAGCTGGAGAGCGCCAGGTCCAGCCTGGAGGAGCGCAAGGTGATCGAGCGGGCGAAGGGCATTCTGATGAAGCGCCGCGGCCTCGACGAGGAGGCGGCGTTCAAGCTGCTGCGCAAGATGGCGATGGACCGCAAGACGCGCCTCGCCACCATCGCGCGCGAGCTGGTCTCCGCCGCGGAGCTGCTGCCATGACGCCGCTGCGGCTCGGGTTCATTCCGCTGATCGACTGCGCCGTGCTGGCGGTCGCCGAGGCGCGCGGCTACTTCCGCCGCCACGGGCTGGCGGTCGAGCTGAGCCGCGAGGCGTCGTGGGCGACGATCCGCGACAAGCTCGCGGTCGGCGCGCTCGACGGCGCCCAGATGCTCGCCGGCATGCCGCTCGCCGCCGCCGCCGGCATCGATCCGCTGGCGGTGCCGACGCTCACCGCCTTCAGTCTCGATCTGAACGGCAACGCCATCACCGTGTCGCACGCGCTGTGGGAGCGTATGCAGGCCGCCGATGCAGCGGCGACGGCGCAGCGGCCGGTGACCGCCGCGGCGCTCAAACAGGTCATCGCCGCCGACCGCGGCGCCGGCCGCGCGCCGCTGCGCTTCGCCATGGTCTACCCGTTCGCGACGCACAACTACGAGCTGCGCTACTGGCTCGCCGCAGCGGGCATCGACCCGGATCGCGACGTGCAGCTCTCGGTGGTGCCGCCGCCGCGCATGGTGGACGCGCTGGCGCGCGGCGCCATCGACGGCTTCTGCGTCGGCGAGCCGTGGAGCTCGCTGGCCGTGCAGCGCGCGCTCGGCTGCATCGTCATCGCCAAGGTCGAGCTCTGGCACAACAGCCCGGAGAAGGTGTTCGCGGTGCCGCGCGCGTTCGCCGAGCGCGAGCCGCGCCGCCACCAGGCGCTGCTCGAAGCACTGCTGGAGGCGGCGATCTGGACCGACACGCACCGCGAAGAGGTCGCACAGCTGCTCGCCGATCCGCGCTACGTCGGCGCGCCGGCGGCACTGCTCGCCGGCTCGCTCACCGGTCGCGTCGTGCTGCGCCCCGGCGAGCCGCCGGTGGACCTGCCCGACTTCCACGTCTTCCATCGCTACGCCGCCAACTTTCCGTGGATCTCGCACGGCGTCTGGCTGCTGCAGCAGATGCGGCGCTGGGGCCAGATCGACGACCGCCTCGACGTGTCGGCCATCGCGCGCGAGGTCTACCGGCCCGATCTCTACCGCGCCGCCGCGCAGGCGGTCGGCGTGCGCGCGCCGGCGGTGGACCTGAAGCGCGAAGGCGAGCACGCCGATCCATGGCGTCTCGCCAGCGACGACGGCGACATCGTCATGGGCAGCGACCTGTTCTTCGACGGTACGGTGTTCGACCCGACCGCGTAACAGGTTCCTTCACCACAACGACACCACGGCACAACGACACCACGGCCGTTGTGTCGTTGTGGTGAAAGACGCCTGCGATCACCCGATCGAATCCCTGCCAGTAGCGATCCGTGCCTGCGCCGCGGGCACGCGCCTGCTTACCGAGTGCGCATCGCGGCGCACCGAGGAGCGTGCGGCCACAGGGCAGGAGTCTGACGCAGCGCGGCACACGCATTGCTGACGCAAACCGGTGAGCGAAGTGTGGTGCGACCGACGACGGTCCACCCAGCGGACAACGGCGTCCCTTCGTGCGGGGCTTATTCCCGCAATCGAGGAGCCTGATGATGTCCGCAACCGCACCCGCCACCCGCAAGCGAACCCGCCCGACGCGCGTCGTCGTGGTCGGCAACGGCATGGTGGCGCATCGCTTCTGCGCGCGCCTGATGGCGGCCGATGCCGAGCGCCGTTTCACCCTCACCTGCATCGGCGAGGAGCCGCGCCCGGCCTACGACCGCGTCCATCTGAGCGAGCTGTTCTGCGGCCGCACGGCGGCTGATCTCTCGCTGGCCGATGAGGCCTGGTACGCCGAGCGCGGCATCGCGCTGCGGCTGAACGAGCGGGTCGAGTCGATCGACCGCCGGCGCCGGCGCGTGCGCACCAGCGGCGGCGCGCTGCTCGGCTACGACGTGCTGGTGCTGGCCACCGGTTCGGCGCCGTTCGTCCCGCCGCTGCCCGGCATCGAGACGCCGGGGGTTTTCGTCTACCGCACCATCGAGGACGTCGAGGCGATCCGCGCCTTCGCCGGCCGCGCGCGCCGCGCCGCGGTGATCGGCGGCGGCCTGCTCGGCCTGGAAGCGGCCAAGGCGGCGCACGATCTCGGCCTGGAGACGCACGTCGTCGAGTTCGCGCCGCGGCTGATGCCGCGCCAGGTCGATGCCGGCGGCGGCGCGGTGCTGCGCCGGGCGATCGAGCAGCTCGGCGTGCAGGTGCACCTCGACGCGCAGACGCAGGCGATCGTCGGCCACCAGGCAGTGACCGGGCTCAAGCTCGCCAACCGCGAGCCGCTGTATGTCGACATGGTCATCGTCTCGGCCGGCATCCGGCCGCGCGACGAGCTGGCGCGCGCCGCCGGGCTGACGGTCGGCGAGCGCGGCGGCATCCTCGTCGACAGCGGGCTGCGCAGCAGCGATCCGCGCATCTGCGCGATCGGCGAATGCGCGCTGGTCGGCGGCATGGTCTACGGACTGGTCGCGCCCGGCTACGAGATGGCCGACGCGCTCGCCGCGCGGCTGCACGGCGGCGCGGCGGAGTTCACCGGCGCCGACCTCTCCACCAAGCTCAAGCTGCTCGGCGTCGAGGTGGCGAGCTTCGGCGACGCCTTCGCCGACGCCACCGCCGGCACCGTCGCGCAGGCGGTGGTCTTCGAGGACCGCGTGCGCGGCGTCTACCAGAAGCTGGTCATCAGCCAGGACGGCAGCCGCCTGCTCGGCGGCATCCTGGTCGGCGACGCGGCGCCGTACGTGCCGCTGCTGATCACCGCGCGTGAGGGCCGCCCGCTGCCCGAGCGCCCGCACGAGCTGCTCTTCGGCAGTGGCGGCGCCGCCGGCGCCTCGCCCGACGACCTCGACGACGCGGCGCAGATCTGTGCCTGCAATGGGGTGAGCAAGGGCGCGATCTGCGCCGCGATCGCCGAGCAGGAGCTGAGCTCGATGGGCGCGGTGAAGGCGTGCACGCGCGCCGGTACCGGTTGCGGCGGCTGTGTGCCGTTCGTCGCGCGCATTCTGGAGAGCGAGCTGGCGCGCAGCGGACGGGCGGTGAACCGCAACCTCTGCGAGCACTTCGCGTACACGCGCCAGGAGCTCTTCGAGATCGTCAAGCTCGGCCGCCTCGCGTCGTTCGACGCGCTGCTCGCCAGCCACGGCCAGGGCAGCGGCTGCGAGATCTGCCGCCCGGCGGTGGCGTCGATCCTCGCCAGCACCTGGAACGACTTCGTCCTCAATCACGCGGCGATCCAGGATACCAACGACCGCTTCCTCGCCAACATCCAGCGCGGCGGCACCTACTCGGTAGTGCCGCGCATCCCCGGCGGCGAGATCACGCCCGACAAGCTGGTGCGGCTCGGCGAGATCGCGCGCGACTTCGACCTCTACTGCAAGATCACCGGCGGGCAGCGCATCGACCTGCTCGGCGCGCGCGTCGAGCAGTTGCCCGACATCTGGGAGGCGCTGGTCGAGGCCGGCTTCGAGAGCGGCCACGCCTACGGCAAGGCGATGCGCACGGTGAAGAGCTGCGTCGGCTCGACCTGGTGTCGCTTCGGCGTGCAGGACTCGGTCGGGCTCGCCATCCGCGTCGAGCAGCGCTACCGCGGCCTGCGCGCGCCGCACAAGCTCAAGTCCGCCGTCTCCGGCTGCATCCGCGAATGCGCCGAGGCGCAGAGCAAGGACTTCGGCATCATCGCCACCGAGCAGGGCTGGAACCTCTACGTCGGCGGCAACGGCGGCGCGCAGCCGCGCCACGCCGAGCTGCTCGCGTCGGATGTCGACGAGGCGACGCTGATCCGCCTCATCGACCGCTTCCTGATGTACTACATCCACACCGCCAACCCGCTGGAGCGCACGGCGCGCTGGCTGGAGCGGCTCGACGGCGGGCTGGAGTACCTGAAGCGCGTCATCGTCGACGACGCGCTCGGTATCGGCGCGCAGCTCGAGCGCGACATGCAGCAGCTGGTCGACTCGTACGAGTGCGAGTGGGCGGCGGTGGTGCGCGACCCGGCGCGGCGCGCGCAGTTCACCCACTTCGCCGCTGGCGCCGAGCCCGATCCGGCGCTCGACTTCGTGCGCGAGCGCGGCCAGCGCCGGCCGGCCGACTGGCCCGACGCGCAACCGCCGGCGCCACCGCCGCCGGTCGACGACGCCGAATGGGTGCGCGTCGCACGCGTCGACCAGGTGCCGCGCGACGGCGGCATCACGGTTCGCCACGGCGAGGCGCAGATCGCGGTGTTCCACTTCGCCAGCCGTGACGAGTGGTACGCGACGCAGGCGATGTGCCCGCATCGCAAGGACATGGTGCTGGCGCGCGGCCTGCTCGGCACCCAGCAGGGCGAGCCCAAGGTCGCCTGCCCGTTGCACAAGAAGACCTTCTCCTTGCGTGACGGCAGCGGGCTCAGCGATCCGCAGTACCGCGTGCAGACCTTCCCGGTGCGGGTCGAGAACGGCGAGGTGTGGCTCGCCCTGCCGGCCGCCGACCGGCTGGCGCCGCCGCTACGCTGCGCCACCGCGGTCTGCGAGGTGGCGCATGCGTAACCTTGCCCTGCGCGACGCCGCGGTCGCCACCGGCGGGCTGATCGCGCTGATCCTGGTTGGCTCCGGCTTCGGTGCGCATCTCGATCATGCGCTGCTCGGCTATCTGGGCGCGACGCTGGCGGCGACCTTCGGCATCGCCTACCGCACCAGCGCCTTCTGGCGCCGGCCGGCGTCGGCGGTCTACGGCCGCGCGCTGCTGAGCGCGTTGCGCGAGCCGCGCCGCCTGCGCACCGCGGCCGCCGGCGCCGGTCGGCAGGTCGTCGCGCAGGAGATGATCGCGCGCCGCTCGCGGCTGCGCTGGGCGGCGCACATGCTGCTGTCGCTCGGCACGCTGGCCAGCTTCGCCATCACCCTGCCGCTGGTGTTCGGCTGGATGCGCTTCACCGCGCTCGACCAGCACACCTTCCAGGTGGTGTGCTTCGGCGTGCCGCTGCCCGGGCACGCCTTCGCCATCGACGGGGTGCTCGGCTTCGTCATCTTCCATGCCCTCAGCCTGGCCGGCGTCGCGGTGGCGCTCGGCGCCACCTACTTTCTGGTGGCGCGCTGGCGGCGGCGCGGCGAGCCCGGCGCGACGGCGGGATTTCACATCGCCCCGCTGCTGCTGCTGCTGGCGGTGGCGCTCACCGGGCTGGCGCTGCCGGCCAGCCGCACGCTGCCCGGCGCCTTTCGCCTCGCGGCGCTGGCGCACGAGCTGAGCGTCATCGTGCTGCTGGTGGCGCTGCCCTTCAGCAAGCTCGGCCACCTGTTCATCCGGCCGCTGCAACTCGGTGCGTTGATCGTGCGCGCCGCCGGCGAGCCGCGGCGCGCCTGCGTCGAGTGCGGCGACGAGCTGGCGCCGGCGGCGCAGCTCGCTGCCGTCGAGCAGCTGCTGGCGGCGCGCGGGTTTCGCTTCGACGGCCACCAGCAGCGCTGCCCGGCCTGCCGGCGGCGGTTGGTGGCGGCGGCGCAGGCGCAGCTGGTGGGGGCGGATTTCCATCCGCGGCTGACTGGCGTGCGGGTGAACCCCCACCCCAACCCTCCCCCGCTGGCGCGGGGGAGGGAGTCGGAGTCTCCCGCATCGGGGCGCGGGACGGAAAACAAGGCGGCTTAGTCATGGCGACGCTACCCTGTTCGACCGAAACGTTGATCGACCGCTTCGGGCCGCATCTCAATTTCGAGCCGCCGGGCGGGTTCGCGGCGCGCCACGACCCCGACCGCACGGTGCAGACGCACTGCTGCTTCTGCGGCCAGCAGTGCGGCGTGAAGCTGGTGGTGAAGGACGAGAAGGTGGTCGGCGTCGAGCCCTGGGAGGAGTTTCCGTTCAATCGCGGCAAGCTCTGCCCGAAGGGCGTCAAGCGCTACCTGCAGAACAACCATCCCGATCGCCTGCACTATCCGCTGGTGCGCAGCGGCAACGGCTTCGCGCGCATCGGCTGGGACGAGGCGCTCGACATCGTCGCCGAGCGTATCCAGCGCATCCAGCGGCGCAGCGGCGCGGACTCCTTCGCGGTGCTCGGCGGCGCCTCGCTGACCAACGAGAAGGCCTACCTGATGGGCAAGTTCGCCCGTCTGGCGGTGCAGACCAGGCACATCGACTACAACGGCCGCCTCTGCATGGTGTCGGCCGGCGCCGGCAACCTGAAGGCGTTCGGCATCGATCGCGCCGCCAACCCGTGGGCCGACATCGCACTCGCCGACCTCATTCTGGTCACCGGCTCGAACGTCTCCGAGTGCAGCCCGATCACCACCGACTACATCTGGCGGGCGCGCGACCGCGGCGCGCGCCTGATCGTCGTCGATCCGCGCCTGACGCCGATCGCGCGCACCGCCGACCTCTTCCTGCCGGTGAAGCCGGGGCGCGACTCGGCGCTGATGAACGCCATCCTGCACGCCGTCATCCGCCTCGGCGGCGTCGACCAGGACTTCATCGCCGCGCACACCAACGGCTTCGAGGAGATGCAGCGCGTCGTCGAGCAGTACTCGCCGGAGAAGGTCGAGGCGCTGGTCGGCGTGCCCGCCGCGCGCATCATCGAGGCCGCCGAGCTGTGGGTGCAGGCGCCGCGCACCATGCTGCTGCACGCGCGCGGCATCGAGCACCACACCAAGGGCGTCGAGAACGTGCTGTCGTGCATCAACCTGGTGCTGGCAACCGGCAAGATCGGCAAGCCGGGCTGCGGCTACGCGACCATCACCGGGCAGGGCAACGGCCAGGGGGCGCGCGAGCACGGGCAGCGCTGCAACCAGCTGCCCGGCGCGCGCGACATCGAGAACCCCGCGCACCGCGCCGTGGTCGCCGAGCGCTGGGGCGTGTCGCCCGACGAGCTGCCCGGCAAGGGCGGCACGGCGCCGCAGATCCTGGAGAAGATCCACGCCGGCGAGATCCGCGGCCTGCTGTCGCTGTGCTTCAACCCCGCCGTCTCGCTGCCCGACGCGCACTTCACCCGCGCCGCGCTGGAACGGCTCGACTTCTACGTCGCCATCGACTTCTTCATGTCGGAGACCGCGCGTCACGCCGATCTCATCCTGCCGGGCTCGCTGCAGGAGGAGGACGAGGGCACGGTGACCAGCGCCGAGGGGCGCGTCATCCGCATCCGCCAGGCGGTGCAGCCGCCGGGCGAGGCGCGGCAGGACTGGAAGATCATCTGCGCCATCGCCGAGCGCCTGGGCCGCGGCGACAAGTTCCGCTTCCAGGCGCCGGTGGAGATCTTCGAGGAGCTGCGCCGCCTGTCGGCCGGCGGCATCGCCGACTACGCCGGCATCACCTACGAGCGCATCGAGCAGCAGATGGGCGTCTTCTGGCCCTGCCCGGACACCGCGCATCCCGGCACGCCGCGGCTGTTCGAGGGCGGACGCTTCGGACACGCCGACGGCAGGGCGCGCTTCCACGCCATCGAGTACCGGCCGCCGGCCGAGGACGTCGACGACGAGTACCCGATCATCCTCACCACCGGCCGGGTCGTCTCGCAGTTCCTCTCCGGCAACCAGACGCGGCGCATCGGCCCGCTGGTCGAGCAGTATCCCGAGCCGCGCCTGGAGCTGCATCCGCGTCTCGCCGCGCAGCTGCACATCGCCGACGGCGAGCGCGTGCGCATCGTCAGCCGGCGCGGCGAGCTCGAGCTCGCCGCGCAGGTGGTGCGCACCATCCGCCCCGCCACCGTCTTCATTCCCAACCACAGGCCCGGCGCGCAGTCCGCCAACCGCCTGACCGTGCGCGCCTACGATCCGATCTCCGGCATCCCGGAATTCAAGGTCGCGGCCGTCCGCGTCGAGAAACTGCCGCCGGTGCGCGCGGCGACGAGCGATGAGCGACGAGCGATGAGTGAAAGGCCGAGTCGATGAGCGACCCCACGAGAGCCAGCCACTCATCACTCGTCGCTCATCGCTCATCGCTTCCGGGTCACTCATCGCTGTTTGTTGACGCCAACCGCTGCATCGGCTGCCGCGCCTGCGAGGAGGCGTGCAGCGAGTGCCCCGGTCACGGCGGTTACTCGATGATCCACATCGAGTACCTGACCCGCGCCGCGTCGGTGCAGACCGCGCCGACGGTGTGCATGCACTGCGCCGATCCCGCCTGCGCGAGTGTGTGTCCGGCCGACGCGATCAAGATCGATCTCAGCGGCGTGGTGCTGAGCGCGATGACCGAGCGCTGCATCGGCTGCGGCAACTGCGCGCTCGCCTGTCCGTTCGGCGTGCCGAAGATCCACGTCGACCTGCACCTCATGATGAAGTGCGACCTCTGCTACGACCGCACCTCGGTCGGGAAGAAGCCGATGTGCGCGACCGTGTGCCCGTCCGGCGCGCTCTTCTACGGCACGCACGAGGAGGTCGAGGACCAGCGCCGCGCCCGGCCGCTCAACCAGTTCCTGATCGGCGAGCAGACCGTCCAGACGCGCAATCACCTGATGGTGCCGGCGCAGGTCGACACCATCGGCGTCGGCCCCGGCGTACGCACGCCGCGCGCCCGCGCCGAGCAGCATCTCGAGGAGGCCCTGTGCTGAAGTTTCCCATCGCTGCTGCCGAGGAGCGAAAGCTCGATCGCCGCCGCTTCCTCGGCGTCGCCGGCTGCGCCGCGGCGCTGGTCGCCGGCGGCGAGTGGCTGGCGCGCCGCGGCGAGGTGGCCGCCGCCGCGCCGTTGGAGATCGCGCCGCCCGATGCGGCGGCGTTGGCGGTGAACGAAGCGCGCGCCGTCGCGGTCAGCGGCGGCGAGGTGCTGACCGTCAAGCTCGCCGACGGCGAGGTCGTCGCCTTCGATCGCCGCTGCCCGCACCTCGGCTGCCCGGTGGTGTGGGCGGCGGAGCACCAGCGCTTCGAGTGTCCCTGCCACCACGCCGCGTTCGACGCGCGCAGCGGCCGCGTGCTGTTCGGCCCGCCGCGCCGCGGCCTGACTGCCGCCATCGTGAGGTCCGTATGAACATTCAGGAGTTCCGCCGCGCCGGCCACTGGCCGACCCTGCTCGCCGCCTTCATCTACTTCGATCTCAGCTTCTGCATCTGGTACCTGCTCGGCCCGCTCGGCAACTTCATTGCCGAGGACCTGGCGTTGAGCGCGACGCAGAAGGGGTTCCTGATCGCCACGCCGCTGCTCGGCGGCTCGATCTTCCGCATCGTCATGGGCGCGCTCACCGATCACTTCGGGCCGCGCCGTACCGGCCTGCTCGGCATCTCGCTGACCTTCGTGCCGCTGCTGCTCGGCTGGCTGTTCGCCGACTCGCTGCCGCGCCTGTTCGTCGTCGCGCTGCTGCTCGGCGTGCCGGGCGCCAGCTTCGCGGTGGCGCTGCCACTCGCCTCGCGCTGGTATCCACCGCAGTACCAGGGCCTGGTGATGGGCATCGCCGGCGCCGGCAACTCCGGCACCGTGCTGGCGTCGCTGTTCATGCCGCGCCTCGCCGCGATGATCGGTTGGCAGGCGGCGATGGGCGTGGCGATCCTGCCGATGGCGGCCGCCGGCCTGGTGTTCTTCCTGTGTGCCAAGGACAGCCCGACGCAGCCGCCGCCGAAGAAGCTGACTGACTACGTCGCCGTGCTGCGCGAGGTCGACACCGTCTGGTTCTGCCTCTTCTACAGCATCACCTTCGGCGGCTTCGTCGGGCTGGCGAGCTTCCTCGGCGTGTTCTTCCACGACCAGTACGCGGTGGACAAAGTCGCGGCCGGCGATCTCACCGCGCTGTGCGTCTTCGCCGGCAGCTTCATGCGCCCGGTCGGCGGCTGGCTCGCCGACCGCTACGGCGGCATTCGCATGCTCTCGGCGCTCTACGGCGCAGTCGCGCTGCTATTGTTCAGCATTGCCAGCCTGCCGCCGCTGTGGATGGCGACGCCGCTGTTCATCGTCACGCTGGCGCTGCTCGGCGCCGGCAACGGCTCGGTGTTCCAACTCGTGCCGCTGCGCTTCCAGCGCGAGATCGGCGTCATCACCGGCCTGGTCGGCGCCGCCGGCGGGCTCGGCGGCTTCTTCCTGCCGTCGCTGCTCGGGCTGTTGAAGGACCTCACCGGCACCTACGGCAGCGGCTTCGTCGTGCTCGCCGTGCTGTGCCTGTGGGGCATGAGCCTGATGGTCGCGGTCAGCGGCGCCTGGCGCTTGACCTGGGCGGCACAGCAGCCAATTCAACTGCTTCAACACAGATGAACACTGACCCCACCGGCCCCGCCGCCTGATGAACACCGAGCCCCTCCGCCCTCTCCAAAAGAGCAGCGATTCCTGGGGGGCGCACCTCGCATCGCGACGTGCTCGCCTCCGTGTCTATCGGGTGGCGGCGTGGTTGGGTCTGTGTTCATCCGTGTTGAGCATTCTCCTCGCTGCGAGCAGCGCCGCACAGACGTACGCGCCGCCGCAGCCGGCGCCGTTGCCGCTGGCGGTGCCGCCGCTGGCGATCAAGGGTCCCTACGACTCGACCATCCGGCTCGAGGTCTCCAACCGCATCCGCGGCGAGTTCGTCGACTGGTTCGCCACCGCGCCGAACGGGCCGACGCCGAACTACCGCTACAACTTCCTCGGCAACAAGTTTCAGCTCGGCGTGCGGGTGACCAGGGATCCGTACGAGCTGTTCGTGCAGTTCCAGGATTCGACGCTGGCCAACATCCCCGACAACGGCGTCGGCGTCGGTGCGACCTACTACGCCAACACGCACCGCAGCCTGCAGAACGGCGCCATCCTGCGCAACGCGTGGATCGCCACCAGGCGCATCGGCGACTGGCCGATCTCCGGGCGCGCCGGTCGCCTGCTCTACAGCGACGGGCTCGACGTGCAGGCGACGGCGCCCAACCTGAAGTGGATCCAGCTCAACCGCATCTCGCAGCGCTTGATCGGCCCCTTCGACTACACGCACGTCGGCCGCAGCTTCGACGGCGGTCACGTCGGCTACGACACCGAGCTGCTCAACTTCACCGGCTTCGGCTTCGTGCCGACCTTCGGCGGCTACGAGGTCGACGCCAACCGCCAGCTCGACATCACGCTCGGCGGCACGGTGGTGAACCTGAAGGAGTCGCAGCTGCTCGGCCCGACCATCGCGCGGTTGTTCTGGTACTACTACGGCGACCAGCGCGACGTGCTCTACGTCGACAACCGGCCGCTGCCGGTGCGTCAGGCGGCGGTCGGCGAGCACTCGAAGATCCACACCATCGGCGCGCACGTCGCGCGGCTGCAGCCGCTCGGACCCGGCATCATCGACGGCATGGCCTACGGGTTCGGCCAGCTCGGCACCTACCAGGAGCTCGACCAGCGCGCCTGGGCATACGGCGTCGAGGCCGGCTACCGCTTGATGGACGTCTTCGCCAAGCCGTGGATGCGGCTCGGCATCAACAGCGGCTCGGGCGATACCGACCCGCTCGACCAGACGCACGAGACGTTCTTCCAGGTGCTGCCCACCGCCTGGCTGTATGCGCAGTTCCCTTTCTACAACATGATGAACAACCAGGACGTCTTCACGCAGTGGATCCTCGAGCCGCACCCGATGGTCAGCTTCCGCCTCGACCTGCACTGGCTGCGCCTGAACAGCGCCAACGACCTGGTCTATTCCGGCGGCGGCGCGACCAAGAACGATCTGTTCGGCTACAGCGGTCTGAACGGCAAGGGCCGCATCAACCTCGCCTACATGACCAACTTCATGCTCACCGTGCGGCCCACCGCGTTCCTCACCGTGAACGGCTTCTACGCCCACGCCTGGGGCCAGGGCGTGATCAACGCCGCGTTCGAGGGAACCGGCGGCAACTACGGGTTCCTCGAGGTGATCTGCGCGCTGTGATCGTCGCGTTTACTGCTCAACACAGATGAACACAGATCCCCCCGGCCGCCCCGCCCCGATGAACACGGAAGCGTTCGACTCGATTTGAAAGTGACGTATCGAGTCGGCCGCCCCACCGAGAAACAGATTCGACTAAAGAAAACAGATAAGACTGTTGGGGGCTCCGGCGGGGCTCTGTGTTCATCGGGGCGGGGCGGCGGGGGGATCTGTGTGCATCCGTGTTAGGCAGTTGAGCGCGCCACATCACGCGGACGGCACCCACGCGGCGTGGAACCCGTGCGGGACGCGGCGCGGCAAGCGGATCTCGGCGATCGGGCCGCGGTCGACGCGCAGCGGGTCGAGGATGCAGAGGTTGCTGGCGTCGGCGCCGCGGTCGTAGACCAGGGTCAGCAGCCAGCCGTCCGCTTCGCCGGGGCCGCCGGGCACGAACAGCGCCTCGTTGGCGTGCCGGTTGGGGCCGGGATCCCATTCGCGCATACGGCCGGTGCGGTAGTCGATGCCGGCGATGCCGCCGAGGTCGAGGGTGTCGGGGTGCTCGCGCGCGAAGACGAACCAGCCGTAGCGATAGGGGCGGCCGACGATACGGCGGTCGCGGCTCGGTAGCTCGACCTCGCGGTCGATGACGAGCTCCTCGCGGAAGCTGAGCGTCGCGCCGGCGGTGTTGACGCGCCAGCGGCGCAGCGAGACGTCCGAGTCCTCCAGGTCCTTGCCGTTGTCGAAGATGCTGTCGTGCCGGCAGACGTCGAGCACCACCTCGTCTCCGTCGCGGAAGGCATTGACCTCGTGGAAGACGTAGCCGTTGGGGATCTCGACCCAGCGGATCTCCGCGGTGTTGCCGCCGAGCGGCATGATGCCGATGCGCGACCCGTAGCTGGCGTCCCACTTGAACGGGTTGTCGGCGCCGGTGGCGGCGGCGAGCAGGTCGAACAGCACCGGCATCTCCCAGAACACGACGTCCCGCTCGGTGATGGCGAAGGAGTGCACCATGGTGGTTGCCGCGACCGCGACCTCCTGGCGCGACAGCACCTGTCCGTTCGCGTCGGCGACCAGGTAGGTGAGGAACGGGGGCAGGAACCAGTAACCGAAGAAGTGCAGATAGCCGGTGGCCGGGTCGATCTTCGGGTGCGCGGTGAACGAGGTCTGCAGCATGCCACCGAAGTCGTGCACGCCGATGGTCGAGAGGTCGGTGGGATCGATCTGGTAGGGAAAGCCCACCTCACCCGAGGTGAGCAATCTGCCGGCGTGCCAGATGCAACTGACGTTGCTCTGATTGTTGCCGCCGACCGGCGGGCCGGCGAGCGGGTCGTTGAAGCGGACGCCGGCCTCGTAGAGCGGCGTGCGGATGTACCTGTTGCCGTACCAGGCCGGCCGGCCGCGCTCGAAACGCACGCCGTGCACCATGCCGTCGGCGAAGAACCAGTGCGGCGAGTCGGCGTGCTGCGGGTTCGAGCCGTTGCGCACGTAGAGGCCGTTCAGCTCGCTCGGCACGCGCCCGCGCACCACTTCGAGATCGGTGGACGACAGCTCGTCGAAGACCGGCTCGAAGCCGTTCTGCAGCCACCACGGCACCGCCGGGTCGACGGTGAGCGGGATCTCGGTGTCGGTGGCGCTGCTGCCGCCGCCGTCGCCGCAACCGATCAGCCCCGACGGCAACGCCAGCCCGGCGGCGGTGAGTCCCGCCGCGCGCAGAAAGCTGCGCCGGCTCCACTGCGGTAACGTCGCGAATCGGTGCGCGTGTCGCATGTAGTCCCCCGTCTCGTATCGTGATGCAACGCGCTCAACTACTCAAACACAGATGAACACAGACCCCGCTCCACCCCGCCCGATGAACACGGAGGCGTTCGGGTTGGCAACACCAGCCGTGCTGTTTCACGCCCCAAATGAACAATCAGAAGAAGGAACCAAGAAAGAAGATCAGAGTGAGGTGGGGTTGGGGGCTGTGTTCATCGGGCGGGGGTGGGGCGGGGTCTGCGTTCATCTGTGTTTGAGTTGTTGAGCAGTTGAGCGCGTTGGCGTAACAGACGCGCCCGATGCCGACGGCCGTTCGCCAGCGCGTGCTGGGCTTCACGCTGGTGCTGACGGCGATCGCGTACCTCGACCGCGTCTGCATCTCGATGGCGGCGCCGGCGATGAAGGCCGATCTCGGCATCAGCGACGTGCAGATGGGCTGGGTGTTCAGCGCCTTCACGCTCGCCTATGCGGTGTTCGAGGTGCCGAGCGGCTACCTGGCCGACCGCTTCGGCGCGCGGCTGATGCTGACCCGTATCGTCGTCTGGTGGTCGGCGCTCACCGCGATCACCGGCGCGGCGTGGAGCTTCGCCTCGCTGCTGGTGATCCGCTTCCTGTTCGGCGTCGGCGAGGCGGGCGCCTTTCCGAGCATGGCGCGCACCTACGCGCGCTGGCTGCCGGCGCGCGAGCGCGGGCGCGCCTTCGGGCTCACGTTGATGGCCGGCGCGCTCGGCGGCGCGGCGACACAACCGCTGGTGGTGGCGCTGCTGGAATGGATGCACTGGCGGCACACGTTCTACCTGTTCGGGGCGGTCGGCGTGCTGTGGGCGGCGGCCTGGTTCGCCTGGTTCCGCGACGATCCGCACCAGCATCGCGGCGTCGACGCCGCCGAGCTGGCGTTGATCGGCAGCGACCCGCCGGCGCCGCATCGCGCGGTCCCCTGGGGAGCGCTGCTGCGCGATCGCAACCTGTGGGCGTTGTGCGCCATGTACCTGTTCGCGATCTACGGCTGGTACTTCTACCTCACCTGGCTGCCGACCTACCTGCTGCGCGCGCGCGGCTTCGACCTCAGGCATGTCGGCTGGCTGGCGGCGCTGCCGCTGCTCAGCATCGCCGCCGGCGTGCTGGTCGGCGGCTGGCTGAGCGACGTGCTGACGCGGCGCTGGGGCGCGCGCGCCGGACGGCGCACGCCAGGCGTGATCGGTATGCCGCTGGCGGCGCTGGCGATCGTCGCCGGCATCACCACGCCGACCGCGGAGACCTCGGCGCTCTGCTTTGCCGCCGCGGCGGGGCTCGCGGCGCTCGGCGTCAGCCCCGCCTGGGCGGTGTGCCTGGAGATCGGCGGCCGCCACGCCGGCGTGGTGAGCGGCGCGATGAACACCTTCGGCAATCTCGGCGGCGCGCTGAGTCCGGTGGTGATCGGCTTCGGTCTCGAGCGCTGGGGCGGCTGGGGCGCGTCGCTCGGATCGATCGCCGTCTGCTACGTGCTGGCGGCGTTGTGCTGGCTGCTCATCGATCCGACCCGACCGATCGTCGCCGCCGCGCAGCGCTGAGCCTCAGGCGCGATCGCGCGGCGGCGGCCAGCTCCTGATCCACTGCCCGAGCACGCGCCGCGCCCAATCGCAGGCGGCGTTGTGCCGATTGCGTGGGCCGGACGCCTGGCGGACGCGGCCCTCCGCCCCGACTTCGATCGACGCCGTGCTGCCCTGATGTTCCGCGTGGAACAGGAAGCACTCGCCGCTGACGGCGCGATCGGCGTACAGGCCGATGCAGTGGCCCATGCGCCGGCCCTCCTCGATCACTTCGCCAACGGTGGCGAGGAAGCGCAGGCCCGCGACCGCCGGCGGCGGCGCCGGCGGCGCGGCGGTCGGCATGTCGGGCGAGGGCCGCGCCGGCAGGTCGAGCAGATGTCGCAGGTCGTCGATGTCGGCGTCGAGGCCGCGGCGGTGTCCGATCGCCTGGTGGCGTCGGATGGCGTGTGCGACGACCTGCTCGAAGCGGCGTACGGCAGGGCCGAACGCATCGAGCAGATAGGCGGCGACGAAGCGCGCCTGGTCGGGATCGAGTGGATCGATGGTGCGGCCGGTGGCGACGGCGACGCGCTGCGTGCCGGCGCGGATGATGCGCGGTGGGGCGAGCAGCAGGGCGGGGAGCCAGTCAATCGGCTGGCTGCGCTGCCGGGCGAGGGCGACGCACTGCAGGAGCAGCAGCAGCTCCGCGGCATCGGTCATCGGCCGCTCCAACCGCACGAAGCGCAGCTCACAGAGCAGCGCTGGCGGGACGCTGCGCGGCAGATTCATCAGCGTGCGGTCGAGGCTGCGGTAGGGGCGGCCGTCGATCGAGAACAGGCCGCGCCAGTTGCGCATGGCGCGGCGCTGCGCGGCGATGGTCGGGCGCGGATCGTCGGCGTTGCGCGGCAGGTTCCACAGCGTGTCTTCGAGGTAGGCGAGCGCGATCGCCGCGGCGGGGAAGCGGCGCACGTCGCGGGCGAGATAGGGCGTCCGGTAGAAGACCGGCGAGCTGGCCAGGCGCGGCACGAAGCGGCGCAGCCGCACCATGCGCTCTTCGATCGCCGAGGCGTCCGGCTGATGGCGGTCGAGTAGCCGGCGGCGGTAGGGCTCGATCAGCTCGGCGATCATCCAGGCCTCGCGCCGGATGACATCGAACTCGGCGCCGTGCTCGGCGTCGGCGAGGCCGAGCAGCATCGCCGCCAGCGTCCGCGCGAGACGAATCGGGGCGGTGAAGATCGACAGCCGAACCTGCCGCGATGCGCCGCTCAGCTCGAATTGCCAGCGCTCGATGCGCAGGTCGACGATGTGGCGCAGCGGGTGCTCGATGCGGACGCCGTCCCAGCGCTCGACGACGCGGTACTGCGCGGCGTGAACGCCGGAACCAAGGCGCGGTCCCAGCGCGGTGCGTCGCCGGGTCCCATCGCGGGCGGCAACTGGCATGACGAGCTCCGCTTCCGCGCTACCACCGCGCGGAAGCGGAAGTCACGAAATTTCGGCGCCGATTCACCGGTAAGAGCTGCGTGGCGTCGGTCGCATGCGGTACGCCGGTCTGGTGGACAGGATCTCGATCAGCACCTGATCCACGGCGTTCAGTGCCGCCGCTGTTGCGGGCATCGGACAGTCGTACTGACATCCGACACCGAGCGTGGCCTGGCGCGCGACGGTGGTGATCGTCAGTGCCGACATCTTGCACGGCGTCGCAGACATGCACTGGGCGTCGGCCGACCGCCGCGCGGTCGTCACGTCGAAGAAGTTCACCGCGTGCGCCGCAGCCAGGATGCGTTCGAGCTCAGCGCGCGTCAGCCGCAGGTGACGCCGCTCCGGTTCGCCCTGCACCATGTCCCAGGTCAGGGTTGCGCTGCGGCTGTCGTAGCCGCACTCGCCGCCGATGTCGAAGCGGTAGCTCACCTCGATCGCGGCCGACATCTCGATGCGTTGCAGCGCCAGCTCGCTACGCCGCGCCGCGCCGGTGGCCTGCTGCGCCGCGGCTTCCGCGCGCGTCGCATTCTGTTCGACGCGCCAGGCCGCCGCGTCGAAGCGATCCAAGTCCGGCGGGTCGATCCGCGCGGTGCAGGACACCGACGCCAGCCCCACCCACAGCAGCACCCGACCGACGCTGCGGTGGCCGGGCTCGGCTGCGGAGGGCCGGCGCCGCATTCAGAACCGTTCGATGTCGATGCTGCCGCGGTCGTCGGTGGCGTCGTTCTTCTCGAAGTTGTCCCAGCGCGAGTCGGAGGTCGAGGCGATGCCGCGCACCTTGAGCTCGAAATCGCTCGGGTTGGAGCAGTGCACCAGCGCCTCGTTGTAGGTGATCAGGCCGGCGCGGAAGAGCGCCATCAGCGACTGGTCGAAGGTCTGCATGCCGTAGGCGGTGTTGCCCTGCGCGATGACGTCGTGCAGGTCGCGCGTCTTGGTCTTGTCGGCGATGTATTCCTTCACGCGCGCGCTGGCGATCAGCACCTCGACTGCCGGCACCATGCCCATGCCGTCGGCGCGCGGGATGAGGCGCTGGCTGACGACGCCGCGGATGACGCTGGCGAGGATCAGGCGCGCCTGGTCGCGCTGGTGCTCGGGGAACACCGAGATGATGCGGGTGATGGTCTCCTGTGCATCGAGGGTGTGCAGGGTGCTCATCACCAGGTGGCCGGTCTCGGCGGCGAGGATGGCGGTCTCGATCGTCTCCATGTCGCGCATCTCGCCGACCAGGATGACGTCTGGATTCTGACGCAGGGCGGACTTGAGCGACGAGGGGAAGTCGATGGCGTCGTAGCCGATCTCGCGTTGGTTGACGAAGCTCAGCCGGTCGGGGTGCTCGTAC
>JANRJF010000079.1:0-38610 GCA_033764095.1 Deltaproteobacteria bacterium | reverse complement strand
CTCGCCTACGTCGGCTTCTCCAGCGACTACAACTTCTCGCGCTTCTCCTACGAGCGCTTCTACCCGGGCATCACCCAGGCCGGCGTGCTGCAGAAGTGGCGCGCCGACCAGACCAACCTGATCAACCAGATCAAGGCCTACTCGAACTACAGCTACCACGTGCCCTGGCACCGGCCGATCAACGACAGCCACTGCGCCTCGATCATCACCGCCATCGGCGCGCACTCCTGCCCGACGGTGCGCAAGAAGTACTGGTACGAGATCCCGATCGGCCAGACCTGGAAGTGCCCGAGCGGCAACATCACGTTCGAGAGCTTCCTCACCCGGTTCATCGGCAACAACGAGCAGGTGCGCTCGGTCGAGCCGGAGAACTACTACAACAACGAAGACCCCGGCATGCAGATCGTCGCGCCGTTGATCAACGACGCGATCGACGGCTGAGTGTCGTGCGCGCGGCGGCGGGACGATCCCGCCGCCGCGTCGCCGCATCCGCCGCGCAGGCCACGGATCACACCGATTCCACCGACCCAGACCGATCAGCGCACTGCGTGTCCGTGTCGGCCGTGAGATCCGTCGCATCCTCCCGGTCGTCGTGCCGGCCGCGCGTGCGCAGCCGCCCGGCCTGCCTGACGGCGCTGGCGTGTGCGCTGCTGGTCGGGTGCCGCGGCGAGCCGCCGCCGGCGGCGACGCCGACGCCGCTGGCCGCCGCGCCGCACGCCGCGCAGAACCTCGCCCTCGGCCTCGGCGAGCCGCGCAAACCGGAGCCGTTCACCATCGAGCAGCGGCTGCTCGACGCGGTGCGCCGCGGCGACCGGCCGACCATCGCGCGCGCCCTGGAACTTGGCGCGCCGCTCGGCGCGCGCGACGACATCGGCCGCGGCGTGGTGCTGCTGGCGGTGCTCGAGGCGCAGGACCGCGAGCTCGTGCGCTGGCTGCACGACAGGGGCGCGGCGGTGGACGAGCCCGACACCGGCGGCCGCACCGCGCTCAGCTTCGCCGCCGCCACCGGCCAGCTGGAGGTGGTGCGCTTCCTGCTCGACCAGGGCGCGCTGGTCGACCGCCGCGACGTGCAGCAGCGCACCGCGCTCTTCCACGCCGCGCTCGGCAACCAGCCGGAGACCGTCGCGCTGCTGCTGGTGCGCGGCGCCGACCCGAATGCGAAGGATCAATTCGCCGATACGCCGCTGATCGTCGCCTGCGCCAAGGGCAACACCCCGGTGGCGACGGTGCTGCTGGCGCACGGCGCCGACCCCGCGCTGCGCGATCAGGAGGGGCGCACGGCGTACGACCGTTCCGCCCCCGGCGCATGCACTCCCCCGGCCACACCCGCCGGGTGAGCCGCTCCCCGGCGCGCGCCGTCCTGCTCGCCGCGCTCGGCGGCGTGCTGCACTTCCTCGGCTTCGTCGGCTTCGGCATCTGGCCGCTGGCGTTGGTCTGCCTGGTGCCGCTGTGGCGCGGGCTCGACGCGGCGCGCGGACGGCTGTGGTGCGCGGCCGGGCTCGGTGCCGTCTTCGGCTGGGTGTCGTACGCCGGCGGCTACCTGTGGATCTGGCGCGTCGTCGACGTCTTTCTCGCCGGCAACGTCTGGCTCGGCGGCGCGCTGTGGCTCGCCGATGCGAGCTGGTTCGCGCTGCGCTACGCGCTCTACGCGCTCGCCTTCGTCTGGCTGCGGCGGCGCGGACACGGCGCCGCGCTGGCCGGCGTGCCGACCCTGCTGGTGGTCGAGTGGGGCTATCCGCTGCTGTTTCCGGTCTACCTCGGCCACGCCCTCGGCGAATGGGTGCTGCTGCTGCAGATCAGCGACCTCGGCGGCCCGCTGCTGCTCAGCGCGCTCGTCGCGCTGTGCAACGCCGCCGTCTTCGAATGCTGGCGGCGCGGGCGCGACGGCGCCTGGCAGCCCGGCGTGGTCGCCGCGGCGCTGCTCGTGGTCGCCGCGGCCGCGCTCTACGGCGCCCGGCGCATGGCCGTGGTGGACGACGCGGTGGCGCGCGCGCCGGGGCTGCGCGTCGGCATCGTCCAGGGCAACCTCGGCGTGCAGGAGAAGGGGATGCGCGCGGCGCGCGATCACGCGCGCTACCTGGAGCAGACGCGCGCGCTGCTCGCCGCCGGGCCGGTCGACCTGGTGGTGTGGCCGGAAACGGTCTACACGCGCGGCCTGCGCGGCCCGCTGCCGCTCGACGCCGGCCTGGTGCGGCAGGACCTGCCCGCCGCGCTGCTGTTCGGCGGCGTCTTCGTCGATCCCGCCACCGCGCCGCCGCGCGTCTACAACGCGGCGCTCCTGGTCGAGCCCGACGGCGTCATCCGCAGCGCCTACCGCAAGCATCTGCTGATCCCGTTCACCGAGTTCGTGCCGTTCGCCAGCTGGCTGCCCGGGCTGGCGTCGCGCTTCGACAGCCCGTCGCACTTTGCCGCTGCCGCCGCCGGCGAGCAGGCCGCCGTTGCCTTCGCCGGGCGCGGCATCGCGACGCCGATCTGCTACGAGGCGGTGCGCCCCGACTTCGTGCGCCAGCAGGTGCGGGCGCACGACGCGCAGCTGATCGTCACGCTCGCCAACGACGCCTGGTTCGGCGATTCGCAGGAGCCAGCCCTGCATCTCGCCATGGCCCGCCTACGCGCCGTCGAGCACCGCCGTTTCCTGGTGCGCGCCACCAACAGCGGCATCAGCGCGGTGGTCGACCCGACCGGTCGCATCGTCGCGCAGAGCGGCCTGTTGACGCAGGAGAACCTGCGCGCCGACGTCGCCTGGCTCGCGCTGCCGGCGCTCTATACGCGCGCCGGCGATTGGCCGGGGTGGCTCGCGCTGGTCGTGGTCGCCGGGCTGGCGGTGCGCCGCCGCTAGGGGCGCGTCGGTCAGGCGGCCGGTGCGGGCGGCCCCTCGCTGGCCGTTCCGTTCTCCAGCGTGAACCAGAAGGTCGTGCCGTGCCCCGGCGCGCTCTCGGCCCAGATGCGCCCGCCGTGGCGATGGATGATGCGCTGCACCGTGGCGAGCCCGATCCCGGTGCCTTCGAACTCGCTCGCCGAGTGCAGGCGCTGGAACGGCACGAAGAGGCGATGCGCCAGCGCCATGTCGAAGCCGGCGCCGTTGTCGCGCACGTAGTAGGCCGCCCGCCCGTCGCGCCGCTCGCAGCCGACCGCGATGCGCGCCTGCGCCGTGTGGCGGGAGTACTTCCAGGCGTTGTCCAGCAGGTTGCCGAGCGCCACCCGCAGCAGGTCGGCGTCGCCGCGCGCGCTCATCCCGGCGTCGATCCGCACGTCGACGGCGCGCTCCGGCTCGCCGCCGCGCAGCCCCTCGACGAGCGCCTCGGCGAGCGCCGTGAGCGAGACGACGGCGTGCCGCATCTCGTGGCGGGTGACGCGGGCGAGCGCCAGCAGGTCGTCGATCAGCTGCGACATGCGCAGGGTTCCGGCGCGGATGCGCTCGAGGTGCTGGCGCCCCTCGGCATTCAGCTGGGCGGCGTGCTCGTCGAGCAGCAGGCGTGAGAAGCCGTCGATGTGGCGCAACGGACTGCGCAGATCGTGCGACACCGAGTAACTGAACGCCTCCAACTCGCGGTTTGCCAGATCGAGCGCGGCGGTGCGCTCGCTGACGCGCTCCTCCAGCGCCGCGTTCAGGGCCTGCAGCGCCTCGGCGGTCTGCGCGCGGTGCAGGCCGACGGCAATCTCGTCCGCCACCGCCGCCAGTCCGTCGCGCGTGATGGGCGAGAACGGCAGGGCGCCGCAGACGGCGAGGACGCCGAGCGCCTCGTCGGCGACCCGCAACGGCAGTGCGACGACGTCCGCCAGGCCGCGCTCGCGCAGCCAGGTGCGGTCGAGCGCTGCGCCGGGCTCGACCGCGACCGCGGCGGGTTGGGCGCCCTCGCGCCACTGGCCGACCAGCGGCGCGAGCGTGCGGACGAATCCCGCGTCGGCATGCGCGCCGGCGAGCGCCACCGGCGTCGCGTCGTCGATCCAGATGCCGACCGCGACGGCGCCCAGGTGGCGCGCCACCGCGTCGGCACAGCGACGCATCAGGGCCTCGACCGCCCCGCCGCGCGTCAGCACCGTGCCGACGTCGGCGGCGAGCTGCGACATGCGCGTGCGCTCGCGCAACGTCGCCTCGGCGGCGCGGCGCTCGACGACCTCGGCCTCCAGCGCCTGGGCGCGACGCTGGACCTCGGTGTAGAGGCTGCCGTTCTCATAGACCCGTCCGGCCAGCGACCCGAGGGTCACGGCCAGGTGCTGATCGTCGGCGCTGAACTCTGCGGCGCCGAGGCGGTCGGTGAGACAGAGCCAGCCGTAGCGACGGCTGGGCGACGACAGCGGCACCCCCAGCAGCGAGGCGACCGCCGGGTACTCGGGCGGCAGGCCGCTGTCGGTCGACGCCCGCTCGAGCCCCGCACGGCGCACCGCCGCGGCGCCGCCGAGCAGCGACGCCAGCGCGCCGCGGTCGACCGGGGGATGGCTCAAGCGCTCGGCGACCTCAGCCGGCAGGCCGCTCGCGCGCAGCATGCGCCAGCGACCGGTGCCGTTGTCGAGCACCGCGATCAGCGCATGGCGGGCGCCGATCACGCGCCGCGCCGCGCGCGCCACGCCATCCAGCAGGACCGGCGGGTCGCGCTCGACCGCCAGGCCCTCGACCGCGTCGATCAGGGCGGCGAGCCGCTGGGTGACGGCTTCGAGCGCCTCGACCTTGTGGGCCAACGTGTCGGCGACGACCCGCAGGTGATCGCGATCGAATTGCTCGGCCAGCGGCTCGACCGCCGGCGGCGCGGCGGCGCCGAGCGCGGCGTCGACGGTTCGCAGGATGAGCTCCGGCTCGGCCGGTTTGGTGAGGATCAGCTCGACGCCGCACTGCTGCGCCAGCGCGCGCGCCTCCCGCTCCAGGTAGTGCGCCGTGTAGAAGATGACCGGCGTCGCGGCGACCGCCGGATCGGCGCGCAGCCGGCGCACCAGCTCGTAGCCGTCCATGGTCGGCATCAGGATGTCGGCGATCACCAGGTCGGGCCGTGCGTCGCGCAGCGTTCCAATCGCCTCCAGGCCGTCGGCGGCCTCCAGCAGCCGGTGACCGCGATAGGTCAGCAGCGTCCGCAACAGGTCGCGATTGGTCGCTTCGTCGTCGACGATGAGGATCTGTGCCACGGCCGGACCTACCCGAGTGGTTGACGCTGCGCCGGCGCGAGCGCGGCGCTCACCTGGGCGACGAACTCCTCCGGCACGATGGGCTTGGCGATGTAGGCATCGAAGCCCGCCGCCAGGACCGCCTGCCGATCGCCGACCATCGCCGAGGCGGTGACGGCGATGAGCGGGATGTGGCGCAGGGAGGGGTCGGCCCTCAGCCGCCGGGCGATCTCCAGTCCGTCGAGGCTCGGCAGGTGGATGTCGCAGAGCAGCAGGTCGGGCGGCTGGCGCTGCGCCAGCGCCAGCCCCTGCGCCCCGTCGACCGCGCTGTGCACGACATATCCCGCGGCGCGCAGCAGGTAGGTGATCAGGTCGAGGCTGGGCGGATCGTCCTCGATCACCACGATCTCGGCAGGGATGCGCGTCATGCGTCCGCAAAGGCGATCCGAAAACGGCTGCCGCGCCCGAGGTCGCTGTCCACCTCGATGCGCGCGCCGAGCAGCTCGGCGAGCTTCTGGCTGAGGTGGAGCCCGAGACCGCTGCCGTCGCGCCGGCGCGAACCGAGCTGGCGAAACGGCTCGAACAGCCGCCGCATCTCGGTCGTGTCGATGCCGACGCCGGTGTCCTCGACCTGCACGATGGTGCGCCGGGCGCCGTCAGCCGACTCGTCGCGCGCGACCGACAGCGTGATGCGGCCGCGTTCGGTGAACTTGACCGCATTGCTCGCCAGGTTGAGGACGATCTGGTTGAGCGCGCGCCGGTCGGTGCGCAGCGAGACGGCGGCCGGTGCGGCGACGACCTCGAGGGTGAGGCCCTTGGCGGCCGCCAGCGGTCGGATGGTGGCGGCGACGTCGTCGAGCAGCGTGCGGCAGTCGACCGGCTCGAGATCGAGCGACACCTTGCCGGCCTCGATCTTCGCCAGGTCGAGCAGATCGTTGATCAGCGACAGCAGGTGGCGGGCGCTGCTCTGCACGGTGCGCAGCTGGCGCTCCTGCTCGTCGGTCAGCGGGCCCGGCAGGCGCATGAGCAGTGTCCCGGTGAACCCGATGACGGCGTTCAGCGGCGTGCGCAGCTCGTGGCTCATCGTCGCCAGGAACGAGTCCTTGGCGCGGTTGGCGCGCTCGAGCTCGACGTTCTTCTCCTGCAATGCCCGCTCGATGCGCTTGCGATCGGTGATGTCGCGGATCGAGCTGCTGACCAGGACCCGGTCCTCGGTGGCGAGCGGGCTGAGGCTGATCTCGACCGGAAACTCGCTGCCGTCGCGGCGGAGGCCGTAGAGGTCGAGGCCGACGCCCATCGGTCGCACGCGCGGCGCGGCGAAGTACGCGGCGCGATGGCTGGGGTGGTGTCCGCGCAGGCGCGCCGGCACGAGCATCTCGACCGACTTGCCGAGCAGCTCGTCCCGCGTGTAGCCGAACAGTCGCTCGGTCTGCGAGTTCACCAGTTCGATGCGCCCGTCGTGGTCGACGATGACCATCGCGTCCGGGGCGGATTCGAGGAGGGCGCGAAAGCGCGCGTCGGCGCGCTTGCGGTCGGTGACGTCGCGGATCGCGCTGGCCACCATGATCCCGTCCTCGGTGTGAATCGGACTGAGGCTGATCTCGACCGGAAACTCGCTGCCGTCGCGCCGCCGGCCGTAGAGGTCGAGACCAGCGCCCATGGCGCGCACGCGCGGATCGCGCAGGAAGGCGGCGCGGTGATCGAGGTGCCGCCCGTGCGTCCGCGTCGGCACCAGGGTCTCGACCGGTTGGCCGAGCAGATCCTCCCGGGCATAGCCAAAGAGACGTTCGGTCTGGGCGTTGAGTAGGACGATGCGCCCCTGGTCGTCGACCACGACCATCGCATCGGGTGCCGACTCGACCAGGCTGCGGTACCGGTCGGCGATCCGCCGCGCTTCCTGCAGTGCCGCTGGAGTGTCCGGCGCCGTGTCCATCGCCCTTCTGCGTCAGAGCGGCAATTCGCCGCTGGCTCCGTGAGCGCGAGGCCAATATGCCGCATCAACCTCCGGATGAATAGGTAAAGAAAGTGCTACACGGATAGCGCGCGACGATATTGATGTGAGCGTCAGTGGGACGGCGGGACGGCCCCGGTGAGCGCCGCGGCGGCGCACTACGCGGCCTCGCCGCGGCGGCTGACGGGGCGCTCGGCGAGCCAGCGCAGCAGCGCTTCGACGGCGCCGACGTCGGGCAGCCGGCGGTCGGCGAGGGTGAGCGAGTCGGCGCTGCCGACCCGGAAGGTGACGCCGAGACCGGCGAGCACCCGGAAGGCGTCCTCATCGGTCTGGTCGTCGCCGACGTACAGCACGCGTACGCGTTCCGACCACGCCGGGCCGAACCAGTGGCGGACGATGTGCAGCGCCGCCTGTCCCTTGTCCCAGCCGATCGGCGGGCGCACCTCCAACGAGTAGCGGCCGTCGCGCGCCTGGAAGCCGGCGGCGGCGACGGCCGCGCGCAGCCGGTCGAGCAGGGCGGCACAGTGGCTCGCCGCGACCTCGCGCAGGTGGACGGTCAGCGTCGCGCCCTTGCGCTCGATCCAGGCGCCCTCGACGAGCAGCGGCTCGAGCTCGTCGGCCAGCGTCGCCAGCTTGCCGGTGAAGTGCGGCAGGTCGGGATGACGATACGGCGGCACGCCGCCGCCGCTCAGCTCGAGGCCGTGATTGCCGGCCAGGGTCAGGCCGGGCAGGTCGAGCAGGGCGCGCAGGTCGGGCAGGGCACGACCGCTGATCACCGCCAGGCGCAGGTCGTCGCGCTGCGCGCAGGCCGCCAGCGCGGCGCGCATGGAGTCGGACAGCACGGCCTCGGCCGGATGCGGGCGGATCGGCGCCAGCGTGCCGTCGTAATCGAGCAGCAGCGCGGTCGGCTGGTCGGCGAGGCGCGGCGCCAACCAGGTTTCGAAGTCGCCCGCCGCCAGCGGCTGCAGGTCGGTGTGCGCGGCGCGCGCCGCGGCGACGAAGCCGTCGAGCCAGGCGGCGACGTCGTGCCGCCGCTCGCGCCAGCGCAGCGCCGCCATGCGCGAGCGGCGCTCCGGCTCCGGCATGGTGAGCGCCCGGTGGATGGCGTCGGCGGTGGCGTCGACGTTGTACGGGTTGACGCGCAGCGCCTCGCGCATGGTCTCGCTGGCGCCGGCGAAGCGCGACAGCACCAGCACGCCGGGATCGCCGATCTGGCAGGCGACGTACTCCTTCGCCACCAGGTTCATGCCGTCGCGCAGCGGCGTGACCAGCGCGACGTGCGCGTCGCGGTAGAGCTGCACCAGGTCGTGCGGCGCGGCGCCGCGATGCAGGTAGTGGATCGGCGTCCACTGGGGCGTCGCGAAGCGACCGTTGATGCGGCCGACCAGCTCGTCGATCTGGCGCTTCTGGCGGCGGTACTCCAGCACCTCGCCGCGGCTCGGTACGGCCAGCTGCAGCAGGATCACCTGTTCGCGGTGTTCCGGGTGGCGCTCGAGCAGGCGCTCGAAGGCGCGCAGCCGCTCGGGAATGCCCTTGGTGTAGTCGAGCCGGTCGACGCCGAGCACCACCCGCGGGCCGTCCGCCGCCGCCGCCGGCGCCTGCTGGGCGCGCTGCTCGTAGGCGCTGAAGTCGATGCCGAGCGGGAAGGCGCCGACCCGCACGGTGCGACCGCCGTACTCGACCAGCTGCGCGGCGCGGTCGACGCGGGCGCCGAGCACGCGCTCGGCGCAGTCGAGGAAGTTGCGCACGTAACCGTCGACGTGGAAGCCGATCAGGTCGCAGGCGAGCAGCCCGTGCAACAGCTCGCGATCCCACGGCAGCAGGCGGAACAGATCGAAGGGCGGGAAGGGAATGTGCAGGAAGAAGGCCAGCCGGCGATCCGCCCGGCGCTCGCGCAGCGCCAGCGGCGTCAGCATGAGCTGGTAGTCGTGCACCCAGATCAACGCGTCGGGCGCGGCGGCGCGTTCGGTGGCGGCGGCGAAGCGCGCGTTGATCCGCCGGTAGGCGCTCCAGCCGCGCCGGTCGAAGCGGGTGCGCTGCGCAAAGCCGTGGAACAGCGGCCACAGCGTCGCGTTGGCGAAACCGTGGTAGAAGCTGCGCACCTCCGCCGCGTTCATCGGCACGCTGGCCAGCTCGTAGCCGAGCTCGATCGGCGGCAGCGGCTCGCCGGGCTCGAAGGCCAGGCCCGGCCAGCCGACCCAGAGGCCGCCGTGCCGCGCCAGGATCGGATCCAACGCCGCCACCAGGCCGCCGTCCGAGCGCCGCGTCTGCAGGCCGTCGTCGCTGCGTTCGACGGTGATCGGCAGCCGGTTGCTGACTACGACCAGCTGGTCCGACTGCGGCTCCCGCACGATGACTGACTGCTCCCCCGCACGCATGCCATCTATTGATGCGGGCGGCGTGCCAAGCGCGCCGCCGACAGAAACGCGCGCCGCGGCGCAGGCTCGTTGCGCCGCCGGCGGAAAGGCTTGGAAGATCCGCCTGTACTTCTTACAGCCAGGCGCGCTGCGTGCGCCCGACCCGGCACCTGCCTGACCGGTCGCCGCGCTGGAGCGCGGCTTGCTGAAGCCGCCCGGCGATGACGCATTGTCGGCCGTTCGCGTACCCCACCAATGCGACCCCGGCGACCCAGCGGCGCGAGGCGACCGAGCTGGCGCAGCGCCGGCGCCCACCGTGGCTCGGCGCCCCGGGCGCACCGCCCGCCGCCATCCATCTCGGCGCGGTCGTGGGCGCGCCGTCGATCGCCAGGCCGGGGCGCAACTGCTGGCGCGTCGAACCGGCCGAGCGAGTCGCCGTGCTGGTCGACGGCGCCGCCTACTTCAGCGCCTTCGCCGCCGCGGCGCGGCGCGCGCGTCATCACATCCTGCTCATCGGCTGGGACTTCCACGGCGGCGTCCGCCTGCACCCGGATGGACGGCCCGATCGCGCCGACGAGATCGGCACCTTCCTGGAGGAGCTGGTGGTCGCGACACCGACGTTGCGCGTATCGGTGCTCGACTGGGACTTCTCGCTGCTCTACGCGCTCGAGCGCCAGTTTCTGCCGCGGCTGCGCTTCGGCCAGCTTACCCACGAGCGCTTCCGCTTCCGACTCGACAGCCACCATCCGCCGGCCGGCGCGCAGCATCAGAAGATCGCCGTCATCGACGACGCGCTGGCCTTCGTCGGGGGCTTCGATTTCGGCCCCTGCCGCTGGGACACGGTCGCGCATGACGCGACGGACGCCCGTCGCGTCGATCCTGACGGGCGGCCCTACCCGCCGTTCCACGACGTGCAGATCGCGGTCGACGGCGGCGCCGCGCGCGCCGTCGCAGCGATGGCGCGCCAGCGCTGGGAGCAGGCGACCGGCGAGCCGCTCGCGGCGTCGCCACCCGACGTCGACGTGTGGCCGGCCGACGTGCGGCCCGACTTCGAGCAGGTCGACGTGGCGATCGCCCGCACCCAGCCGGCCTTCGACGGCAACCCCGAGGTGCGCGAGGTGGAACAGCTCTACCTCGACGCGATCGCCGCCGCGCGGCGCTGGCTCTATTTCGAGAACCAGTACCTGACCTCCGACGCGATCGGCGCGGCGCTGATCCGCCGCCTCGCCGAGCCCGACGGCCCGGAGGTGGTGATCCTGCAGCCGCGCCAGTGCCAGGGCTGGGTGGAGCAGACCGCGATGGGCGTGCTGCGCGCCCGGCTGATGCGCCGGCTGCGCGCCGCCGACCGCTTCGACCGGCTGCGCGTGTACTACCCGGACGTCGCCGGTCTCGGCGAGCAGCGCCTCACCGTGCACGCCAAGCTGCTGGTGGTGGACGATCGCCTGCTGCGCATCGGCTCGGCCAACCTCAACAACCGCTCGATGGGCGTCGACAGCGAATGCGACCTGGCGATCGAGGCCGGCGCTGACGCCGAGCGTGCACGGCGCATCGCGGCGGTGCGCGACCGCCTGGTCGGCGAGCATGTCGGCCACTCGGCGGAGCGGGTCGCCGCCACGCTCGCCGCGCACGGCTCGCTGATTCGCACCATCGAGACCCTGAGCAGCCCGCAGCGCGGCCTGCGGCCGCTCGCGACCGAGGTCGAGGCGTGGCTGGACCGCTTGGTGCCCGACGCGGCGCTGCTCGATCCGCCGCGCCCGATGTTCGGCGATCGATTGCTTGCCCGCTGGGGCCGGCCGCGCGATCGCGGCCCGCGCCGCCGGCGGGCGATCTGGAACGCGGCGCTCACCGCCGGCGCGGCCATGACCGGGGCCGCGGCACGCTGGCTGCGTCACCTGAAGCCGGTCGGGAGAGGTGCATGAACGCCACCGATGTTCTCGAGCGCCAGCAACACGGGGTGCTGTCGCTGTTCGACGAGTTGGAGATCACCGACGACGCCCTCCAGCGCACGCGGCTGATGGGCCTGCTGGCGCTGCGCCTCAAGACCCACGCGGCGGTGAAAGAGGACGTGTTCTATCCGGCCGTGCGCGAACGCGAGCCGGGCGGCGTCGACGAGGCGCTCGCCGCGCATCGCGCCATCGACCTGCTGCTCGACGAGGCGGTCGGCACGCCGACCGACGCCAACGTCAAGGTGTTGCGCGGCGTCGTCGAGCAGCTGTTCGGCGAGGAGCGGGCGCGACTGTTCACCACCGCCGAGCGGCTCGACGAATCGGCCCGCCATACGCTTGCCGAGCACCTCGGCCGCTACGCGCACGCCGTCGAGGCGAGCGAGGCGGGCGAGTTGTAGCGGCGGGCACAGGGACGCTGTCGAACTTACACCGTCGCACGGCCGCTCCCTGCACCCCGCGCCCGCCGCGCCTGGCGCAGCGCTTGCTCGTTGGTCCGCTAGCGAAACGGGAGGAATGACGATGCCGACCACCACCAAGCGCAAGTCGGCGGCGAAGCCGTCCGCCGCACCACGCCGCTACGGGCCCAAGGCGACGGCGAAGATCGAGAAGGTGATGCACGAGTGGAAGCAGGGCACGCTGCGCTCCGGCGGCTCCGGCAAGAAGGTCACCAGCCGCAAACAGGCGGTGGCGATCGGGATCAGCGAAGCGCGCCAGGCCGGCGCCAAGGTTCCGGCGCGCCGCCGGCGGTCGGGATGAGCGCCGCGATGGTCCACAGGCAACTCGCGAAGCTGGGGCCGGAGTTCTCGGTGCGCGTCGGTGACGAGTCGATCGCCATCCGCGGCACCATGGAGCTGGGCTGGACGGTGTCGCACTCGGACGGCGCGCCGGCGGTCGCCTATCGCTATGCCACCATCGACGAACTGGCATTCGTGCTCATCAACCTGAGCCTCGCACTGGGCAGCGATGTCGCTGCTGCGTGAGTCGGCGCCGCCGCCGGTGGCGCCGCGTCCCGGCGGCCGCGGCGGCGGCGCGCGCAGCGCGCTGCTGTTGATCGACGTCATCAACCCGATGCAGTTCGACGGCGGCGAGCGGCTGTTCGCGGCAGCCCTGCCGGCGGCGCGCAACATCGCCGCCCTCAAGGACGCGCTGCGCCGGCGCGCCCTCCCGACGATCTACGTGAACGACAACTTCGGCTGCTGGGATCTCGGTTTCCGCGAGCTGGTCGCGCTGCATCTGCGCACCGCCAACCGCGGCCAGCCGATCATCGAGTTGCTCGCCCCGCAGCCGGGCGACCACTTCATTCTCAAGCCCAAGCACTCGGGGTTCTACGGCACCAGCCTGGAGCTGCTGTTGCAGCACCTGCGCGTGCGGCGCCTGCTGCTGGCCGGCTTCGCGACCAACATCTGCGTCTGGTTCACCGCCAACGACGCGCACATGCGCGGCTACGAGCTGCACGTGCCGGCCGACTGCGTTGCCGCCGAGACCCCCGCCGACACGGCGTATCCGCTCGAGCAGATGCGCCGCGTGATGGGCGCGGACACGCGCCCGACCGCCGAGCTCTGCCTGCACGACTGACCGCGCGTCGCTTCCGTGTGTAAGCGGCGGCGGTGCCTGCCCGGTGCTTCTTACACGCCGGTGCGGGCGATCCCGCCCAGCCTGGCGGGGGCAGGTCGCGCAGCGCCTGGCCCCGGCATTGCTCCTCCACCGTCGGCATCACGCGTCAGGAGGAATGGTCATGTATCGCAATCGTTTCGACCGCGAAGATCTCCGCCACCGCGAGCTCGGTGCGAGCTGGCCGCGCCGGCCCGAGCGCTTCGCCACCGCGCGCGGCGGCGGCATGCGTGGGGAGCACGAGGAGCCGGACGATCCCGCCGGCGCCTACGATGCCGACGACGATCCCGGCGGCGAGCACTGCGAGGCCCAGGGGCGGCGTTTCGCGCGCGAGACCGGCGAGTTTCGCCGCTACGACTCCGATCGGGCGAGCAGTTACCAGGGCCCGGTCTATCCGCTGCGCGATGTCGGCGGCGACGAGACGCGCGCCGCGACCTGGTTCGCGCCGGCGCGCCCGATGCGGCGCGACTGGGAGCGCGGCGAGGTGTACGGCGGCAACGTCTACCGCGGCGAGCGCTACGGCCATGCGCCGGGCGGTTTCGCCGGCCGCGGTCCGAGCGGCTATCGGCGCAACGACGAGCGCATCTGCGAGGACGTCTGCGATCACCTCACCGAGCACGCGCAGATCGACGCCTCCGACGTCCGTGTCCGCGTGGCCGACGGGGAGGTGTTCCTCACTGGCACGGTCGCCACGCGCGAGCAGAAGCGGCTCGCCGAGGACATCGCCGAGATGGCGCGCGGGGTGCGCGACGTGCGCAACGAGATCCGCGTGCAACCGGCCGACGGCGCGCCCGGCGACGAGCGCGGCATGACCGGCGAGCGCCTGTCGGTCGACCGCCAGGTCAAACCGACCGACCGCACGGCGTGAGCATGGCCGCGCTGGCGCAGATGAACGGCGCGCTCTGGCAGGATCAGGCGCGGTGCGATCCCCATCCGCCGCTGCGCGAGGATCTCGCGGTCGACGTCGTCGTCGCCGGCGGCGGGATCACCGGGCTCACCACGGCGCTGCTCTGCGCCAGCGACGGGCGCCGGGTCGCGCTGCTGGAATCCGAGCGGATCGGCGCCGGCACCAGCGGCGCGAGCTCGGCGCAGGTGAGCGTCGTGCCCGATGCCGGCTATCGCGCCCTGCTGTCGCGGGTCGGCGCGTCGGCCGGCGTCACCTATCTGTTGCGCCTCTCGGCCGCACTGGAATTCATGGACGCGCTGATCGGCGCCGAGCGCCTGGACTGCGAGTGGCGGCGCGTTCCCGCTTACTGGTTTGCCGCAGATGCCGCCGGATGGGCGCGGCTGCAGGACGAACACTCCGCCGCCCAACGCCTCGGGCAGGCCTGTCGTCTGACCCAGGACGTACCGCTGCCGTGGCCAACCAGCGGTGCGCTGCAGTTCGGGCAGCAGGCGATGTTCCATCCGGTCCAGTACCTGGCCGGCCTGGCGCGCGTCGCACGCGACCGCGGCGTGCGCCTGTTCGAGCAGACGCCCGTCACCGGCTGGGAGGAAGACGGCGATGGGATCGTCGTCCGCACGCCCGCCGCACGGGTGCGTGGCCAGGCGCTGGTCCTGGCGACGCATACCCCGCTCGGCGCCAACGTGCTGCAGACCGAGATGCAGGCGATGCAGTCGCACATCCTGATCGTGCGCACCGCGGCGCCGCTGCCGCCGGCGATCTACTGGGACACCGCCGAGCCGTACCACTACCTGCGCGCGGTGAGCGACGGCGGCGCGGCGGCGGTGCTGATCGGCGGCGCCGACCACAAGACCGGGCAGGGCGGCGCTCCCGGTCGCGCGCACGCGGCGCTCAGCGCCTATGCGCGCGAACGGTTCGGCGACGCGGTCGCCACGCGCTGGTGGTCGGCGCAGCTCTACGTCCCGGCCGACGGCCTGCCGTACATCGGGCGTTCGCCGCTCAGCCATCACGTTTTCGTCGCCACCGGCTTCGCCGGCGTCGGACTGGTGCAGGGGAGCATGGCGGCGATGGAGCTCGCGGCGTTGCTGCGCGGCGAGCAGCGCGAGTCGCCGTGGAAGGCGACGCGGATGCGCGCGGTGGCGGCGCCGCGCGTGCTGTCGGAAGGGATCGACGTGGCGCGCTGCTGGGTCGGCGATCGGCTGGCGCCGGCTCCGCGCCGCGGGCTCGATGCGCTCGGCTCGGGCGAGGGGCAGCTGATGCAGGTGGATGGCCACAAGCGCGCCGTCTATCGCGACGAGGCCGGTCGTCTGCACGTGCTGTCGCCGGTGTGCCCGCACCTCGGCTGCCTGGTGCGCTGGAACGGCAGTGCGCGCTCGTGGGACTGCCCGTGCCACGGCTCGCGTTTCGCCCCCACCGGCGAGGTGCTGGAGGGGCCGGCGCTGAGCGGCCTCGAGCGCACCGCCAGCTCGGCCCCCTATGCCGGCATGGCGCCGGTCACCTCGGCGGCCGCGGCGCAGCAGTTCGACGCGGACAAAGGGTGAGCGGCGCGCCGCCGGGGTGGCAGCGCGCCGCGCGGATTCTCGAAACCACAGGAGGAGCTCTCGATGAAGCAGACGATCTGGATGCGCGCCGCGCTGGTTGCGGCATTCTCTCTCGCGTTGCATGGCAGCGCGCTGGCGGCGCCCGACGCATGGATCACCACCAAGGTGAAGCTGGCGCTGCTCACCGCCGACGGCGTGCCGGGGACGGCGATCAACGTCGACACCATCGACGGCCGCGTCACGCTGCACGGCGCGGTGCCGACGCAGGTCGAGCAGGCGCGCGCCGAGCGCGTCGCCGCAGGCGTGCAGGGCGTGAAGAGCGTGCGCAATCTCCTGACGCTCGAGGCCAAGCCGGAGCCGAAGCGCGCCGCGGTGGCAGACGACACGCTGAAGGCGCACGTCAGCGACGCGCTGCGCCACGACGCCGCGCTGGCCGACAGCGCCATCGAGGTCGGGGCGGTGCACGACGGGGCGGTGACGCTGCGGGGCAGCGCCCGCACCGTGAGCGACGAATTGCGCGCCGTCGAGACGGCGCGCGCGGTGCCCGGCGTGCGCCTGGTGAAGGACGATATCGAGGCGCCGCAGGCGATGAGCGATGCCGAGGTCTGGGGCCGCGACGTCGCCGCGACCCGCAAGGCGGCGGCGACGTCCGCCTCTGACGTGTGGCTCACCAGCGCGGTGAAGGTGAAGCTGATCGCCAACGACCAGACGCCCGGCGGCGACATCAACGTCGACAGCGCCGACGGCGTCGTGACGCTGTTCGGCATGGTGCCGAGTGCCGCCGCCAAGCAGGCGGCCGAGGCGACCGCGCGCGATACCGCCGGCGTCAAGCAGGTGGTCAACGCCCTGCAGGTCGTCGCGCCGGCGAAGCAGGAGCAGGTGAAGGCCACCGACGAGCAGATCGAGGAGCTGGTCGAGACGCGCGTCGACGATGACGTCATTCCGCACTCCGACATCGACGTGCAGGTCAGCGGCGGCGTCGTCCGCCTCACCGGCACCGTCCCGACGCAGACCGACCGGCTGCAGGCGTTGACCCTGGCGCGCTCGACCGCCGGGGTCCGCTCGGTGGTCGACCAGTTGCAGGTCGCGAACTGACGCGGAGGCTTTCGGGCGGTACGCGCTCGGCGACGCTACGCGTCGCCGGCCGACGCGAGGTCGGCCGGCTACCCCAGTGCCAGCACGGGTAGCCGGCCGAGCCTCATGAGAACGGGCAGCCGGCCCAGGCTGGGAGCGGCTGCGCATGATCCCACCACCGCAGGTGGACTCTTCGACGTGTGTCGCGATCGCCGTGCCCACGCCGTCAGCTTCCCGAAGCTCGGTCCTCTTCGACTCTGCCCAAATACGGGGGCCGGCCGACCTTGGCCGGTGACGCGTAGCGTCGCCGAGCGCAGTCACGCCCATCGCCTCGTAAAATTTGCAGGCTGCGTGTCACTTCTGCTCGCCATTCGCCGTGGTCACACGGAGTGATCCCACGCCTCCACAGCTGCCGGCTGTGGCGCGAATCTTTCATCACGCAGCGGTGGGCGCATGGCGTCAGGTTCGGAAAACTCGAGCAACACCGCCCGCTATGCGCTGGCCCTGTCGGCGGTTGCCTTCGCCTTCATGGTGCGCGCCGTGGTGAACGCCGACGTGGTACGCGTGCCGCCGCTGTCCTTCTTCGCCGCCGTCGCCTGCGCCGCCTGGTTCGGCGGCTACGGCCCGGCGCTGCTCGCGGCGCTCGCCTCCACCGTTATCCTCGCCGTGCGGGAGCACCTGCCGTTCAGCGGGCCGACGGTCGCCGGCGTGCTGCTGTTGTTCGGCAGCGGCGTCGGGCTCGCCTGGGCGGCGGCGGCGATGCGCCGCGCCCGCGAGCATGCCGACGCCAGCACCGCCGCGGCGCTGCGCCGCCAGGAGGAGCTGGAGCGGCAGAACGGCGAGCGCGAGCGCGCCGAACGCGCCCTGCACGACCAGTACCTGCTCACCCAGGCGATCACCGACAACGCCACCGCGGCGCTGTGCATGACCGACGCGCAGGGCCGCTGTACCTACGTGAATCCCGCCGCCGAGGAACTGCTCGGCGCCTCGTTCGTGCAGCTGCGCGGCCGGGTGCTGCACGACGTCCTGCACGAGGCGCATCCCGGCGACGGCGAGGCCACCTGTCCGCTCAGTGCCGGGGCGCCGGGGCGGACGCTGCGCGCGCACGTCGATGAGGTGCGCCGCGCCGACAACTCGGTGCTGCCGGTGCTGTGCGCGGTGACGCCGATCCTGCGGGCCGGCGAGCCGGTGGGCAGCGTCCTCGAGCTGCGCGACATCTCGGTGGAGCGGCGCGCCGCACGCGATCGCGACGCGCTACTGCAGGTGACCGAACAGGCGCGCCTGAACGCCGAGGCGGCGAGCCGCGCCAAGGACGAGTTCCTCGCCGTGCTCTCGCACGAGTTGCGCTCGCCGTTGCAGGCGATGGTGGGCTGGCTGGCGGCGCTGCGCCTGCACGGCGGCGATCCGACGATGGTGCAGCGCGCCGCCGACGCGCTCGACCGCAGCCTGCGGGTGCAGGGCGGCCTGGTGAACGACCTGCTCGACGTGTCGCGTATCATCTCCGGCAAGCTCACCCTGCAGCACACCTGGGTCGATCTGGCGTTGGTGGCGGCGGCCAGCGTCGAAGCGGCGCGCCCGGCGGCGGAGCAGAAGGGCCTCGCCCTGCAGCTGACGACGCCGAACGAGGCGGTGCCGTTGCTGGGCGATCCGGCGCGGCTGGAACAGATGATCGCCAACCTGGTGCTGAACGCGATCAAGTTCACGCCGCGCGGCGGGCACGTGCGCGTCGAGGTGCGGCGCAACGGCACGCAGGCGGTGGTCGACGTCGACGACGACGGCGAGGGGATCTCCGCCGACGTGCTGCCGCACATCTTCGAGCGCTTCCGCCAGGCCGACAGCCAGTCGACGCGCGTCCACGGCGGCCTCGGCCTCGGCCTGGCGATCGTGCGCCACCTCGCCGAGGCGCACGGCGGCGCGGCACACGCCAGCAGCGCCGGCGCCGGGCGCGGCGCCAGCTTTCGCATCGTCCTGCCGCTGGCCGCCGGCGCCGCGCCGAGCGGCGAGGCGACGTCGAGCCGCCCGGCGACGACGCTCGATGGCGTGCGCATCCTGCTGGTGGACGACGACCGCGAGAGCGCCGAGCCGCTGGCCCTGGCGCTCGGCCACCACGGCGCCGAGGTCGCATATGCCACCTCGGTCGCCGAGGCGCTGGCGCGCCTCGACCGCGAGCGCTTCGACATCGTGGTGAGCGACCTCGGCATGCCGGGCGAGAGTGGCCTGTCGCTGGCGCGCACGCTGCGCGTCCGCGAGCAGGCCGGCGCGGCGCGCCTGCCCGCCATTGCGCTGACCGGTTTTGCCAGCCGCGAGGACCAGGCGGCGGCGCTGGAGGCCGGCTTCGACGACCACCTCGCCAAGCCGGTAGACCTCGCCGTGCTGGCCGATTGCGTCGGTCGGCTGGCCCGTTCCTAGTGTAGCGAGGGGCGCGCGCGTGCGTGTAAATCGCGCCGCGCCGTCAGCGCCGACGACGTCCGGGAACCGGAATCGCGACCGCCCCCGCCTGGCGCGCGGCTTGCCACGTCCAGCCGCCAGGAGGATTCGACGATGCATACGCTCAGGACGCTTCTCGTCGCGCTGTCGATGTGCGGCGCGCTGGCGACGCCGCTCACCTGGAGTGCGGCGACCGCGCAGGAGATCACCCCGGCGATCAGCGACGGCGGTCCACGCAGCGGGCCGGAGCCGGTCGAGCCGCACCCCCTGGCCTATGGCCTGGTCACCGTGATGTTGCTGGTCGGATTCGGCATCGGCGTCGTGGCGGTGGTGGTCATTCGCACCTGGGACCGCAGCCGGCCGATCGAGCGCCGCACCGAGGAGCGCCAGCGGCCGCACGCGCTGTAGGCGATGCCGGTCGCGGCGGGGCTGCCGGCAGGGATTGCCGGTACGAATCGCCGGCCCAGAGCAAGGCGCGGCGGGGTCGCCCGACGCGCCTGGCGATTGCGCCGCGGCCCGGCGGTTGCACCCGCCAGTCCACATGAGATTTCCCGATGCACAGCCACCGCAGCCGCGTTCAGGCCGGGTGAATCGTGACGCAGACCCGCATCAGCGCCGAAGCCTGTCCGCGCTGCCCGACCCACGCCAGTTGCAACGCGACCAGCTTCTGCGACGCCTGCGCTACCTGGATGTGTGACGCCTGCCGTGGCGAATGCACGCGCGGCGACCGCCCGCACGGCGCGGCCGGCATGTCGGGGTCCCCGGCACCGCACTAGCCGCCGGCGTAACGGCGGAAGAACGCCAGCGCGTCGGCGACGCGGGCAAAGCGCCGCTGCCGCGCTTCGGCACGCGGCGGCAACGGCAGCGAGTGATTGGCCAGCGCCGACCAGGCGCTGAACCGCCAGCCGCGGCCGTCGTCGATCAGGGTGATGCTGAGCGTCGCGCTGAGACGCGTGGCGAGTACGTGCATGGCCCCTCCGTCGCCGCGGGCCCCAGCGGCCGGGTTGGTCGGCTCGCGGTGCCTGGGTTCTCGGCTCCTGTGGTCTTGGATGCGCCGGGCGTCCCGATTGTTGCCGCGTGCACGCGACGGAAGTGGATGCGGCAAATGTTACAGGCGGCGACGACTCGCGGCGCGCCGGCGCGGCGCGCCAGATGCTGGCGCAATGGTTGCTCTCGATCGAACGCGCGAGGGCCTGATCATGCGTCGATTGCTTCTCTGCTGTGTTCTGCTCTTCGGCATTGGCATCCCGGCGGCGCACGCCGCGCCAACCGAGCCGATCGCCCTGCAGTACCTGGAGGGCGACTACGCCGGCAGTACGACCATCTGGAGCGAGGACGGTCGGCGGGTGATCGGCTACATCTTCTATCGCCAGCATCGCGACGGCGACGTGTTGAAGATCGAGCGCGTCGCGCGCTTCCGCGACGGCTCCAGCGACGAGGACACGGTCGAGGCGCGCGTCGGCCAACGCCTGGAGGCGATCGGCGGCCGCTCGATCATCCGCGACGCGCGCGGCAAGCCGATCGTCGACCTCACCGTCGACGTGGCGAAGAAGCGCGTCAGCGGCTTCTACGTCGACGAGGGCAAGCGCGAGACGGTGAACGACGAGGTCGACATCGGCCCGGGCACCTACTGGGGGCCGCTCTACATGCTGGTGGTGAAGAACCTCGCCGCCAACGCCAGGGACGGCAAGGTCGTCGTGCAGAGCATTCTGCCGACGCCGAAGCCGCGCGTCATCGACATGGAGTTCGCGCGCGACGGAGAGGAGACGATCCGCCGCACCGGCGGCACGACCAAGGCCGAGCGCGTCACCCTGCTGCCGACGGTCAACTTCCTGATCGATCCGATCCTGCAACGGCTGGTGCCGAAGACCGTCTTCTACCTCGCGCCCGGCGCGCCGCCGGCGGTGGCGCGCTTCGCCGGTCCGCGCAACTACGCCGGTCAGATGATGCGGCTCGAGTAGCCTGATCAGCGTCCTTCCCCGGCACCGGCGATGGGGGGCGTCCGTTGAGCGGCGCCCGGCGACGTGGTTAGGCGGGCGGCGGAGGATCACCGCCATGCCGAACAACCGCCAGTTCCGTCTCAAGTCGCGCCCGGTGGGGCGTATCAAGCCGTCCGACTTCGAGCTCGTCGAGGCGCCGATTCCCACTCCCGGTCCCGGCGAGGCGGTGGCCAAGCTGCTCTACCTGAGCCTCGACCCGACCAATCGCATCTGGGTGACCGACCAGGAGAGCTACCTGCCGCCGGTGCAGATCGGCGAGGTGATGCGCGGCGGCGGCCTGGCGCAGATCGTCGCCTCGCAGCGGCCGGAGCTCAAGGTCGGCGACCTGGTTGCCGGCCTCACCGGCTGGCAGGAATACGCGCTGCTCGACGACGCCACCGCGCCGATGGTGCAGGCGGTGCCGAGCGGCCTGCCGGTGCCGCTGCCGGCATTGCTCGGCGCGCTCGGCTTCACCGGCCTCACCGCCTACTTTGGCCTGCTCGACGTCGGCCAGCCGCAGGCCGGTGAGACCGTGGTCATCTCCGCCGCCGCCGGCGCCACCGGCTCGGTGGCCGGACAGATCGCCAGGATCAAGGGCTGTCGCGTCGTCGGCATCGCCGGCGGCCGCGACAAGTGCGCCTGGCTCACCGACGAGCTCGGCTTCGACGCGGCGGTCGACTACAAGCAGCCCGACCTCGCCGGCCGCCTGCGCGCCGCCTGTCCGAACGGCATCGACGTCAACTTCGAAAACGTCGGCGGCGAGATCATGGACACGGTCATGGAGCAGATGAACAACAACGGCCGCGTCGCCCTGTGCGGCCTGATCTCCGGCTACAACGCTGGCGAGCCGATGCGCGGCCGCTTCGACCTGGTGCTGACCAAGCGGCTGACCGTGCGCGGCTTCATCATCCTCGACTACATGGCACGCTTCCCCGAAGCCGCCATGCAGCTCGCCCAGTGGCTGATCGAGGGCAAGCTCAAGCACGCCGACACCATCGTCGACGGCTTCGAGCAGGCCCCGGTGGCAATCAACATGCTCTTCGACGGCGGCAACAAGGGAAAGCTCCTGGTCAAGGTCGCCGACCCCGATTCCGCCTGTTGAAAGAGGTCGCCCCTCGCCCCCCCTTTGAAAAAGGGGGGCGAGGGGGGATTTCCCAACATGAAGCTCCCACTCCTCCCGCACCCATCGACGCCGTTTGCCGCCGCGCTGACCGTCGACGTCGCCCGTGACGCGACGACGCTGCGGCTGGAGTACGTGCTGCAGGCCGATCTCGACCGCCTGCTGATCGCGCCCGCCGGCGCCGTGCGTCTCGGCAGCGACCTATTCCGCCACACCTGCTGCGAAGCGTTCATCGGGCTCGCCGACGGCGCGGCGTACGACGAGCTCAACTTCTCGCCGTCGCGCCAGTGGGCCATGCACCGCTTCCGCGCCTATCGCGACGGCGGTCCGGTGGAGGCGCCGGAATGGAGCCCGACGCTGGAGGTGCGCACGCAGGGCGACACCCTGACGCTGCGCGCCGGCGTGCCGCTCGCCGCGCTGTCGCCCGCCTTTCCGACCGCGCCGCTGCGCCTGGCGCTCTCCGCGGTGCTGGAGGCGCGCGACGGCACGCTGTCCTACTGGGCCCTGCGCCATCCGGCCGGGCGGCCCGACTTCCATCATCACGCCAGCTTCGCTGTGACGCTGGAGCCGCCCGTCGGCGGCTGATAACTCGCCGGCATGCGCTTCGGACTCGACCGCCTGCTCGCCGAACCGCGCCTGCGCGCGCCGCTCGCCGGGCGGCGCGTCGCACTGCTGGCGCATCCCGCCTCGGTCACCGCCGACCTGACGCACGGGCTCGACGCGCTGGCCGGGCTCGGCGACCTGCGCCTCACCGCCGCGTTCGGTCCGCAGCACGGCCTGCGCGGCGACAAGCAGGACAACATGGTGGAGACCGACGACTTCGTCGATCCGCGCCACCGCATTCCGGTGTTCAGCCTCTACGGCGACGTGCGGCGGCCGACGGCGGCCATGCTCGACACGTTCGACGTGCTGCTGGTCGACCTGCAGGACGTCGGCACGCGCATCTACACCTTCGTCACCACGCTGCGCTACGTGCTGGAGGCGGCGGCGGCGCACGGCAAGGCGGTGTGGGTGCTCGACCGCCCCAATCCGATCGGCCGGCCGATCGAAGCGCCACGGTTGCGCGACGGCTGGGAGAGCTTCGTCGGCGCCGGCCCGCTGCCGATGCGGCACGGCCTGACGCTCGGCGAGCTGGCCGGCTGGTTCGTGCGCCATCTGCGCCTCGACGTCGAGTGCGAGGTGGTGACGATGGACGGTTGGGCGCCGGAGACGGCGCCCGGCTTCGGCTGGCCGCTCGGCGAGCGCGCCTGGGTCAACCCGAGCCCCAACGCCGCCACCCTGTCGATGGCGCGTGCCTTCCCCGGCACGGTCATGCTGGAGGGCACGACGCTGTCCGAGGGACGCGGCACGACCCATCCGCTCGAGCTCTTCGGCGCGCCGGAACTCGACGCGACGCGCCTGCTGGAGACCATGACCGCGCTGGCGCCCGACTGGCTCGCCGGCTGCCGGCTGCGGCCGTGCTGGTTCGAACCGACCTTCCACAAGCACGTCGGCCAGCTCTGCGCCGGCGTCCAGATTCACCTCGACGATCCGAGCTATGCGCACCAGCGCTTTCGCCCCTGGCGGCTGATGGCGCTGGCGTTCAAGGCGCTGCGCCGGTTGCGTCCCGACTACCCGCTGTGGCGCGAGTTCCACTACGAGTACGAGCGTGATCGCCTCGCCATCGACCTGCTCAACGGCGGTCCGTCGCTGCGCGAGTGGGTCGACGATCCCACCGCCACGCCAGCCGACCTCGACGCGCTCGCCGTGCCCGACGAGGTCGCATGGGCGGCGGAGCGCGAAGCGTGTCTCTTGTATCGCTGAGCGCTGAAGCCCCGGATTACACGGATTGCACGGATCGGACGATCGAGAACTAGCCTCGAAGTGACAAGGGAACTCACCACAGAGGCACAGAGTGCACAGAGCGGACGGGGAGCGGCGAGATCAGGCAGGTGGTTCTCGAACCCCCATGCCGGTGGCTTTGAAAAGATGGCCCGCGTGCGGAGCTGCGGCAGTACTTTCTGGGGCTCTGTGCCTCTGTGGTGAGTTCCGTCACATCAAGGTGAGCTTCCTGCTTTCCGAATCAGTGTCCGTGAAATCCGTGTAGTCCGTGGCCGACTCAGTCACGCGACAAGGGGCCTCGTGCCGCACGCGCTCAGCCGGAGAGTTGCGCGATCAGGCCGGCGACGTCGGAGATGTGCACATCCTCGATCACCAGGCCGTCGTCGTTCAGGCGGGTGAACGTCGCACCCTCGATGCGCACCGCGCGCCCGGTCGGCGCGATGCCGAACAGCTCGCCGCGATGCGTGCCGCTCAGCACCCAGCGATCGGCGTGGCGCTGGCCGTCGATGACCAACTCGACGCGCTCCAGGCGAAGATCGGGAAAGGCGGTCATCAACGCCGCCGCGCGTGCGCGCACCGCGTCGCGTCCGCGCGACTCGCCGGCGCCACCGATCTCGCGCACCACCGCGTCCACGGCGAACACGGCGGCCACCGCGTCGGCGTCGTGCGCGTTCCAGGCCGCGTAGGTTGCATCGTTCACCGCCTGCGTCGTGCGCCGCATGTCGTCGGTCATGCGGCGCCCCTAGCAGCGCCGCGGCGCGGCGCTCAAGCGTGTGCTCTGCCGCGGCCGGCGGGTTTCTCCGCGTGCCGATCCGGAGATCGTCGAGCTGGCGTTCGACCGCCGCCCGGCGGGCTGACGGGCCAGCCGCGGTCGGGTCAGCGGTTCACGGTCCGCCGGCGCCGCCGCCGCGCATGACGCGGCCGGCGGAGGTGGGCGCACCGAGCCCGCCGCCCTGCACGACCTGTCCGGCGGGGCCGGAATAGACCTGCCCCCCACCGGGCACCGCTTGCGCCGCCGGCGCATAGTTGGCGCGCGGCTGCGGCTGGTAGGCGGCGCCTGGCTGCGGCATGCTGCCGGCTGGCTGCACGGCGGGTTGGCCGGCGCCGTATCCAGCCGGACCGCCGGGATTCATCGGACCGCCCGCCGGCCCGCCGAAACTGCCTCCAGCAGGGCCGCCGGGGCCACCGCCGCCCATCGGCGGGCGACCGCCACCACGCGGCCCACCAGGCTGTGCCTCCGAGCGACCGCTGGCGCCGAGCGCCAACGCGAGCGCGATGACCATGACGTATGTGCGAGCTCTCATGGTCGAGGCCCGTTATGCAGCATCCGGGCCGTGGCGCGCGCGGTCGCCCCGGTCGCACTTCGGCTGCGCCGCTGAGCGCCTTGCGAATGCCGTTGCGGACCAGCCCGGCCGCTTACGGCAAGTCGCTGACGCGCTCCGGCTCCCACGGCAGCGCTTCCTGGCGCGGCCGGCCGGCGGGTTGGAACGAGAGCAGGATCGCGCGCCGCTGGGTGTCGGAGGTGTTGGGACCGGAGCGGTGCAGCAGCAGGGCGGGGAAGAGCAGCAGCGAGCCGGCCGGCGCCTCGATCATCAGCTCGCGGCCGGCGTCGATGCGCGCCGGGTCGGCGAGGAAGCCGGTCGGCTCGTTGCGGTCGCGCGGCGCCGGACCGTCGCGGTGCGAGCCGGGCAGCACGCGCAGCGCGCCGTTGGCCGCCGTCGCGTCGTCGAGGAAGAGCATGGCGGTGACGATCTCGTGCGCGGTCGCCGGCGTGCGGACGTACCAGTACGGGTAGTCCTGGTGCCATGGGAACGGCGAGCCCTCGCGCGGCCGCTTGAGGTTGAGCTTGCAGGTGAAGGGATCGACCGCGTCGACGCCGAGCATGCCGGCGGCCGGTGCGGTCAGGCGCGCATCGCCCCACAGCGGCGCAAAGCGCGCGTCGAGATGCGTGAACGGCTCGATCAGCCGCACCTCGGGCGAGTCCTCGCGCCATTCCCACTGGATGATCGTCTGCGCGGCAAACTGCAGCCGGTGGCCGTCGGCGAGGCGCACCTCGCCGCGCGCCTCGGGCCGCGTCGCGCGCGCCACGACGAGCGCGATCACGTCCTCGCTGGCGGCGCGCAGCGCCGCCAGCTCGTCGGCGGCGAACACGCCGCGGCGCAGCAGGTAGCCGTCGCGCGCATAGGCGCGCTGCTCGTCGGCGCTGAGTGCGGTCGGCACGCCGGCGAGACTGACGAGGCTCCGCCGCGGTTGTCAACGCCGAGAGCGCGCGGTTGGTCGCGTGCGCTACCCCGTGTCCATCCGGGCTGGCCACCGATTTCACGGAGTACGCGGATGTCAGAAACAACAGATGCTGGAGAGGACGGAACACGAGGCCTGGGAGTTCCCGATCCCGGTTCGTGCTCCGTGCAATCCGTGAAATCCGTGGCTGGCCCAGCGCCATTGAGTACGCCCGTCACATCACGGGACAGACGATTGGCGACGAACGCCACGGCGCGATAGGTGGAGGCCAATGTTCTGGCTGCGTGTCGCACTGCTCGGCGTCTGCCTCGCGGCCGCGGCGCCGGCGATCGACGCGCCGTCGATACAGGCCCCGTCGCTGCAGGCGCCGTCGATGAAGGTGCCGTCGCTGCGGGCGCCGTCGTCGGACGTGCCGCCGCCCGATCTGCCGCGCGTCGAGCGCGACGACCCGAGCCTGGTGCGCACGCCGGTGGCGCTCGGTACCTCGACGCCGGCGCCGAGCGGCAGCCCCTCGGCGCAGCGTCCGGCGATCACGGTGCGCCCGTCGCGTCGCCGCTCGGACTACTGACGGCGGCGGCGCGCGAGCAGCCAGGTGTCGCGCAGCGCGGTGCTCGCATGCGGGCGTCCGGCGGCCAGCGCGTAGGCGCGGCTGCGCGCATCGAGCACGATGCTGCCGCGCGCACCGCGCACCCGCAGGCGTCCGCTGAGGACGCGCAGGCTCTGCCCGTGCGGGTGCGCGTGCAGCGGCTCGGTGTGGCCGCGCGGCTTGAAGACCAGCAGCAGGTCGGGGGCGAGGCGATAGACCGCGTGGCGGCGCGGCGCCAGCTCGACGAGGTCGGCGATCGGTCGGCGCGGCATGTGCGCCCTGCCTAGCCGAGTCGCGGGGGCATGCGGAAGCAGCGCGCCATGCCGACATCGCGGCGCCGCGAGAATCGAGCCGTCGTGGCGGTATCGAGCCATGAAATGCTGAATTGCACAATAATCGAAACGACTGCTAAACTGCATTCATGGCCAAGCAGCAGGTCAGGGCGATCCGCCCCGCCGCCAGCAGCGCGGCGCAGCCGGTGCGCGCCATGGAGGGGTGCTTCCGCATCCTGGCGCTGTGGGGGGCGAGCAACGCCGAGGCGCAGCGCATTCTGGGGTCGCCATCGCCGCGCACCTTCTTCGAGTGGAAGGCGGGGCGGGCGCGGCGCGTGCCGGAGGACACGCTGCGGCGCATCGGCTACGTCGCCGGCATCTACAAGGCGCTGCAGATCCTCTACCCCGATCCGGCGCAGGCCGACGACTGGGTGCGGCGGCCGAACCGGCATTTCGGCGAGCAGACGCCGCTGGCGCGCATGAGCGCCGGCGACGTCACCGACCTTGCCGCCGTGCGCGCCTATCTCGATGCCGCCCGCGCGCCCTGGTCGTGAGCCGCGGCAGCGGCGCGTCGTCTGGGCGCGAGCGACGCGGATCATCGCCGCGCGCTACCCGCCGATCGACGTCTTCGAGCGCGTCTCGCCCGATCCGGCGGTGTGGGAGGCGCTGATCGCCGCCGAGCAACTGGTCAACCCGCGCGTGCGCGACGACGTCGGCGAGATCGCGCTGGTGCCGCCGGCCGAGCGCGTCAGCGGACCGGGTGCGTCGTATGTCATGGCCGCCTTCACGCACCGCAATCCGCAGGGCTCGCGCTTCAGCGACGGCAGCTACGGCGTCTACTACGCGGCGCGCAGCCTGCGCACGGCGGTGCGCGAGACCGCCTATCACTTCGCCCGCTTCGCCGCCGATTCGCGCGATCCGGCGCGCTACGCCGACATGCGCGTGCTGGTCGGGCGGGTCGACAACCGCTTCGTCGACCTCGGCGCGCTGCCGGCGGCGGAGCAGCGCGCGTTGCTCGACGCGGACTCCTACGCCGCCAGCCAGCCGTACGGCGCCGCGCTGCGCGCCGGCGGCGCCAACGGCGTCGTCTATCCGAGCGTGCGCGACGCCGGCGGCCAGTGCGTCGCCGCCTTCCGGCCGCGCGCCGTCGGCGTGCCGCTGCAGACCGCCTGGCTGCGCTACCACTGGGACGGCGTGCGCGTGGCGCGCTACTTCGACTACGCGCGCGGCGCCTGGGTCGCGGTGTAGCAGCAAAGAACGCGCGCGCTGCGGGCAACAAACCGGTGTGGTGCCCGCATCCCTCCAGAAAGGAGGATCTGGTCATGCGCAGGCCGTCAGCGACGTGTGTCGCAGCGTTCGCGCTCGTGCCGTTCCTGTTTGCGGCGCCACCGGCGCGCGCCGCGTGCCCGGGCGATTGCGACGGCAACCAGTCGGTGAGCATCGCCGAGCTGGTGCGTGCCGTATCGCGTGCGGTGGACGGGGAGGGAGACGACGACTGCGACCGCGCCGGCTGCGCCGGGCCGTCGTGCGTCACCATCGACCGGCTGGTCAGCGCGGTGGACAACGCGCTCAACGGCTGTCCCGACGACACGCCGGCCGGCGTGGTTCTCGTCCTGCAGCAATTGGTCGGCGCCACCTGTCAGGTGAGCGGGCCGACCGCCTCGTCCGGCGTCGAGGCGAGCGGCGTCGGCTACGGCCTCTACTGCATGCCCGGCCCCGGCCATCAGACGCGCGGCGTGCTGTCGCGTCACGCCAGCGCGGCGGAGGCGGCGCAGGCGTTCGTGCGCGCCAGCGGTGACGGCGCGCCGTGGAAGTTCAACGATCTGCCGGCGGCGTACTGGGAAGTGCCGTTCGCCATCCCCGATCTGGGCGGCGCCGATCGCTACCTGGTGTGGCAGCTCGGCTGCTGGGTGGTGACGGTGCACTCCTTCGACGACTCGTCCGACCGCCTCGCGCCGCAGCCGCAGATGCTCAGCAACGCCCTGCTGCAGACCGCCGGCGAGCGCCTGCGCGCGCAGTGCTCGTAAGGGCAGCTGTCAGCGATCAGCCATCAGCTCTCAGTCGGATCTGATGGCCGACAGCTGAAGGCTGATAGCTGTCCGCTCAAGAGTGAAGGCTGACCGCTGATGCCTGACAGCTGTCAGCTGCCCGCATCACAACTTGCCGAAGAAGTCGTTGCCCTTGTCATCGACGACGATGAAGGCCGGGAAGTCCTCGACCTCGATCTTCCAGATCGCCTCCATGCCGAGCTCGGGGTACTCCAGCACGTCGACCTTGCGGATGTTGTCCTGTGCCAGCACCGCGGCGGGGCCGCCGATCGAGCCGAGGTAGAAGCCGCCGTGCTGCTTGCACGCGGCGGCGACCGCCGGTGAGCGGTTGCCCTTGGCGAGGGTGATGTGGCTGCCGCCGTGTTGCATGAAGAGGTCGACGTAGGAGTCCATGCGCCCGGCGGTGGTCGGACCGAAGGAGCCCGACGCGTAGCCGGCCGGCGTCTTGGCTGGGCCGGCGTAGTAGATCGGGTGATCCTTCACGTACTGCGGCAGGCCCTCGCCGCGGTCGATGCGCTCCTTCAACTTGGCGTGCGCGATGTCGCGCGCGACGATCAGCGGACCGCTGAGCGCCAGGCGGGTCTTGATCGGGTAGCGCGACAGCTCGGCGCGAATCTCCGCCATCGGCCGGCGCAGGTCGATCTTCACCACGTCGTCGGTGAGGCGCGCGGTGTTCACGTCGGGCAGGTACTGCGCCGGGTTGGTCTCCAGCTGTTCGAGGAAGAGCCCGTCGCGGGTGATCTTCGCCTTCGCCTGGCGGTCGGCGGAGCACGATACGCCGATGCCGACCGGGCAGCTGGCGCCGTGGCGCGGCAGCCGGATGACGCGCACGTCGTGGCAGAAATACTTGCCGCCGAACTGCGCGCCGATGCCGGTCCGGCGCGACAGCTGCAGGATCTCCGCCTCGAGGGCGCGATCGCGGATGGCGTGGCCGAGGCGGGTGCCCTCGCCCGGCAGGTCGTCGAGCGCGCGGCAGCTGGCCAGCTTCACGGTCTTCAGCGTCATCTCGGCCGACAGGCCGCCGATGACGATGGCCAGGTGATACGGCGGGCAGGCGGCGGTGCCGAGGGTGCGCATCTTGGCGTCGACGAAGGCGAGCAGCGATGCCGGGTTGAGCAGCGCCTTGGTCTCCTGGAACAGGAACGACTTGTTCGCCGAGCCGCCGCCCTTGGTGATGAAGAGAAACTCGTACTGCTCGCCGGGCACCGCGTAGAGCTCGATCTGCGCCGGCAGGTTCGAGCCGGTGTTGACCTCCTCGTACATGGTGAGCGGCGCGAGCTGCGAGTAGCGCAGGTTGGTCTGCGTGTAGGTGTCGAAGACGCCGCGCGCCAGCGCCGCCTCGTCGTCGCCGCCGACCGTCCAGACGCGCTGGCCCTTCTTGCCGATGACGATGGCGGTCCCGGTGTCCTGGCAGGACGGCAGCACCATGCCCGCCGAGATGTTGGCGTTCTTCAGCATGTTCAGCGCGACGAAGCGGTCGTTCGGCGACGCCTCGGTGTCGTCCAGGATCGCGCGCAACTGGCGCAGGTGGCCGGGGCGGAACAGGTGCGAGACGTCGCGGATCGCCGCCGCCGCGAGCTGCGTCAGCCCGGCCGCCGCGACGGTCAGCAGCGGCTCGCCGCGAAACGTCTCGAGGCCGACGTGGTCGCCGTCGAGCTTGCGGTACGGCGTCTCGTCGTGGCCGTGCGGAAACATCTCCTGGAAGGTGAAGTCAGGCATTGGCGTCCTCGACTGGAAGCCCCCTCCCTAACCGCAATCGCCGGTGGGAGCGAGACAGGCGGCTCGCTTTGCGTCGGCCTCCGCGTCACCGCGCCGCCGCGGTGAGGAATCGTCTGTCGATCACGGCGAGCGCGGCGGCCAGGGCACGACCATCGAGACGCGGCGCTGGTGCGCGGCGAACGCCGGGCGCCGGCTGAGCATGCGGGTCTCCATGAGCGGCAGGCTGGCGAAGCGGAAGAGCAGGGTGATGCCGACCGGGCCGATCAGCGTCGCCAGCCACCAGGCGGGATCGGCGGCGACGCCGAACACCCACAAGCCCCACCAGAAGCTCATCTCGCCGAAATAGTTCGGATGGCGCGACCAGGCCCAGACGCCGCTGGCGAGGATCGTCTCGCGTGGCGGGTTGCTGCGGCGGAACCGCACCAGCTCCTTGTCGGCGCGCGCCTCCAGCCAGATGGCGCCGCCGGTGATCGCCAGCGCCAGCCCGTCGAGCACGCCGAGCGGCCGCGTGCCGGTGCCGAGCGCCGGCCACAGGGACAGGCAGCCGGCGAACACCTGCAGCGTCGGCATCAGATGCAGGCCGAGCAGGCTCACCGGCCAGTACCACTGGCCGGTCGAGGCGCGCAGGTCGACGTAGCGCCAGTCTTCGTGGCTCAGCCCGTGCCAGCCGCGCGCCCAGTTCCAGGTCAGCCGGATACCCCAGGCGAAGACCAGCGCGATCACCAGCGCCTGGCGCGCGCCACTCGCGTCGGGCAGCGCGCGGGCGGCGAAGTAGAGCGCGATGATCGGCGGGGCGACGCTCCAGTAGGCGTCGTAGAAGCTCGAATTGTTGAAGGCGCGGCTGAAGGCGAAGATGGCCAACGTCGCGGCGAGGTCGGCGGCGAACGCGACCGCCAGCGGATGTGTCCAGTACCCGCTTGCCGCGGTCGCCGCCGCCGTCGCCAGCGCGACCGCGTAGGCCGCGCCGATCCAGAGAAAGTCGCGCACGCCGATGCCAAACCACAGAAGCGCCATGTCCGCCAAGCGGACTCGGCAGGTGCCACGTCGAGCCGCCAGCCACGCGCGGACCGCCAAAATGCCGCAAATCCGGCTTTCGCTGCGGGGGTGACGTGGAAGTGTCGCTCGGCCTACCTACCCACCGATGCCGGATAGGGGCATGCCACTTGCTCCTCGCCTCGGCAGCGGAGAACGCACCGACGCACGGGGAGACACATGAGAACAAGACCGAGGCGAGTGCTGGTGGTGGACGATACGGAGGACTGCCGGCTGATTCTGCGCGGCATGCTGGAGGCGGCCGGGCACACCGTCCGGGTGGCCGACAGCGGACCGCAGGCGCTGTTGATGGTCGCCGCCGAGCGACCGGACGTGATCATGCTCGACGTGATGATGCCCGGCATGAGCGGCCTCGAGGTGCTGGAGAAGCTGCGCGAGGACGGCGCCACCGCGAACCTGCCGGTGATCCTGGTCACCGCCCGCACCGACGACGACGACGTCATGGACGGCTACCAGCACGGTGCCGACTACTACATCACCAAGCCGTGCACGGCGCGCCAGGTGAGCCGCGGCATCGCGCTGGTGCTCGGTGAGGCGGAGGCGGCGGCCAGTGCCGCCTGATTCCTCCGCCTCGTTCGCCCCCGCGCGAATCTGTGCGGACGAACCGCTAGACGCGTCCGAGCAGCATCAGCACCAGCAGGACGATCAGCACCGTGCCGAGCACGCCGCTGGGCGCATATCCCCATTCGCGACTGTGCGGCCAACTCGGCACCGCGCCGATCAGCGCCAGCAGCAGGACGATGAGCAGGATGGTCATCAGCATCGGAATCCTCCCGGCCGCGGAGTCGCGGTATGCCGCGGGGACTGTTCAACGCGCGTGCCAGGCCGCTGGCGCGCCGCGCCGCGGACAGCCCGTCCGCCCACCCGCGGCGGCCGCCTGTAAGCCTGACCAGGCGCGGGAGTAACGCCTACCACCCATTCGCGAAACCGCGTTGGCGGGAGCGCATCAGACAGGGGGATGTATCTGGCAATGACGGCTGAAATGCGTCGGGCGACCTGGTCGGGCCTGGAAGGGCATTGGGTGCATCAGCCGGTACGCCGGCTCAGCGCAGGCGCGGCACCGGCGGTGCCGGCGAGCGGCGCGCCGGCGCCGAGTCCGCCGGCCGATGCGGGCGACGATCCCGACGCGCACCGCTAGCCGTCAGCGCTCACCGCGGGGGCGCCTGGGCGGTCTCCGCCTAGTCTGCGCGCCCGCTGCGGTCGCGCTTGAGGCGCCCGCGCGCCTTCTTCGCTTCAATGCGGCGCTCGCGCGAAGCGGCGGTCGGCTTGGTCTTGTGGCGCCGCTTCGGCGGTCGCACGGCCTCGGCGAGCAGCAGGCGCAGGCGCTGCAACACCGCCTCGCGGTTGCGCGACTGCTCGCGGTGCACCGCGCAGCTCAGCACCAGCACGCCGTCGCGCGTCAGCCGCGGCGCCAGTTGCGCCAGCGCGCGCGCCCGCGCCGCCTCGGAGAGCGCCGCCGACTGCCGTACATCGAAGCGCAGCACGACCTTCGACTCGACCTTGTTGACGTTCTGTCCACCTGGCCCGCCGGCGCGCGCGAAGCTCAGCGCCAACTCGCTGGCCGGGATGACGATGGTGTCGGTGATCGGGAGGTCGGACATCGGAGACTCAACCGCGTGACCGGTGACCAGTGACCAGTGACCGGTGGGATATCAGGATTGCAGACCTGACATGGAACGACGCCGCGCGCGAGCCGCGAGCCCTCCACTCGACGATCGTAGGAAGCGCTGCGGTGGCAGATCCGGTCCGACTCGCGTAGCAAGCGTCTTTCACCGGTCACCGGTCACCGGTCACCGGTCACTGGTCACGCAGCTGGGCCGCGATGACGCGCACCGAACGCACCTACTACGTCGTCACCTGCCTGTACCGCATCGCCTGGGCGTCGCTCGGGCCGACGTACGCGCTGTTCCTGCTCTCGCGCGGGCTCGACCTGCTGCAGATCAACGTGGTGCTGGCGACCTACCTGGTCACCACCTGCCTGTTCGAGATTCCCACCGGCGCGGTCGCCGACGTCTGCGGCCGCAAGGCGTCGTTCGTGCTCAGCTGCGTGGTGCGCGGCATCGCCTTTGGCATGTACTACTACTCGGAGACCTTCGTGGCCTTCCTGGTCGCCGAGTTCATCGACGCGATCGGCACGACGCTCGCCACCGGCGCGCTCGACGCCTGGGCGGTGGACGGCGTGCGCGCCGACGGCGACAAGCGGCCCGCCGATCGCCTCTTCGCCCGCGCCCAGATCATCGGGCAGGCGAGCATGATCGCCAGCGGCCTGTTGATCACGCTGTGGTCGGCGCACGACATCGAGCGCGCCTGGCTGGTCGGCGCCGCCGGCTTCTTTGCCTGCGGCATCGTCGGCGCGCTGATCATGCGCGAGCCGCCGCGCCGCACGCCGCACGGGAGCGCCGGGCCGACCTCGGTGCCGGCGATGATGCGCGAGGCGATCGCCGCCGTGCGCGAGGTGCCGGCGATGCGCGGCCTCTGCGCCATGACGCTGGCGATGATGTTCGCCACCATTCCCGCCTACCACATGTGGCAGCCGCGACTCACCGAGCTGGCCGGCGCCGGCGCGGCGCTGGCCGCCTGGGTGTGGGTGGCGCTCAGCCTCGCCTCGCTCGCCGGCAGCGCGCTGATCCCGCGCCTGGTGCCGCGCTACGGTCGCGCCCGCACGCTTACCGCCGCGCTGCTTGGGCGCGCCCTGCTGCTCGGCATCGCCGGCGCCGCCGGCGGCTTCCCGCTCGCCGCCTCCGCGTTCATTCTGCAGGAGATGGGCTTCGGCTTCACCGAGCCGGTCATGCAGGCGTGGATGAACGAGCACGCCAGCGCCGCGCGCCGCGCCACCATGCTGTCGGTGCGCTCGATGTCCTTCACCCTCGGCGGCGGCACGGGACTGGTGGTGCTCGGCCTGCTCGCCCGCGCCACCGACATCGGCCTGGTGTGGATGGTCTCGGCGGCGCTGCTGGCACTCACGGCGCCAGGCTTCCTGCTCTTGGGAAGGGAGAAGACTTTCACCGCGGAGACGCGGAGGCGCGGAGAAGCCCCAGAGGTCTAGCTCTTATCCGCGCCTCCGCGTCTCCGCGGTGAAAGTCCGCGCTTCAGAACTTCGGCGGCCGCTTCTCGAAGAAGGCGGCGATCGCTTCCATGTTCTCGGGGGTGCCGAGGCGTTCGGAGAAGGCCTCATCCTCGCGCTGGCGGGCGTCGAGCACCGCCTGGCGGCGCCAGACGCGCAGCAGGCGCTTGGTGTGGCGCACCGCGTCGGGCGGGTTGAGGGCGATCTCGGCGGCCTTGGCGAGCGCGGTGTCGAGCAGCTCGGCGGGCGGCACGACGGCGTAGGTGAGACCGTACGCGACGCTCTCCTCGGCGGAGAGCCAGCGCGCGGTGAAGAGCAGCTCGGCGGCGCGCTGTTGGCCGATGACCTGCGGCAGCAGCAGGCTCGAAGCGGCCTCCGGCACCACGCCGAGCGTGACGAACGGGGCGCGCAGGCGAGCGCCGGCGGCGATGTAGTTGATGTCGGTGTGCAGCAGCAGGGTGAGGCCGAGGCCGATGCCGACGCCGTTGACGGCGGTGACGATCGGCTTGTCGTAGTCGATCAGCATGCGCAGGCAGGCGGGGAAGCCGTGCTCGCTGCCCGCCTCGGCGCTCATCTCGCTGAAGTCCTGGCCGGCGCAGAAGGTCTCGCCGGCGCCGGTGATGACCACGACGCGCGTCGCCGTGTCCTCGAGCGCGGCGCCCAACGCGGCGGTGACCGCGTTGTACATGTGGTTGTCGAAGGCGTTGCGCTTCTCGACGCGGTTGAAGGTGAGCAGGCGCACGTGCTGGCGCTGCTCGACCCGGACGAGCTCCTGCGACATGACCGGCTCCTCGGCGCGGGCGCGGGCGGCGCGAGTCAGCCGAGACGCGCCAGCAGTTGCGTGACCGTGGCGGGCGCCGGTGCGCTGATCCGCACCCCGAAGCGATCGCGCGCATCGGTCGGCCGCGTCACCGTGCACGCCGCGTCGCCGTAGAGACGGGCGAGCAGCGCGTGCAGGTGTGGATGGAACGCCTTGTAGGTCGCCTCGGCGTTCGGCGCGCGCAGCCGGTCGTTGGCGAACAGCTCGAGTTGGTCGGCGCGGAAGCGCACGCGGCCGCCGAGCGCCGGCTCCTCTTCGAGCAGCTCGGCGGCGCGCAGCACGGTGCGCGTCAGGCTGGCGAGCCGCGTGTCGAGATCGCCGCCGGCCGGCTGCTTGCGGTAGTACATCAGGCCCATCGCGCCGTCGCCGAGGTCGACGCTGTAGTTGCCCTCGTGCGCCACCAGCACGATGCCGGGGCCGTCGGGGACGTGCTCGTAGTCGGCGACGTCGATCAGCATCTGATCGACGGCCTTGCGCTGGATCCAGCGGTGGAAGACGGGCACGAACTCGTGTGGCCGCACGGCGGTGCCGTCGGCGGCGAAGACCTTGAGTCCGATGCGCTGCAGGTCCGCGAACGTGTCCGACATCACGCCAGATCCAGGCTGACGACCTGCGCGGCGGCGGGAGCGGTCGGCGTCTTCTGCTGCGCCATGCGCAGCTGGCAGGCGTGCCCGGCCTCGACGAACAGGCTGGCCTCTTCGACCAGCTGATGGGCCGACTCCTTGGTGACGGTGCCGGGGCCCTCTTCGAAGCGGCGGAACAGGTAGCCGGACACCATGCCCTTGGCGAACTTGTCGAAGAACAGCTCGGTGTCGACGAAGCGGGTCTTGAACTCGGCGACGATTTTGGCCGGATGGGACGGCACGTCGTGGCTGTAGGTCTTGAGCAGCGCCGTCGCCGCCTGCAGCATGGCGCCGTAGGCGAGCTTGTCGGCCTGCACGGCGTCGCCGGCTTCCAGCGCCAGCTGCGCCTCGAACACCTCGCGCTCGGCGTCGGCGAGGCCGAACTCGGCCAGCGACACGACCTCGCCGGCGCACTCGCCGGTGCCCATGTCGCCGGTGGTGAACTCGCGCGGGTCGCCCCAGTCCGAGTAGTAGCTCGGGTCGGCGTCGTGCGCCGGCACCTTGCTGAACGCGTCGAGCGTCGCCTTCAGCTCCTTCTTGCCGATGCGCTGGCAGAAGGCCTGGAAGGTTTCCTCGCCCTGGCGCTCGCTGACGAAGCGCGAGGTCAGGCGGTCGACGACGGCGGGAATGTTCTTCGACGGAATGGCGCCGATCGGCAGGCCGTACGAGCCGCCGTTGTTGGCCCACTGGCCGCCGAGCACGACCTGGAAGTGCGGCACCTGGTAGCCGGCCACCTGGCGCGAGACGCCGTAGAAGCCGAGGTCGGCGACGTGGTGCTGGCCGCAGGAGTTGAAGCAGCCGCTGATCTTGATGTGCAGGCCACGCACCGCCGCGTCGAGCTCGAAGGCGCGCTCGGCGAGCCGGTTGCGCAGCTCGCCGGCAAGGCCGCGCGACGAGGCGATGCCGAGCTTGCAGGTGTCGGTGCCGGGGCACGAGGTGACGTCGACGATGGTATTGGCGCTGGTGGCGCCCAGCCCGACGGCGCGCAGGTCCTCGTAGAGCGCCGGCAGGTCGGCGCCGCGCACCCAGCGGAGCACGATGTTCTGGTCGACCGTCGTGCGCAGGCTCTCGCCGACGTACTTGCGGGCGATGTCGGCCAGCTTGCGCGTCTGGTCGGAGGTCAGGTCGCCGAGCGGCAGCGCGACGGTGACGACGCAGTAGCCGGGCTGGCGCTGCTGGTAGACGTTGTTGGCGAGGAAGTCGTCGAAGCCCTCCGGCTTGGCGGCGCCGTTCAGCACCGCGCCGGCCTTGAGCGGCGTTTCCTTCCACTCCGACAGTGTCGCGATGTACGCCGTCCAGCGCGGGTCGTGCGGCAGCTTGGCGCGCTCCTCGATCACCAGGCGCTTGAACTCGTCGATGCCGAGCTGCTTGACCAGAAACTTGACGCGCGCCCGGGCGCGATTGCGTTTCTCACCCAAGCGGGCAAAGACGCGCGCGATCGCCTGCATCACCGGCAGGATCTCCGCCTCGGTGACGAACTCGTCGTAGAGTTTGGCCGGATGCGGCACGGCGCCGAGGCCGCCGCCGACGAAGACGCGGAAGCCGCGCTGCAGCGTGCCGTCGACCGTGCGGGTGACGGCCTGCAGGCCGAGGTCGTGCATGTTGGTGAGGCCGCAGGCGTGCTGCGCGCAGCCGGAGAAGGCGATCTTGAACTTGCGCCCGAAGTCCATCGTGTCGGGATGGCCGAGCATGAAGCGCATCATCGCCTGCGCGTACGGCGAGACATCGAAGTCCTCGTCGCGGCAGACGCCGGCGAGCGGGCAGGCGGTGACGTTGCGCACCGAGTTGCCGCACGCCTCGCGCGTGGTGATGCCGACCGCCGCCAGGCGGCGCATGATGTCGGGCGTATCCTCGATGTGGATGTAGTGCAGCTGCACGTCCTGCCGGGTGGTGATGTGCAGGATGTCGTCCGAGTACTCCTCGGCGAGGTCGGCGAGCACCTCGAGTTGCGTCGGCGTGACGCCGCCGAAGGGGATCTTGATGCGCAGCATGCCGGGGGCGTCCCACATCGTCTCGGGGCCCTTGGTCAGCTGCGAGGGGAAGTTCAGCGTCTGCTGGGCGGTGCCGTCGTGGCGCTGCCCGTTGTCATAGCGCTGGCCGTACGCGCCGCGGCGCAGGCGGGTCTCGGCGAACAGCTGGTCGGTGAGCTTGCCCTGCTTCTTGAGCTCCATCTGGGTCTCGAAGACGTCGATCTCGCGGGCCCAGTCGGCCGGCATGGCATCGCCCAATTTCTCTTTCCAGGTCATAGGGTTCCGGACCTCACGTGGCTGGAATGGTCCTCAGCGCCGCGAACGCGAGGAACGTGGTGTGTACCGTGAGCCCTACCGTCTGTGTCAAGGCGACTCAAGGCACCGGA
>JANRJF010000078.1:0-4524 GCA_033764095.1 Deltaproteobacteria bacterium | reverse complement strand
CTACGTGATGAAGGACGAGTCGCGCCACGTCGCCTTCGGCGTCATCTCGCTGCGCGGCTTCTACACCGACATGCCGGAGGCGGAGCGCAAGATCCGCGAGGAGTTCGTGCTGGAGGCCTGCCGCCTGATGCGCGACCGCCTGGTCGGCGACGAGATCGCCACCCACTTCGGCTGGCCGCGCGAGGAGGTGCGCCAGCGCGTGCTCGCGTCGCCGGTGATGCGCATGTTCCGCCAGTCGCTGTTCGCCCGCGTCGTGCCCAACATCAAGAAGCTCGGCCTGCTCACGCCGCGCGTCCGCAAGGGCTTCGAGGAGCTCGAGATCCTGCAGTTCGAGGATTACGACGCGGATGCCGCGGATCGGGCGATCGGGCTGGCGTGAGGAAGCAGGCTGTTAGGGGGTTAGGCTGCTAGGCTGTTAGGGAAGGAAAGGTCGCGATCACGCGATTCTTCTTCCCCCCTAACAGCGAACAGCCTAGCAGCCTAACAGCCTAATCAATCTCTCCGCGCCAGCGACGCCGTCAGAATCACCGCGCCGCCGGCGAGCGCCCAGGGGCTCGGGATCTCGCCCTGCACCAGTGCCGCCCATACCGGGTTGAGCACCGGCTCGAGCATGAGCAGCAGGGCCGCCTCGAAGGCTGGCACGCGCTGCAGGCCGGCGGTGACGAGCAGATAGGCGAAGCCGATCTGCACGACGCCGAGCCAGGCGATCACCAGCCAGTCGGCGAGACTGGCGCCGATCACCGGCAGCGCCAGCGGCAGGCAGAGCAGGAAGGTGAGCGCGTTGCCGGCGATCAGCATGCCGCTGCGGGTGCCGCCGCCGCGGCTCACCCAGCGCAGGCCGATCAGCGTCAACGCGAAGCTGAGCCCGCTCGCCGCGGCGATCAAGTTGCCGCGCAGCGGATCGGGCGCGCTGTGCGTCGCCGGCTGCTCACCGATGAAGAACAACGCCATGCCGGCGGCGATGGCGAGCATGATGGCGAGATCGCGGCGTTGGAGCGGCTCGCCGAGCAGCCATGGCGCCAGCACCAGCAGGTAGAACGGTGAGGTCGACTGCAGGAAAATGACGTTCGCCGCGCTGGTCAGCTTGTTGGCGACCACGAACGCGATCAGCGTCGCGGCCATCGCCGCGCCGACCACCCAGTCGCGCCGCCCCATCGAACGCAGGCCGGTCGGTGCCAGCACCAGCAATGCCAGCACCGCCACGCCGGAGCGGAAGCTCGCCACCTGCCAGCCGTTCAGGCTGCAGAACTTGATCGCCGCGCCGCCGGTCGAGAAGCACAGCGCGCCGGCGAGCAGCGCGAGACGCGCCGCTCGCAATGAACGGAGCGGAGAGGCTGTTAGGCTGTTAGGCTGCTGGCTGTTAGGGATAGAGCGCTTTGCAGACACGCAATCCGTTTCCCCTAACAGCCAACAGCCTAGCAGCCTAACAGCCTATCCCAGCCCGAAGTGCTTACGCGCCTCGTCCGCGATCGCGCGGCCGATCGGCAGCGAGGCGGTGGCGGCCGGCGATGGGGCGTTGAGCACGTGCACGATGCCGCCCAGCACCTGGATGGAGAAGTCGTCGACCAGCCCGCCGGTTGGATCGATCGCCTGGGCGCGGACGCCGGCGCCGGCCGGGTGCATGTCCTCGGCACGCAGCTCGGGCAGCAGGCGCTGCAGCGCGCGCACGAAGGCCGGCTTGCTGAACGAGCGGTGGAACTCGCCGGCCCCGGTGCGCCAGAACTTCGCCGCCAGGCGCCAGAAGCCGGGATAGCTGAGGGTGTCCCACGCCTCGCGCGGGTCGAAGTCGGTCTTGCGGTAGCCCTCGCGCTTGAAGCTCAGCACCGCGTTGGGCCCGGCCTCGACGCCGCCCTTGACCATGCGGGTGAAGTGCACGCCGAGAAACGGGAAGGCCGGATCGGGCACCGGGTAGATCAGCGCCTTGACCAGTGACTCGCGCTCCTTGACCAGCTCGTAGTACTCGCCGCGGAACGGGATGATGCGCACCGGCGGCGTCGCGCCGGTGAGGCGCGCCATGAAGTCGGAGTAGAGGCCGGCGCAGTTGATGACATACGGCGTGCGCTCGGTGCCGGCGCTGGTCTCGACCACCCACTCGCTGCCGTCGCGGCGCAGCCCGGTGACACGTGCCCCGGTGCGAATCGTCCCGCCGCGCTCGCTCACGATGGCGGCGTAGCGCTCGGCGACGCCGACGTAGTCGATGATGCCGGTCGACGCCACCGCCAGCGCCTTGAGACCGGCGGCGTGCGGTTCGATCTCGCGCAGCCGCTCGGGGCCGATCATCTCCAGCCCCGGCGTGCCGTTGGCGACGCCGCGCCGGTGCAGCTCCTCCAGGCGCGGAAGCTCCTCCGGCAGCGTCGCCACCACCACCTTGCCGCAGATCTCGTGCGCGATGCCGTTGGCGCGCGCGAACTCGACCATCTCGCGCGCCCCCTGCACGGTGAAGCGCGCCTTCAGCGAGCCCGGCTTGTAGTAGATGCCGGAGTGGATGACGCCGCTGTTGTGGCCGGTCTGGTGCCGCGCCAGCCCCGCCTCCTTCTCCAGCACGACCGGCCGCGCCGGCCGCTCGGCCTCGACCAGCGCCTTGGCGGTGGCCAGGCCGACGATGCCGCCGCCGATGATGACGATGGTGGGCTCGGTGGACATAGCCGAGCAGCCATAGGCGAAGCACGCGAGCGGCTCAACCGGGCGCCGTTGTCGCCGGCGCTGGCCACGGATTCCACGGAGACATTTGGATTTCCATTACACGGATAGGGCGATGGAGTTGGTCTCACTTCTTCTGTGGGGGGATCGACTGCAGTCGCGAGTGCGCCCCTGTATCTCTGTAGAATGCTCGGGTGTCGCCCTATCCGTGTAATGAAGATCCAAACGTATCCGTGAAATTCGTGGCTCCGCCGCTGGGAGGCACGGCCGCTTGCGAGCACCGCAACCGCCCGGCTACGGTCGCCGCATGTCGTCTCCACTCGCCATGACGCGCCAGGAGCGCGAAGCGTTTCTCGCCGACACGCACGTCGGCATCGTCAGCATCTCCGAGCCCGGGCGCGGCCCGCTCACCCTGCCGGTCTGGTACGACTACACGCCCGGCGGCACGGTGCGCTTCAGCACCGGCGCCAACTCGCGCAAGGGCAAGCTGCTGCGCGACGGCGTGCGCATCGGCTTCTGCGCACAGAACGAGACACCGCCGTACCAGTACGTCAGCCTCGAGGGCCCGATCCGCATCGGCGAGCCGGTGAAGGAAGAGCTGCGCGCCATGGCGCTGCGCTACCTCGGCCCACAGATGGGCGAGGCCTACTTCGCCATGCTGTCGGCCGACCCGGAGCCCAACATCCTGGTCGAGCTGACGCCGGAGCGCTGGTTCTCGGTGGACTATCGGAAGATCGGATAGGAATTCACCACGGAGGCACAAAGGCACAGAGGCCGCACGGAGGGCTTTGTGATTCTTCTCCGTGCCTCTGTGTCTCTGTGGTGAATCGGAAGGGCGAATGACTCCCACGCGCGCGGTGCTGTTCGACTTCGGCGGCACGCTCTACGACTACGCCTCGCTGCTGCCGGGGGATGCGGAGAGCCTCTGGCAGTTGTGCGAGTGGGCCGGCGTATCGGCGACGCCGGAGGAGGTGCGGCGCGCGCAGCGGGAGTCGATGCGGCGCGTCTTCCACGCCTACCTGCCGCGCCGCTACTACCTGCACCGCGACCTGTTCCGCGACGCGGTGGTCGGGACGTTGGAAGCATTGGGCGTCGCGCCGCAGGACGAGCACCTGGAGCGCTATCGCGAGATGCAGTGGCGTCTGCACGCGCGCGACTTCCGACTGCGCGAGGGCGTCGTCGAGACGCTCACCGAGATGCGCCGGCGCGGCCTGCACGTCGGCATGGTGAGCAACATCGACGACGACCAGCTCGACCACCTGATCGACGTCGCCGGCCTGCGCGCGCACTTCGACTCGCTGCTGTCGAGCGAACGCGCTGGCTCCTGCAAGCCCGACCCGGGGATCTTCACCCAGGCGCTGGAGCGCGCCGGCTGCGCCGCCGGCGAGGCGCTGTTCGTCGGCGACACGCTCGCCGCCGACATCGCCGGCGCCAACCGCATGGGCATGCGCTCGGCGCTGATCTGGCACCGCGCCGACAAGCCACCGCCCGCCGACGGCGAACGGCCGCACCACGTGATTCGCACCATCCCCGAACTGCTCGATCTTCTTCCCTCCCCTTGAAAGAGGGGGGTGAGGGGGGATTTCAGACGGCAGTTCGCGATCGCTTCGCGTAGGCGCGCGAGGGTTTTGAAATCCCCCCTCGCCCCCCTTTTTCAGGGGGGAACATCGTCGCTCCTCCTCCCACTTTTTCAGAGGGGGAAAGATCGTCCCTTCGCATAACCTCCTCGACATCGCATCGCCGCGCCGATTGTCGGCCGACGCCGGCGCGTGTCACGCGACGGCTGGGAGGAACGATGCGATGCGAGCACTGCTGCTGTTGGTCACCGCCCTGCTGGGTTGTGCACCGCGACCACCGGCGCCGCCGCCGCAGGTGGTCGGACGG
>JANRJF010000077.1:0-12928 GCA_033764095.1 Deltaproteobacteria bacterium | reverse complement strand
AACCCCATTTTGGTACCCCTCCTACTAGGTTCTCGTTCGCGGCTGCGGCTTGGCAGGCACGAACAGCCTCCGATCGGACAGAAATACACTCTCTCGAACCGCAGCGGGCGGCCCACGGCAGTGCTCAATGATCCACCATCGATCGGCAACTGCGGCATCCAGCTCAATCATCGAGTGCCCCGCTTGCGAGGGGTGTCAGATGATCAGGAGATGCCTCATGTCTATTCAGTATGACCTATGCTCACTAGCACACGCGCCTACACAGCGACGGCTAGCTGAGTCCTACCCAAACGATAGGCCATACCCATTTGAGTGCCCCCCCAGGACGCCACCAGTCGTTGCCGTCAGAGGTCAGCAGCACTTTTTCAAAACTCGCCTATCTAGTAGGGGCGGTATCGGAGGCTCCGTGAGGATCCGGCAACGACGTTCGGGCAAGCGCCAAGGGCCGGTCACGCAGTGACCCGGCTCGGCTCGGTTGCAAGGAGGGGTCGCGGAGCGGCGTGGGTCGCCGCACTGTCGCTGGTCGGCTCCGCGGTCGCACTGCTGGTGCGACTACGCGAGACCAGTACCACCCAACACATGACCGCGTACGACATCTATGCGTACGCGTACCCGATGTTTCTGCGCGGCGCCGACGCAATTCGTCATTCCGGGGCCGGCCTGCTTTGGAACGCCGATCAGAATTGCGGGCAGCCGTTCTTCGGCATCGGCACCACGGGCCTGCTGTATCCGCCGTCGTGGCTATTCCTCGCTCTGCCTGGCGACCGCGGATTGTACGCGCTGCTGTTGTGCAACCTGTTGATCGCAGCCTTCGGTGCCTACGGATTGGGGCGCCAACTAGGCGCCAGCCGACCGGCCGCGGTTTGCGGCGGGCTGACCTTCGCGCTCTCCAACCAAGGCATCGACGTCCTCACGTATACCCCCGTCGTCGGAGGTCCGTACGCGTGGCTTCCCGTGGCGATGCTGTGCGCTGAGCGATTGCTGCTGATTGGCAGTCTCAGTCGCGCGCTGGCGCTGGCGGCGGCACTGGCTTTTGCGCTCCTTCCGGGACACCCCCAGGTTGTCGTGTACCTCTACCAATTGATTGCGTTGCGGGTGGTATGGGAAGTTGCAACTGAGCGGTCATCGCGAACGTCTCAATTCATACGAACGTTCGGACTAGCGTTCGTTGTCGCCCCGCTGTTCGCTGCGGTCCAGTTCGTGCCGGCCGTAGAATCCATGCGTTTGTCAGTGCGTAGCAGCAGCCTTGCCGCCCACGAGATCCTCCCGGTCGGGTCGTATGGCCTCCGAGATTTTGTCGCTTTGTTCGCTACCCGCGCAGATATCAACAATCCGCTTCACCTCCTCCCCCCTTTGCTCGCCTGCGGCGTTCTCGTGTCACGCGGCGCGCGTCGTCACGCCGCTTTCTACGCGCTGGCCGGTGTGGGGTCGCTGTTCCTTGCGCTAGGAGACAACGGCGTTCTCTACCCTCTCTATCGCCTACTGCCGGCGGGCTCGCTATTTCGTGAACCCGTCCGATTCCTGTGGATCACGGCGCTCTGCATGTCAGTTCTTGTCGCGCTCGGCACCCACGCGCTGACTCATGATCTCGCGCTGGCGCCGCTGCGCCGCAGAATGGCGGTGGTCACACTTCCGGTCGTCACCCTCGTCGCGATGTGGTGGTTGTCGGCACGAGGGCTGAGCGCCCACGAGATCTGGCTGGCTGCAGCGATCGTCGGCTCGGTTCTCGCTACAGCGTGCGCGCCGAGGTTGGCGTCGGTCGCAAGCGCGGTCTGTGCAGCGGCCCTGGTGCTCGACCTTGCATGGATGCGCTCGCCACCTTCGCGTCGTTTGCTACCCGATGGCATGGCGCTTTTCGCCAGACAGCGGCTCTTTGAGCGAGTCGCTGCGGAGACCTCCCCGAACGATCGCGTGTTCTTAGTCCCGTCATTCGTCGACTATACCCTCCAACACAAGACCGGCTCACTCTTCGGGGTCCCGATGGTTTCCGACTATGAGTCACAGCCAAGTCGTCGGTGGGCTGAATACATGACGCGTCTGCGGACCGGCCGATCGATGCAAAGCATCAATGACGTCCAGTTTCCGCCGCAGGGGCTGCCATCTGACGCCAGTCGACCCCTCATTGACCTGACCGCTAGCCGCTTCGTCATCGTGGGCTTTCACCCGGATCCGATCCCTCAGCTCTCGGGTCCACCGCTGGTGCTTCGAGGAGCCTTTGAGGACGCCCTCCTCTACGAAAACAGCGACGCCGTTCCGCGCGCGTCGTGGGTACCCCGCGCTGAGGTGGTCAGCGACCCCGCCACGCTGCTGGAAATGCTAGCTGAGCGACGTGTCGATCCCCGGGAGGTGGTACTGATCGAGTCTGTGCCCCCGACTGGGTTGGGCACGCAAAGCGCGCCTGGAGGCGAGGTATCGTTCGTTCGCAACGATCCAGAGTACGTCGAAGTGCGTGTAAATGCCGCTGCGCCGGGCTTCCTCGTGCTTGCCGATCAGTACTTTCCGGGTTGGACGGCAACGGTCAACGGCGCCGAAACGCCTATCCTTCGAGCAAACTACGCATTCCGTGCTGTTCCAGTTCCTGAAGGAACGTCCGAAGTCACGTTCCGCTACGATCCTAGAAGCCTTGTGCTCGGGGGGGCGATATCGGCAGTCACCATCGGAGCGGCTCTTGTAGGTCTCTTGTGGGTATCCCGAACCCGCAGCGCTGTCGGTAGTGGTACGTCTGCCGGCGGTATGGGCATTCCCAACGGCGACCTATGACCGAGGAGGAGTTGCGCGCCTTCGTCGCCTCAGAAGCGCGCGCCCAGGTCGAAGCCAAGCTGGCCGAGATGGACGAGATGGACGAGGGGGATCTCGACGCCTTGCCGGCACGGGTCCGTGCCAAGGTGGAGGCGGCGCGGCGCGAGTGCCCCTCGGTGGACACCCAAAAGCAGCCAATGATCGACAGCTGAAAAGCGGCCAACGGGGGTGAGCGGATCGGGACGTTGACGCGACGACGGAGAGCAGAGTCTCCGGCGTCGGATGAGCAACGTTTTGAACGCAGCGAAGCGAGAACAGGTGATTGCGCTGGGGCGGCTGGGCTGGCCGCTGCGGCGCATCGAAGAGGCGACCGGCGTGCGCCGGGAGACCGCCAGCCGCTACCCCGCCCCTCGGGCGGGGAGATGCTCCGTGCTCGAATCCATTGCCGTGGAGCACGCCGGCCCTCCCGCGTGCCCACCACTGATGGGTTAGCAGGCGGCCAACAATGTGTGGCGGCAGCGAACGCGGCGGCGCCCCGAGCCGGCGCCCGATGGAGAAACACCGCAAGGCCTCAACTTGGTCGGTTCGGAGGACCTGCTCGGACTCACTCGAACAGCGAGCCCTGCGGCGTGCCGGGGCGTGGCTGCGAGCGACCGAAGTGGCCGTAGGCGAGCGGCGTGGCGACGCGCCCCTTGGGCGTGCGGTTGAGGAAGCCCTCCTGGATGAGGAAGGGCTCGTAGACGTCCTCGATGGTGTCGGCTTCCTCGCCGATGGCGGCGGCCAGCGTCTCGACGCCGACCGGCCCGCCGCCGAACTTGTCGATGATGGCGAGCAGCAGGGCGCGGTCCATGCGGTCGAAGCCGCGCTCGTCCACCTCCAGCAGTTTGAGCGCCTCGCCGGCGACGGCGCGGGTGATGACGCCGTCGGCGCGCACCTGGGCGTAGTCGCGCACGCGGCGCAGCAGCCGGTTGGCGATGCGCGGCGTGCCGCGCGCGCGGCGCGCGATCTCGTCGCAGCCGGACGGCTCGATCGGCACCTCCAGCTTGGCGGCGGCGCGGCGCACGATCTCGGCCAGCTCCTCGCGCAGGTAGAAGTCGAGCCGCAGGCTGACGCCGAAGCGGTTGCGCAGCGGCGCGCTGAGCAGCCCGGCGCGCGTCGTCGCGCCGACCAGCGTGAAGCGCTTGAGGTCGAGCTTGATCGAGCGCGCCGACGGTCCCTGCCCGATCATCACGTCGATCTGGAAGTCCTCCATCGCCGGGTAGAGGATCTCTTCGACGACGCGGTTCAAGCGGTGGATCTCGTCGATGAACAGCACGTCGCCCTGCTCCAGGTTGGTGAGCAGCGCGGCGAGGTCGCCGGGGCGCTCGATCACCGGCCCCGAGGTGGCGCGCACGTTGACGCCCATCTCGCGCGCGATGACGTAGGCGAGCGAGGTCTTGCCGACCCCGGGCGGGCCGTAGAGCAGCGTGTGGTCGATACTCTCCTGGCGGGCGCGCGCCGCGTCGATGCCGACGCGCAGGTTGTTCTTCACCGAGGTCTGGCCGATGTAGTCGGCGAGGCTGGTCGGGCGCAGGGCGGAGTCGAGCCGCGCGTCGTCCTCGATGGTCTCGCCCGACATCAGCCGGGGGTCTTCGAGCTCGCTCATCCGCTCAGCTTCTGCAGCGCGCGGCGGATCACGTCGGCCAGCTCGCGCGCACCGTGTGCCACCACCGCGCGCACTGCCCGCTCCGCCTCGGCCGGACGGTAGCCCAGATTGACCAGCGCCGAAACGGCCTCGGCGTCGCTGGCGCCGGCCGCGTCGGCGCTCGCCGCCGGCGCGAGGGCGAGCTTGCGCACCCGATCCTGCAGCTCGACCACCAGGCGTTCGGCGGTGCGCTTGCCGATGCCCGGAATGGCGACCAGCCGCGCCACGTTGCCGTCGGCCAGCGCCGTGGTCAGCTCGTCGGCCGGCACGCCGGAGAGGATGTTGAGCGCCATGCGCGGGCCGATGCCGGAGACGGTGATGAGCGCGCCGAACAGCTGCTGCTCGGCGGCGGCGACGAAACCGAAGAGCTCCAGGGCGTTCTCGCGCAGGTTGGTGTGGATGGCGAGCGTCACCGGCTCGCCCTCGGCCGGCAGCGCGGCGAAGGCGGTGAGCGAGACCAGGACGCGATAGCCGACGCCATGCACGTCGACGATCAGCGCCTCCGGCGACTTCTGCGCCAGCGTGCCGCTGAGGCGCGCGATCATCGCCGCCCCGCCGGCGGGACGAAGTTGCGCCAGCTGCCGCGCCCGCCGCGCGCGCGGCCGAGCGTCGCACCACCGAGCCCGCCGGCGCCGGCCTGCGCCAGCAGCGCGCCGAACTGGCCGGCGTGCAGGTGGCAGAGCGCCGCGCCGAGGGCGTCCGCCTCGTCCTCGGCGAGCGCCTCGGCCACCGCCAGCAGGCGTCCGACCATCAACTGCATCTGCGGCTTGCTGGCGCGCCCGCTGCCGGCGACCGCGACCTTGATCTGCGCCGGGCTGTACTCGGCAACGGTCAGCCGGGCGCGGCTGGCGGCCACCATCACCGCGCCGCGCGCCTCGCCGAGCCGAAAGGCCGACTGCACGTTGTCGCCGACGAAGGTCTGCTCCAGGCTGAGCGCGTGCGGGCGATGCTCCTCGCACAACCCCTGCATCGCATCGCAGATGGCGGCGAGGCGGTCGGCGCGCGCCCCCTGGCAGCGCAGCGTGCCGCTGGCGATGCGCTGCACACGGCCGGCGGCGGACTCGATGACGCCCCAGCCGAGCACGATGGTGCCGGGATCGACGCCGAGGATGCGCAGCGGTGCGGCCGGTTTGGGAGCGGGCACGGAGGCCCGCGCTACTGTTCGCCGCTCCACCCCTCCTCCTCGCGGCGCGCCACGGTTGGCGCGCCGGTGTGATGACTCAAGCGGCGCTCAGCCGCTCCAGCTCGTCCGCCGGGATGTCGAAGTTCGACGCCACTTCCTGCACGTCGTCGTGGTCTTCCAGTTCCTCGACCAGCTTGAGCGTCTGCTCGGCCTGGGTGCCGGTGAGCTCCAGCGTGTTCGACGGCACCATGCTCACCGCCGCGCTGGTGGTGGCGATGCCGGCCTTGTCGAGCGCCTCCTTCACCTTGTCGAAGGCGTCGGGCGCGGTGGTGACGGTGAACCCGTCGCCGTCGTCGGTGACGTCCTCGGCGCCGGCGTCGAGCGCCAGCTCCATCAGGCGGTCCTCGTCCACCACCGACTTGTCGACGGTGATGATGCCGCGCTTGCTGAAGATCCACGCGACGCAGCCCGACTCGCCCATCGCGCCGCCGAAGCGGCCGAACATGTGGCGGATCTCGGAGACGGTGCGGTTGCGGTTGTCGGTCATTGCCATGACCAGCACTGCCGCGCCGCCGGGACCGTAGCCCTCGTAGGTGATCTCCTCGTAGGTCACCCCCTCCAGCTCACCGGTACCCTTCTTGATGGCGCGGTCGATGTTGTCGACCGGCATGCTGTTGGAGCGCGCCGTGGTGACCGCGGTGCGCAGGCGCGGGTTGGCGTTGATGTCGCCACCACCCATCTTCGCCGCCACCGTGATCTCCTTGATCAGCTTGGTGAACAGCTTGCCGCGCTTGGCGTCCTTGGCCGCCTTCTTGTGCTTGATCGTGCTCCACTTTGAATGGCCTGACATGGGGAACTCCCGCGGGGAAATTGGACTGGTGGTAGCACGGACGCGGGGCTCGACTCAACGCGCTTCCGCGCCCCGGAGCGGGCCGCGAAGCCCGTGATTCAGCAGCGGTTTTGGAGCGCGAACCGGGGTCAGGCCGGGGCCTGCAGCAGGCCGTCGAGACGGCCGCTCTTCTCCAGCTCGTAGAGCTCGTCGAAGCCGCCGATCGACTGCTCGGCAATGAAGATCTGCGGCACCGTGCGGCGCCCCGAGGCGCGCATCACCTCGGCCCGCTTCTCGGCGTCGCCGCTGACGTCGATCTCGGTGTACGGCACGCCCTTGCGGTCCAGCAGGCGCTTGGCCTGCACGCAGTAGGGGCAGGAACTGGTGGTGTAGATGACGACCTCAGCCATTCCGTCAGCTCTACCGGGCCGGTGGCGGTCGAGCAACGCGGGTCAGGTCGCGGCCGCCAGGATCTCCGCCGCGGCGCGCTCTCCGGAGCGCACGGCGCCGTCGATCGCGCCGTAGGACACCGTGGCGGTCTCGGTGCCGGCCCAGTGCACGCGGCCGAGCGGCTGGCGCAGCAGCGCGCCGTAGCGGGTCAGGATGCCGGGCGCCCAGTGCGCCATCGAGCAGCCGCGCGCCCATTCGTCCTTCCACCAGCTGGTCTCGACGACGTGCAGCGGCGCGCCGGCACGCGGGCCGAAGCGCTCGACCATCGCGTCGAGGACCAGGCGCCGGCGTTCCTCCGCGGCGAGCCCGTCGAGGCGCTCGGCGACCGGCCCGAAGGTGAAGGACGCGAGCACGCCCGGGGTGCCGGACAGCGGCGAGGCGTCGATGGTCACCTCCGACGCCGACCGCGGGCCGGCCGACTGGCCGCTGAAGCCGTCGCTGCGCCAGAAGGGGGTGTCGTACACCAGCAGCGTCTTGGTCTCCGGCCCAGCGATCGAGTGGCGATAGAGCGCGGCGCGGTCCGGCGGCAGCGCCGGGTCGAACTCGATCGCCGACGCCAGCGCCGGCGGGACCGCGACGATGACGTGGCGCGCCGACACGCTGAGTCCGCCGCCCTCGACGACGACGCGATCGCCTTGCTGGCTGATGCGGCGCACCGGCGTGCGCAGGTGGATCGCGGCACCGAGCTGGTCGGCGACGCGCCGCGCAACGCTACCGGCGCCGCCGGCGACGAGGTTCTCCTGATAGCCGCCGGTGATCGACACCAGGCAGTTGAACCCGCCCGAGGCCTGCACCAGGAACAGCAGGTTGAGCAGCGAGATCTGGTTCAGATCGCCGCAGAACAGGCCGCGCATCACCGAATCGAACAGCTCGCGCGCCAGCGTCGTGCGGATGCGCGTGCGCTCGAGGAACCAGCCGATCGAGCGCGCGTCCCACTCGGCGGCGCGCGGTGCGGTCCACGGCGCCTCCACCGGCACCTGCCTCGCCATCCGGTCGATCCTGGTCTGGGCGAGGAAGATGCCCAGCACCGCCAGCGGGCTGATCTTCGGAATCAGCCCGCTGTAGCGGCGCACGCGGCCCTCGCCGGCGAGCAGGTGATAGCCGTCGACGTAGGTCTTGTAGGTCGAGACGCCGACCTCACCCGCCAGCTGCAGGATGGCGGTGTGGCGGTTGGCCACCCACCCGCCGCCGCGATCGACCGTCGCGCCGTCGGGCAGCGCGAACGTCCAGATGCGACCGCCAACCCGATCGCGCGCTTCGAGCACCGCGACCGATCTGCCCGCCTGCGCCAGGCGCCGAGCGGCGGTCAGCCCGGCATATCCGGCGCCGACGACGCAGACGTCGACATCAATGCGCTGCGTCATCGGCGTCGGCCTCCCGGCTTACTGTGACGCCGGCGGCGCAACCACCTTCCAGCTCGCGTCTGGATTGAACAGCTTCATTGCCCTGGCGAGCTTCTCCGTGTCGGGGCCGAGATCCTTCTCGTAGACGACGCCCTCGTGGTTGACCATGAACGTCATCACGCCGGAGCTGTCATACTCGGCCGGATATGCCAGCAGCGCGAAGCCGCCAATCATCGCGCCGCGCACGACATAGTCGTAGGCACCGCCGGACGCGTCCGGCCCCTGTGCGGTGAGGATGCGGTAGTAGTAGCCGTGGTACGGCGCGCCGGCGCCGCTGCCGGCTTGCTTGTAGCCCTCGCCGCGCGCCCGCGCGACGGCCGGGCCGAGCGGACTGTCCGGCTCGCCCGGCTTGGCGACCCAATACAGGCCGTCGCGCTTGCCGGGCGCGCTGTGCACCTTCTGCGCGAACTGGAACAGCTTGGCGTTCTGTGGGTTGCGCACGTAGTACTCGCGCTCCGCGTCGCCGATCGCCAACAGCACCTGCATCGCCGACAGCTCGTTGCGGCCGACGCGACGGTCGATGATCTCCTGCTCGCCGGCCGGCGTGTCGAAATGCCAGCGCCCGTCGTGCTGGATGAGCGGAATCGGGAACGGCCACTGGTCGGTGCCGATCTCCAGCACCTGCTTGTCGCCGTTGGCGACCAGCGCGTGCGCCGCATCGTAGGCGGCAGCGAACTTGTCCCAGCTGGTGCGATCAGCGACCGGGTCGCCAGAGTCGATCAGGTCCTTCGCCTCCGGACCGAGGATGCTGAGCATCGCCTTGGTGTCGCCCGCTTTGATGGCGGTGACGAGCATCTGCGTCGCCTCGTCTGGCGTCGCGAAAGTCGCCTGCTTGCCGGTCGCCGCGGCCGGACGACTGGAGGCGAGCAGCGCCACCGCACCGAGGGCGAGCCCACTGATCCACTTCATCGTGTTCGACATCGCTCTGCCCTCCGCTCAGCGCCGTCGGCCACCGCCGCCACCACGTCCACCACCGCCGCCGCCACCGCCGCCGCGGCGTTGACCACCGCCGCCGCCGCCGAGCGACTGCGCGCTCTGCCGGCTCTGTCGGCCGCGCTCGCTCGCCTGGCGCGTTGCCGGTCCGTTGTCGATGTCCTTGAACGCGTTCGGTGTGCGCCCCTGACCGAGTCCTTCGTGGCGCGGTTGGCTGGCGAGGTCGCGCTTGGCCCCCGCCTCCCCCGCACCGCGCTGCGGCGCTGGTCCGCCGCCGCGCTCGCGGCCGGCATCGCGGCGGTCGGCGCCGTTGCTGAGATCGACACCGCCCTTCGCAGCGCCCTTGGCGAGATCCTGCTGCTTCGGCAGCGAGGTACGCCCCTGCTCGGCGCGGCCGCGGAAGGCCTCGCGCGACGCGGTGTCGCGGTTGGCGGTGCGAGCGTATTTCTCGCGGCTGGCTTTGTCGCGGTACTCGACACCCTTGCGGTGCTTGTTGTCGTGCTCCCACTTGTTGTTCTTGATGTCGGTCTTGTTGAAGTTGTTGTAGTTGTTGACGTTGATGTCGACGTCGCCGTGGCCCCAGTCGCAGTCGCCCCACAGCGCCGCGCCAACCGCCATGCCGACGCCGAAGGTGAGCAGCGAGCCGGCGACGTAGCCGGGCGGGTAGTAGTAGTAGGGCGGGTACGCCGGATACGGCCAGGCGCCGTAGACGACGGTCGGGTTGTAGGTCGGCACGTAGACCACCTGCGGATCGGCCGGCTCGATCTGGATGATCGTCGTCTGACTGCCGCCGGAGCCACCGGCGCCGCCCTCGGCGCTTGCCGCCGGCTCGACCGTCACCTTCTGCTGCTCGTTGCTCTTGAGGTTGCCCTCCGCCTCCGCCTTGGCGCGCAGCCGCTGCACAGCGTCCATCACGTCCTTCTGCTGCGCCAGAAACGCGTCGCCGAGCTTCTGCGTCCAGTCGAGCTGCTCGTTCATCATCTCCAGCACTTGCGGGAAGGCGGTGAGCGACTTGACGCTCGCATCCCAGGTGAGCGGCTGCATCGCCGCCTCCAGCGCCTCGCCGGTCACCTTGGGATTCGCCTTCGACCAGCGCGCCGCCTCCACCACTTCGAGCGGATAGGTCGAGGCCATCAGAATCTGCGCCAGCAGCGAGTCCGGGTAGAGCGCGATCGGCGCCACCAACTGCTCCAGCTGAGCGGGCGTGAGGGGCGGCGATTCGTCCTGCGCCGCGACAGCGCCGGCGAGACTCACCACCAGGATCGTCACCGCGCACAGACGTGTTGCGATGCGGCGCATACCACCTCCGTACTGACTGGGGTTGGGGACCTAGCGCGATCGGCGTTGCCCTGTCCAACGCGCACGCTGGGAGTTTCCGCGCAGGCGGTCGACGTCTGCGGAGGCCGACGCGCGCACGGCGGCAGCGCGGAGGCCATGACGATCGCGTCGATGGCGGCGGCCCAGGCCCGGCCGCCTGCGCCGGCGACCACCGCGAGGCGGCTCGCCGATCGGCTCGACACCGGGACGCGGTCAACGCGCGCGCCGGCGGGAGGCCCAGATATGATGCGCGGCCCGCGGCAGCCGCGCGCGGCGCGGTGCGCCGCCGCCTCGGTCGAGATGATTCGGATCGATTCATCTCGACTCTATGAGGTGATTCTGTAACGATCACCTCATGGCGAACCGGACCGACCGACTGCGCGAGTTGGCGGCGCGGAAGGGGGAGATCCGCAATCGCGAGGTGGCGGCGGCGCTGCGGGTGTCGCCCGCCACGGCGCACCGGCTGCTCCAGGCCCTCGTCATCGCCGGCACCCTCGAGCGGCACGGCGCGGGGCGCGCCGCCCGCTACCGGCTGCGGAGGGTACAGCGGCGGTTCCGTCTGGCTGGGCTCGACGAGCACGTCGCCATCGAGGCGTTGACGCGGGAGATCGCGGTCATTCGCCCGCTCGACGGGCCGGCGGCGCACACCTTCGCCTACGTCGCGTCGGAGATGCTGAACAACGCGATCGACCACTCGGACGGCCGCAGCGTCGTGGTCACCATCGCTTTCGAGTCCGGCGGCGCGATGGTGGTGACGATCGCGGACGACGGCATCGGGGTGTTCCGACGCGTGACCGAGGAATTCGGCTATGCGTCGCCGCAGGACGCCATCGTTCAGCTCGAGACGGGCAAGTTGACCAGCGATCCCGCCCGGCACAGCGGCGAGGGGCTGTTCTTCACTTCGAAGGCGGTGTCGCGCTTCCGGCTGGAGAGCCAGGGCGTCGCCTGGGTCGTCGACAACCTGGTCGGCGACAGCGGCATCGGCACCAGCGCCGTGCGCCGCGGCACCCGTGTGACCTTCTCGCTCGTCCCAGGGCACGTGCCGCGGCTCCAGGATGTCTTCGCGGCGTTCACCGATCCGGAGAGCCTGGCGTTCATGCGCACGCAGGCGACGATCCGGCTCGCGGCCTTCGGCAAGACGCTGGTCGCCCGCTCCGAAGCCAAGCGCCTGGTCGCCCGGTTGGCCGAGTTCACCCACGTGCGGCTCGACTTCACCGGCGTCGACGTCGTCGGCCAGGGCTTCTGCGACGAGATCTTCCGGGTGTTCGCCAGCGCCCATCCCGCCGTGACGCTCGAGCCGGTAGGCATGAACGAGGCCGTCGCCTTCATGGTCAGCCGCGCCCGCGCGTCGCCGGCGCCTACGGGTTCGGCGCGCTGACCCGCCGCGCGCTCACCGGCCTGGCGGCCGCCACCCGATGCCGGCGGGCGAGAGGACCGAGTCGCCCGCACCGCCTTGCGCCCATCGCGGATCGCCTCGACTGCGACGGCGACCGGACCTGCCTGGCATGCGGCCGACGTCGTTGACGCTCACCGGCTCCCGGTCTAGGGCCGACGCATGAGCGTTGGCGAGGCTTTCGAGGGGCTGGTGCGCATCATGCATCGGCTGCGCAGCCCGGGTGGGTGTCCGTGGGACGGCGAGCAGACGCACGCGTCGATCAAGCCGTACACCATCGAAGAGGCGTACGAGGTCGCCGAGGCGATCGACGAGGGCGACGACAAGGAACTGTGCACCGAGCTCGGCGACCTGCTGCTGCAGATCGTCTTCCACGCCGAGATGGCGAGCGAGCGCCGCGCCTTTGCGATCACCGACGTCATCCAGGCGATCAGCGACAAGATGGTGCGCCGCCATCCGCACGTCTTCGCCGACACGCAGGTGAGCGGCGCCGACGAGGTGTTGCGCAACTGGTCGAAGATCAAGGCCGAGGAGCGCCAGCACAGCGGCGATACCTCGGCGCTCGCCGGCGTGCCGCGCGCCATGCCGGCGCTGCTGCGCGCGCAGCGCCTGGGCGAGAAGGCGGCGCACGCCGGCTTCGACTGGGCCGACCCCGCCGGCGTGGTCGCCAAGCTGCGCGAGGAGCTCGGCGAGATCGAATCGGCGCTGGCCGCCGGCGACCGCGGCGCCGCCGCCGCCGAGCTCGGCGATCTGCTGTTCGCCGCCACCTCGCTGGCGCGCCATCTCGAGGTGCCGGCGGAAGACACGGCGAAGCGCGCCGCCGACCGCTTCTCCACCCGCTTCCGTCACATGGAAGCGGCGCTGCTGGCGCGCGGCGGCTCGCTGGCCGGCAGCTCGGCAGCGGAGCTCGACGCCCTGTGGGAAGCGGCGAAGGCCGCCACCGCGGAGCCGCGCGGCGAGTGAATTCACCACAGAGGCACGGCGTGCACAGAGAAGACAGCCGCAGCCCGGTACGCGGCACTGGCTTCAACGCCGTCGAGAATGGGCTGTGCACCAC
>JANRJF010000076.1:0-13952 GCA_033764095.1 Deltaproteobacteria bacterium | reverse complement strand
CCAGCTCGACAGCCCGCAGGGCCAGCGCCGCCTCGACATCGTCGAGGAGCTGGTCAAGATGGCCGACGAGCTCGGCGTCTCGCTCGCCGCCTACGCCAACGCCTGGACGCTGCGCCACCCGGCGGTGACCAGCGCGATCGTCGGCCCGCGCGTCATGCGCCACCTCGACGCCGGCCTCGAGGCGCTGACGGTCAAGATCCCCGACGAGCACCTGCAGCGCATCGACCAGCTCGTCGCGCCCGGCGGCCGCGCCTGACGAGAAGCGTGACCGGTGACCAGTAACCGGTGACCGGTGAGATGACGCGCTGCTGGGGGCTTGCGGCATTGTTGGCCAGCGCGTGTGCCGCTGCGTCCAGCGCGCCGCCGCCGGGCGTGACGATGGTGCTGCTCGAACGCCACGGGTGCTACGGCTGCTGCCCAGAGTACTCGGTGCGCATCACCAGCGACGGTAGCGTTCAGTTCGACGGTCTTCACTGGGTGAAAGAGTTCGGGCGTCGCACTGGGCAGGTGACGCCGCAGGCGTTTGAGCGCCTGGTTGAGGCAGTAGAAAGGGCGGGGCTCGACCGGTTGGCGGCAGGATTCCACGATCGGCTGCCCGACTCGTGTGCCGATGGTTCGGGGATATCGATCGCGGTCTTGAAGGACGCGCAACTCACGCGCGTACGCGACCGCGGCTGCCGCGTGGATACGCTGAAAGAGCAATTCGACCAGTTCATCGAGTTGGGCGAGCAGATCGACGCAATCGCCGGCACCGGCAAGTGTATCGGCCGCGAGGCCGAGCGTCGCGCGACGCGCTGCCTGGAGTACGCGCCGTACGGCGTGTCGTTGCAGGGGACGGCGCTCTACCGTTCTTTCACCGATGCCGCCGGTCGCTTGCAGCGCCACCCGATGCTGTTGCTCGATACGCCGGTGTGCGTCGAACGCAGCGGCAAGCTCAGCCCGCCGGAAGCCGACCAACTACTTCTTCAGCTCGACGTGGATGAAGAGACGTTCGGCGGCGAGGAGCAGCTCTCGGGTCGCCGCATTGAGGTCGTCGGCTCGATTCTGCACGGCTATTCTGCGGCCCATCACGCGCCGTTGATCTTCGTGGTCGACGCGATCGATCCTCCCCGCGAGGGTACGATCGCCTGTCCTACTGGCGCGGCCTTGGAGTGATGGGCGCAGCCGTCGGATCAGGTCGACCCCAGTCGGCGGCGCCGCGTATCTCGGCGCGTCGTTGGTTCGGCTGGATAGTGGGAACAGCGCTGCTCGCCGCTGCCGCCGCTGGCGAAGTGCCGACGCCGATCGGCGAACAGGAGCGGCGCTGCCTGCGTTACGAGCCGGTCAGCGTCACGCTCGACGGGATCGTCGTCTACCGAACCTTCGCCGACGCGAACGGCAAGCCCGAACGCACCGCACTGCTGCTGCTTGACGGCCCGGTATGCGTCGATGGTGTCGACGATCTCAACGTCGGCGAGTTCGACCAGCTACTCGTTCAACTCAATCGCGGTGCGAATCCCGAAAAGTTCGGCCGTGAGCCGCAGCTCGCAGGCCAACGTGTGCAGGCGCGCGGCTCGCTGTATCACGGCCACTCCGCTCACCATCACGCGCCGCTGATCCTCACCGTCGAGTCGCTGACGATCAGTCCGCGGGCCGCCGCCGGCAAGTGATGCGCCGCCCGTCGGGCCTCGCCGCACCGGTCACCGGTCACGCTTGTCCTTCTTCATCAGCTTCTCCAGCCAGCCGCCGAGTCCCTTCTCGATCGCGCCGGCGCCGCCTTTCTTGAGCAGGTCGCCGACGGCGCCGCCGACGTCCTTGCCGAGCCATTTCTCGACCTGCGAGGCGGCGAGGCTGACGGCGACGTCGCGCGCGATGGCGGCGCCCACCTCGCGCGCCAGCTGACGCGGCGTCGCGCCGCCCGGGCGGTCGGCGCCGAGGTTGGTGAGCTCGAAGCCCTCCAGCGTCTCGTCGCGCACCGGGCCGCCGGTGGCGCGCGCGTCGAGCGCCAGGTGGCCGTCGTGCAGCGTCAGGCGCTCGACGACGAAACGGCGCCCTTCGCCGCGCGGCTGCGTGCGCGTGCCGGGGACGCGCGTCGGCGGCGGCGCGCCCGGCGGCGGTTTCTTCTCCAGGTGGCGGCGGATGACGTCGAGGTTCGGATTGCCCTGCGCGTCGAGCTCGAAGAAGACGCGCACGCCGTCGAGCTCGATGGCGTGAACGACGATCGGGCTGGAGAAGAGCGAGGCGAGCGAGAGCGAGGCGGTGGCCTCGTCGAGCGTCAGCGCGTGCGGCGTGCGGTAGCCGGGCGGGTTGGCGATACGCAGGCCCTGTACCGCGGCGCCGCCGTCGAGCAGCGAGACCTCGACGTGCTCGACGGTGACCGCCGTGCCGGTGAGCGCCGTGCCGCGCCGCTCGATGGCGCGCTTCAGCATGCCGTCGAGCGCCAGCAGCGCCAGCAGCGCGGCGAGGACGAGCAGCGCCAGTGTCGCGCCGGCGGCGATCCAGAGCCTGCGCGCCACGCTCAGCCCAGCGCGTAGCGCACGCCGGTGAGCTGCTCGGACAGCTCCCACAGGCGCTGCGCCGCGCCGCGATCCTGCGACGCCTTGTTCGACTGCACGGCGCGCGGATGGCCCCACAGCTCGCCGAGGCCGTCCGGCCCGTAGTAGGCGCCGCCCTGCACGTCGGGCGCGGTGGCGGCGTAGAGCTGCGGCAGCGCACCCATCGCCGCGCTCTGCGAGAACAGCGCGTTGCCGATCTCCATGATGCGCTCCTTCAGCGACGAGCCCTCCATGCGCGGTCCGGCCGCCTGCAGGTTGGTGGCGGCGTAGCCGGGATGGGCGGCGACGCTGATCGCGGCGGCGCCGGCGGCGGCGAGCTTGCGCTGCAACTCGTAGGTGAACAGCAGGTTGGCGAGCTTGCTCTGCCCGTAGGCACCCCACGGGCGATAGCCGTCGCGCCAGTTGAGGTCGTCGAAGCGCATGCGGCCCATGCGGTGCGCGCCGCTGCTCAGCGTCACGATGCGCGCCGCCGGCGCCGCCAGCAGCGGCGCCAGCAGCAGGCCGGTGAGCGCGAAATGGCCGAGGTGGTTGGTGCCGATCTGCATCTCGAAGCCGTCGGCGGTGTCGCGTCGCGGCAGCGCCATGACGCCGGCGTTGTTCATCAGCACGTCGAGGCGCGGCGCCGCCGCCGCCACCTCTGCCGCGCAGCGCCGGATGTCGGCCAGGCTGGCGAGGTCGAGCGGCACCAACTCGACCGACGCGTCCGGGTACGCGGCGCGGATCTGCGCCAGCGCCGCCGCGCCCTTCGCCTGGTCTCGGCAGGCGAGCAGCACGCGCGCCCGCTTGCCGGCCCGCGCCAGCGCCGCCTCATACCCGAGCCCGCTGTTGGCGCCGGTGATCATCACGGTCTTGCCGCTGCAGTCGGGCAGATCGGCGGTGCTCCAACGCGACATGGGGGACTCCTTCGTGGCGGCGTTCTCGATAGCGGAAAGGCGCGGGGGCGGGAAAGGCGTGACCAGTGACCGGTGACCGATGAAAGACGCTTCGATGGCAGGCGTTTCTTCTACCGGTCACCGGTCACCGGTCACGCTTCCTCATATGGAGACAAACACCCCGCGCCGATACAGCACGGCCATGAGCGCGAACCACACGCCGGTGTAGGTGAGCGCGTAGAGCAGGGCGGCGGTGGGGGCGGCGGCGAGCGGGGCGAAGCAGCGGTCGAAGAGGCGCGCCTGCAGGGTCTGGTCGCCGATCGGGATGAGGTAGAGCAGCTTGGTGCCGAGGCTGGAGAGGAAGTAGGCGAGCAGGGGGTTGAGGCCGAAGACCAGCAACGGGGGCGTCCAGGCCAGCCAGCCGCGCACGTCGGCAAGCCAGAAGCAGGCGGCGAAGCCGAGCAGCGCGACGCCGGCGGTGACCAGTGCGAAGGAGCTGGTCCACAGGTCTTTGTTGATCGGCAGCCAGAGGCCGAGCAGCAGGCCGAGCGCCAGCGCGCCGGCGCCGCCGGCGAGCAGGCCGCTGAGACGCTGCGCCGCGCTGCGCGCATGCAGCAGCCAGTGGCCGGCGAGCACGCCGAGCATCGTGGTGGCGATCGCCGGGACGGTGCTGAGCAGGCCTTCCGGATCCCAACTGCCGTGCAGCAGGTGGCCGGACATCAGGGCGCGGTCGAGCCAGGCGCCGAGGTCGGCGCCTGGCTCGAGCACGCCGGCGTGGCCACCGGGCACCGGCGCCCAGGCGAGCAGCGCCGCGTAGCCGGCCAGCAACGCCGCCGCGACCAGCGCCTGGCGGCGCGCGTCGAGATAGATCACCAGCAGCGCCGCCGCCCCGTAGCACAGCGCGATGCGCTGCAGCACGCCGGGGATGCGCAGCACGTTCCAGTCGAACCACGGCAGCGCGTTGAGCAGCAGGCCGAGGCCGAAGATGATGCGGGTGCGGCGCAGCGCCTTGGCGCGCAGCTCGCGCGCCGACGTCCCGTGCACGCGCTGCGCGGCGAAGGCGAGCGGAATGGCGACTCCGGCGATGACCAGGAAGGCGGGGAAGATCAGGTCCGCCGGCCACACCCCGTCGCCGCCGGCGTGGCGCAGCAACCAGTAGCCGTGCTCGTCGGCGCCCGGGCTGTTGACCAGGATCATCGCCGCCACCGTCAGGCCGCGGAACGCGTCAAGCGAGCGCAGGCGGCGGGTCATGGGTCAGCGACTTGAAGCGACAAAAGACTTCACCACAGAGGCACAGAGTGCACAGAGAGGTTGGGCCCTGCGAGAGCCGGGGGTCGTTCCCCAACCTATTGGTGATGCCTTTGAGGAATGGCCCGCGTGCAGACCTCGCGGCAGTCCTCTCTGGGGCTCTGTGCCTCTGTGGTGAGTTCTTTCTGTCACATCGCTGCGTCTCCGCGGTGAGCTCCGCTCATTTCCCCCGCGCATTCGCCGCCGGCATGCGCTTCGGCGCGCTCTCGCGTTCGAGCAGCACGAACGGCTCGGTCTGGCGGGCGAAACCGTCGAGCACCTGGCCCATGGCGGCCTGTTGGGTGGCGTAGGCGGAGAGGGCGTCGATCTTGGTCGCGGCCTGTTCGGGGGTGAGGGTGACGACGGTGCGCCGGCCGGGGCGCTGGAAGTCGGGCGGCAGCTCCAGCGGCGCGTCGGGGCGTGGCGTCTGATCGGGGGCGTTCCAGCCGGGCGGCCAGTTGGGCCAGTGGATCAGGTAGGCGGCGAGGTCGGGGCGCTCGCGCTTGGGCAGCTCGCTCTCCCACTGCGCCACCGCGTCGAGGGTGAACTGGCCGCCGGCGGCGTGGTCGGGATGGCGGTCGAGCGGATCGGGCAGCACGATCAGCGTCGGCCTGGTCTCGCGCAGGATGCGCACCAGCTCGCGTTCGAGATCCTCGCCGTCGTAGCGGATCGCCGGGTTCGCCACCTCGCCGGCGTAGGGCGGGTGGGTGGCGTCGGTGGTGCGCGAGCGCCACGGCCGCGACGGGTCGCGATGCGCGGTGAGCAGCGCGTCGAGGCCGCCGTCCGGGAAGCCGAGCACGGTGAGGCGGATGGCGCCGTTGCCGAGCAGGCGCAGGGCGCCGCGCGTCTCGCCCAGCCGGCGCTCGCCGAAGGCGAGGAACTCGACTGGCTTGGGGCGCGGGTCGCCGCTGTCCTGCGCCACCGCCTCGACGTAGCCGTCGCCGGCGGTGAGCAGCACGACGCGCACGCTGCCGCCGGCGGCCAGCACCTGCTGCATGAGCCCGCCGGCGGCGAGCGTCTCGTCGTCGGGATGCGGCGCGATGACCAGCAGCCGTTCGTGGCGGTCGACTTCCAACGGCTCGACTGCCGCGGCGCCGAGCAGCACCGGGACCAGCAGGAGCAGGGCGAGCAGGCGAATCACGATCCCCGAGGCTACCGGACGCGCAGTCTCAATGCGATTCGGGCGTGTTGTGGCGGGCGATCTTGGCCACGGATTACACGGATTTCACGGAGAAGAGACGTCGGATCCGGACTTGGAACTGATGCCGTCGCCTTCGAACTGGTGCCTGCGCTTTCGCGCATCGCGGATCCGACCTCTCTTCTCCGTGAAATCCGTGTAATCCGTGGCCAAGGCGGCCCGCGACAACACGCCCGAATGCCGGTGCGGACCCCCTCGTCAGGCTGATCGATCCATGCTCCTGTGGACGAACATGTCGGCGTTGGATCGCTTCCAGCCGGTGACGCGCGCCTGGTTCGAATCCGCCTTCGCGGCGCCGACGCCGGCCCAGAGCGGGGCCTGGGAGGCGATCGCGGCGGGCGACCATGCGCTGGTGGTGGCGCCGACCGGCTCGGGCAAGACGCTGGCGGCGTTTCTGTGGGGGCTCGACCGCCTCGTCGCGGCGCCGCCGGCGACGCCCGGCGTGCGCGTGCTCTACGTCTCGCCGCTCAAGGCGCTGGCGGTGGACGTCGAGCGCAACCTGCGCGCGCCGCTGGCCGGCATGCGCGGCGCGGCGCAGCAGCTCGGCCTGCCGCCGCCGGCGATCGAGGTGGCGGTGCGCAGCGGCGACACCGCCGCCGCCGAGCGCCGCCGCCTCGCCGGCGCGCCGCCCGACATCCTGATCACCACGCCGGAGTCGCTCTACCTCCTGCTCACGTCCGGCGCGCGCAGCGCGCTGGCGACGGTCGAGACGGTGATCGTCGACGAGGTGCACGCGCTCGCCGGCGGCAAGCGCGGCGCGCACCTGGCGCTGAGCCTCGAGCGGCTCGACGCGCGGCTGCCGCGCCCGGCGCAGCGCATCGGCCTGTCGGCGACGGTGCGGCCGATGGACGAGGTGGCGCGCTTCCTCGGCGGCGTGCAGCCGGTGACGGTGGTCGACGCGCGCGCGCCGAAGGAGCTCGACGTCTCGGTGGTGGTGCCGGTCGACGACATGACCGCGCTCGCCGTGCCGACCGCCGCCGAGCAGATCCCGAGCGGCAGCGCCTCGGGTGCCGCGCCGCCGCCGCCGAGTATCTGGCCGCACGTCGAGGAGGCGGTGCTGGCGCTCATCCGCGCGCATCGCAGCACCATCGTGTTCGCCAACTCGCGCCGCCTCGCCGAGCGCCTGTGCGCCAGCCTGAACGAGCTCGCCGGCGAGGAGCTGGTGCGCGCCCATCACGGCTCGGTGAGCCGCGAGCAGCGCGCGCTGATCGAGGACGCGCTGAAGACCGGACGCCTGCAGGCGGTGGTGGCGACCAGCTCGCTGGAGCTCGGCATCGACATGGGCGCGGTGGATCTGGTCATCCAGATCGAGGCGCCCGACTCGGTTGCCTCCGGCCTGCAGCGCATCGGCCGCGCCGGGCATCAGGTCGGCGCCCGCTCGCGCGGCATCGTCTTTCCCAAGTACCGCGGCGACCTGTTGGAGGCGGCGCTGGTCAGCGAGCGCATGCAGGTCGGCGCCATCGAGGCGCTGCGCGTGCCGCGCAATCCGCTCGACGTGCTGGCGCAGCAGATCGTCGCGATGGTGGCGATGGACGACTGGACGGTCGCCGACCTCGCCGCGCTGGTGCGCCGCGCCGCGCCGTTCGCCGAGCTGCCCGACAGCGCGCTCGCTGCGGTGCTCGACATGCTTGCCGGCCGCTATCCCTCCGACGCATTCGCCGGCCTGCGCGCGCGCCTCACCTGGGACCGCGTCGGCGACCGACTGACCGCGCGGCAGGGAGCGCGGCTGGTGGCGGTGACGTCGGGCGGCACCATCCCCGACCGCGGCCTGTTCGGCGTCTACCTGGTCGGCGAGCGCGGCCCGCGCGTCGGCGAGCTCGACGAGGAGATGGTCTACGAGAGCCGCGCCGGCGATGTGTTCACGCTCGGCGCCACCAGCTGGCGCATCGAGGACATCACCGCCGACCGCGTGCTGGTCTCGCCGGCGCCGGGTACGCCCGGCAAGATGCCCTTCTGGCGCGGCGACGCGCTCGGCCGCCCGCCGGAGCTCGGCCGCGCGCTCGGCGCCTGGGTGCGCGAGCTCGCCGCGCTGCCCGACGCCGAACGGCGCACGCGGCTGATGGACGGCGCCGGCTGCGACGCGCGCGCCGCCGCCAACCTGTCGCGCTACCTCGACGAGCAGCGCGCCGCCACCGGCGTGCTGCCCGACGATCGCACGCTGGTGGTCGAGCGCTTCCGCGACGCGCTCGGCGACTGGCGGCTGTGCATCCACTCCTTCTTCGGCGCCCGCCTGCATGCCGCCTGGGCGCAGGCGATCCGCGCCCGCTTGCGCCAGCAGCTCGGCCTCGAGGTGCAGGTGATCCACGGCGACAACGGCCTGGTGATCCGCGTGCCGGAGGGCGACGAGCTGCCCTCGGCGGAGGCGGCGTTCCTCGATCCGGAGGAGGTCGAGGATCTGGTCGTCGCCGAGGTCGGCGGTTCGGCGCTGTTCGCCAGCCGTTTCCGCGAGTGCGCCGGCCGCGCCCTGCTGTTGCCGCGCCGCCGCCCGGGCCAGCGCACGCCGCTGTGGCAGCTGCGTCAGCGCGCCGCCTCGCTGCTGCAGGTGGCGAGCCAGTTCCCGTCCTTCCCGATCGTGCTGGAGACCTACCGCGAGTGCCTGCGGGACGTCTTCGACCTGCCCGAGCTGCTGCGCCTGCTCGCCGAGGTGCGCAGCCGCGTCGTGCGCGTCGTCGAGGTGGAGACCGACCTGCCGTCGCCGTTCGCCGCCGCGCTGCAACTCTCCTACGTCAGCGCCTTCATGTACGAGGGCGATGCGCCGCTCGCCGAGCGGCGCGCCCAGGCGCTGGCGCTCGACCGCGCCGTGCTCGCCGAGCTGATGGGGCGCGAGGAGCTGCGCGACCTGCTCGACGCCGACGCCCTGGTCGAGCTGGAGCACGAGCTGCAGCGCCTGCTGCCAGAGCGGAAGGCGGGCTCGCTCGACGCGCTGCACGAGCTGCTGCGCGATCTCGGCGATCTGACCGCCGGCGACGTCGCGGCGCGGCTCGGCGACGCGAGCCGCGCCGAGGCGTGGCTGACCGAGCGCGAGCGCGCCCGGCGCGCCCTGCGCGTGCGCGTCGCCGGCGAAGCGCGCTGGATCGCGGTCGAGGACGCGGCGCGCTATCGCGACGGGCTCGGCGTCGCGCTGCCGCTCGGCGTGCCGGCGGCGTTCCTCGAGCCGCTGCCCGATCCGCTCGGCGACCTGATCCGCCGTTTCGCGCGCACGCGCGGTCCATTCGCAATCGGCGCCGCGGCGGAGCGCTTCGGGCTCGGCGCGGCGGTGGTGCTGGGCGTGCTGCGCGGGCTGGAGCAGCAGGGCAAGGTGGTCGAGGGCGAGTTCCGCCCCGGCGCCAGCGGGCGCGAATGGGTCGACGCCGAGGTACTGCGCCGTCTGCGGCGGCGCTCGCTGGCGGCGCTGCGCCGCGAGGTCGAGCCGGCACCGCCCGAGGCGCTGGCGCGCTTCACCGTCGCCTGGCACGAGGCGGCGCCGAGCGGCCCGCGTCTGGCGGGGCTCGACGCCCTGTGGCGCGTCGTCGAGCAACTGCAGGGCGTGCCGCTGCCCGCCTCGGCGCTGGAGCAGCAGATCCTGCGCGCCCGCATTCCCGACTACTCGCCGCTGCTCTTCGATCAGCTCGGTGCCTCGGGCGAGCTGGTCTGGGCCGGTGCCGGCGGGCTCGGCGCCAACGACGGCTGGATCGTGCTGGCGCAGGCCGACCTCGCCCCGCTGTTGCTGCCGCCGCCGCTCGACAGCGAGCTGACCGCGCTGGCGCAGCTCGCCCTCGCCGCGCTCGGCCGCGCTGGCGCGCTGTTCTTCCGCCAGCTCGCCGACGCGCTCGGCGGACCGAACGAGCAGGAGCTGGTGCTGGCGTTGTGGGAGCTGGTGTGGGCCGGGCACGTCACCAACGACACGCTGGCGCCGCTGCGCGCGGTGCTGTCGCGCAAGCCGCTGCGACCGGCCCCCGCGGCGTCCGCCGCGGGGCGGCGGCCGAAGCATCTCACCCGCCTCGGACCGCCGGCCGGCGCCGGACGCTGGTCGCTGGCGCCGGGGCGCGAACCCGATGCGACGCGTCGCCGCCACGCGTTGGCCGAGCAGGCGCTGCGCCGCCACGGCATCGTCACGCGCGCCGCCGTCGCCGCCGATCGTCTGCCGGGCGGCTTCGCGGCGGTCTACCCGCTGCTGGTGGCGATGGAAGAGCGCGGCCGGGTGCGGCGCGGCTACTTCGTCGACGGGCTGGGCGGCGCGCAGTTCGCGCTGCCGGGGGCGGTCGATCGCATGCGCGCCCTCGGCGATCGCCGGAACGAGGACGCGCCGGGCGAGGCGGTGGTGCTCGCCGCCACCGACCCGGCCAATCCGTACGGCGCGGCGCTGCCGTGGCCGGAGCGCGGCGCGGCCGAGGTCGGCCATCGCGCCGGGCGCAAGGCAGGCGCCTGCGTGGTGCTGGTCGACGGCGGGCTGGCGCTCTACGTCGAGCGCGGCGGCAAGAGCCTGCTGTCGTACGGCGACGACGCGGCGGTGCTGCAGGCGGCGGTCGCCGGGCTGGCGGCGGCGGCGCGGGCGCGGCGACTGGGCCGCATCGAGATCGAGCGCGCCGACGGCGAGCCGGTGCGCGACACGCCGCTCGCCGCGGCGCTGGAGGCGGCCGGGTTCAGCCGCACCTACAAGGGGCTGCGCCTGCGTGCCTGAAGGCGACACGATCCACCTCGCCGCGACGCGCCTGCACGCGGCGCTGGCGGGCGACGCCCTGACGCGCAGCGATCTGCGCGTGCCGCGCCTGGCGACGACCGATCTCGCCGGCCGCACGATCGAGAACGTGCGGGCGCGCGGCAAGCACGTGCTGATGCGGCTGGACGGCGGGCTGACGCTGCACTCCCATCTGCGCATGGAGGGAGCGTGGCATCTCTACCGCGCCGGCGAGGCGTGGCGCGGCGGACCCGACTGGCAGGTGCGCGCGGTGCTGCAGACGGCGAGCTGGCGCGCGGTCGGCTATCGGCTGCCGGTGTTGGCGCTGTTTCCGACCGCCGACGAGCCGCAGCACGTCGGCCACCTCGGACCCGATCCGCTCGGCGACGACTGGGACGCGGACGAAGCGCTGCGCCGCCTGCTCGCCGACCCGGAGCGGACGATCAGCGAGGCGTTGCTCGATCAGCGCGTCATCGCCGGGATCGGCAACGTCTGGCGCTGTGAGCTGTGCTTCCTGCGCGGCCTCGATCCGTGGATGGCGGTCGGCGCGGTGCGCGACCCGGCGCGACTGGTCGACCTGGTGAAGCGCGCCTTCGAGGTCAACCGCGGCACCGGCAACCACATCACCACCGGCGACCCGCGCGCCCCGCACTACGTCTACGGCCGCGAGGGTCGACCCTGCCGGCGCTGTCGTTCGCCGGTGTCGCGCCGCGACGGGGAGCGGGTGACGTATTGGTGCTCGTCGTGTCAGCCCGCGCGCCGGTAACCACAACGTCACCACGGCACAACGATCACAACGTTGTGTCGTCGTGTCGTGGTGCCGTTGTGGTTAGCTTTGGACTGACGTTGCCAGGAACCCCGCTACCGCGTCGGTGAACAGATCGTTGCGGTCGCCCGCTACCATGTGACCGGCGCCCGACACGTCGGCGAACCGCGCGTGCGGTACGAGCGAGAGAAATTCGTCCGCGGCTTCCATCGTCACCAGATCCGACATGCGGCCGCGCACCAGCAGCGTCGGGATGCGCAGCGCGCGCGCGGCGGCGAACAGGCGGTCGAGCTGCAGCCCGATGTCGGGCGGGCGGCGGCCGCTCATGAACGCCGGATCCCAGTGCCAGCGCCAGCGCCCGTCGGCGTGCTGGCGCAGGTTCTTCGCCAGGCCGCTGAGATCCTTCGGGCGCGGCCGGTGCGGATTGTAGGCGGCGATGCTGTCGGCGGCTTCCTGCAGCGTCGCGAAGCCGTCGGCCAGGTTGGCGCTCATGAAGCCGATGATGTTCTGCGTCCCCTGCGGGTCGAGGCGCGGCGTCACGTCCACCAGCACCAGCGCGGCGAACAGCGGTGCCTCCGCTTCGCCCTGCGCGAGCAGCGCGGCGAGGCCGCTGAGCGAGGCGCCGACCAGTACCGGCGGTTGATCGAAGCTGCGCGCCAGCGCCGCCATGTCGCGCGCGAAGGTCTCCAGGCCGTAGTCGCCGTCCGGCGCCCAGCTGCTGTCGCCGTGGCCGCGCAGGTCGACCGCCACCGCCTGCCACCCCTGCCGCGCCAGCGCGCGGCCGGTGCCGGCCCAGGCATGCCGCGTCTGCCCGCCGCCGTGCATCAACAGCACCGGCGGCGCGCTCGCCTCGCCGAAGGCGTCGCCGACCAGCGTCAGCCCGTTCGAGGTGAAGGTGCGGCGCGTCGGTGTCACCGCGCGAGCAAATGCGGTTCCCGACGCGGAGTCAACGTACCGCAGGACTTCACCACAGAGGCACGGAGACACGGAGAAGGGTCACCAAGAGAGAACCCAAACTGACTCCGGGAGTCTCCGTGCCTCTGTGCCTCTGTGGTGAATCTCTTTCTTTTGAATGGGGTCTCTGGTCTGTGAGCCCGCATGTCCTTCGAAGCCGCTCTCGTCCGTTACTTCTCCGTTCGGCTGCACGACGCGCACGACGTCGAGGTGACGCACTGCCACCGCATTCCCGGCGGCGCCTCGTGCGAGACCTGGTCGGTGGACCTGCGCTGGATCGAGGGCGGCGGCAAGCGGCGCGAGCAGGGCGTCATCGTGCGGCGCGATCCGGAGGCCGGGCTGGTGGAGGATTCCGATCGCCGCCTGGAGTTCGGCTTCTACCAGTCGTTTGCCGACTCGCCGGTGCCGGTGCCGCGGCCGCTCTTTCTGGAGACCGAGACGCAGTGGTTGGAGCGGCCGTTCTTCGTCATGGAGCGCATCGACGGGTGCGAGTCGCAGTTCACCGCGCTGCTCGATCCGAGCTTCGCCCCGCATCGCGACGGGTTGGCGCGGCGCATGTACGAGGTGCTCGGCGACATCGCGGCGATGCCGCTCGACGGCCTGCCGGCGGCGGCCGAGGCCGACATCCCGGGCCCCGCACAGTGTTGGTCGCGCGAGCTCGACCATTGGGAGGCGATCATCGACCGCCACGAGCTCGAGCCGCAGCCGATCGTACGCGCCGGCATCCGTTGGCTGCGGCGCCATCCACCGCCGCCGCCAGCGCGGATCAGCGTCGTGCACGGCGACTACCGCACCGGCAACTTCCTCTACCGCGGCAGCGAGATCCACGGCGTGCTCGACTGGGAGATGGCGCACTTCGGCGATCCGCTGGAGGACATCGCCTGGTCCTTCATGCCGGCGTGGCAGTGGGCGCGCGACGGCAAGGCCGGCGGCATCGCCGAGGAGGCCGAGGCGCTGCGCGTCTGGGAGGCGCGCAGCGGCCTGCGCGTCGACCGTGCGGCGTTGCACTGGTGGCAGGTCTTCAGCTGCGTGAAGGCACAGGGCATCTGGCTCACCGCCGCGCGCCAGTACGCCGACGGCCGCTCGCAGGAGCTGCTGCTGGCGTTCACCTCCTACTGGCTGATCAACTCGCAGGACCGCTTTCTGCTCGCCGCGTTGAATCCCCCCTTTGGAAAAGGGGGGCAGGGGGGATTTTCGACATGACGCCGACCGCACCGATCGTCCTGAACGGCATCGCGCGCACCATCCTGATGGAGCTGGCGCCGCAGGCCGGCGGCGGCTACGCGGCGCAGACGCTGCAGCTGATGGGGGCGCTGGCGATGATGCTGGCGCAGGAGTGGGACCGCGCCGCGGCGCGCCTGGTGGAGGAGAACTCCGCCATCGAGGCGCTGCTCGCCGACGCGGGCACGCCGCTCGCCGGCAGTGCCGCCTCGTTGCGCGTCTCCGACCTGCAGGCGCGCAACCGCGCGCTGCGCGCCGCGTTGATCGACCTGCACGCGCGCATCGAGGGCACCGACGGCGCCGCGGCGCGTGCGCTGGAGCTGCGCATCTGGGATGAGCTCTACGCGTCAACCGAGCGGCGGCTGCTGGCTATGGGGGTGCCGTCCTGAGCGCTTCACCACCAAGGCACAAAGACACAAAGGCCCACGGACCGATCGATCGGTCCGTGGGCCTTTGTGTCTTT
>JANRJF010000075.1:0-22943 GCA_033764095.1 Deltaproteobacteria bacterium | reverse complement strand
TCGGCCTGACACCATGCCGTCATATTTCCTGGAAAAATGACGGCATGGCAACCTGGCATTCGGAGCACCGCTGGCCGGCTGCCCGAATGCGTGACTGACCCGCCGCCCGCGTGCGGGTGTTCGCGTGTGGTCGCGCCCGCGGGCGCGCCAAGCTTGGGCCGCCCGCGCTTCGCGGTTGCCTGTATCGTCGGGACCGGAGCTGAAAGCTGAGAGCTGATGGCTGACAGCTGACAGCTGCCGCTCTCCTACCGCCGCGGCGAGCGGCCGGTGAGCCTGGTGTAGGCGTGGTAGCCGAGCCAGCGCAGCGGCTCGGGTGGGATGTAGGGCAACGCCTTCTGGTAGAAGGGCAGATCGCGCCAGGGGTCGTGGTGGTCGGCGTAGAGGTCGGTGAGCACCTCGCCGGCGAGGGCGGCGAGGGCGAGGCCGTGACCGCTGTAGCCGAGGGCGTAGAAGACGTTGCGGTGCGGGCCAGTGACGCCCATCGAGCAGACGCGATCGAAGGTGATCGCCAGCGGGCCGCTCCAGCGCTGCGCGATCGGCTCGCCGACCAGGCCGGGGAAGTAGCCGCGCAGGCGGCGCTCGATCGCGTCGACGGATGCGGCGGGCGGCGCGGCGAGGACCGCTGCGCCGCCGAAGCGATAGCTGTAGGCGGCGTTCGAGCCGCCGCCGAACAGCAGGCGGCCGCCGGGGGTGCGGCAGCCGTAGGAGATGCGGTCGTAGTCGTCGCTGAAGCCGACGTAAGGTCCCCAGCCGAGCGCTGCCCAGCGCGCCGCCGGCAGCGGGCCGCTGGCGACGACGTGCGAGTGCAGCGGCAGGATGCCGTTGGTGAAGAAGCCGAGGCGCGGCGTGTAGGCATTGGTCGCCAGCACGACGGCGGCGGCGCGCACACGGCCGCCGGGGGTGGTCAGCGTCAGCGGCGCGCCGTCCTCGACGCGCAGCACCGGCGTCTGCTCGTAAATGGCGACGCCGCGCTCGAGCAGGCGCGGGCGCAGCCCGCGCAGCAGGGCGGCGGCGTTCACCCGTGCGGCGCGCGGATCGCGCACCGCGCCGTGCGCGCCGTGCACGCCGACCTGCTGGCGCGGCAGCCACTCGAGCGCGACGCCCCAGTCGCGCCACATGGCGACGCGGCGCTCGGCCTTGTCGGCGCCGCGCGCGGTGGTGGAGACCTCCAGGCAGCCGTCGCGCGCAAACCCGGCGTCGAGCGCCGACGCGGCGGCCAGCTGCTCGACCAGATCGATGCCGCGGCTGGTCGTCTGGTGGATGCGGCGCAGCGCGTCCGGCGTGCGCGGCTCGACGCCGTTGATCCAGTTCAGCACCTGGCCGCCGTTGCGCCCGCTGGCGCCGTTGGCCAGCGCCCTGGCCTCGAGCAGTACGATGCGGCGGTCGGGAAAACGCTGGCTCAGGTGCCAGGCGGTGGAGACGCCGGTCAGCCCGCCGCCGATGATCGCCACGTCGGCGTTGTGGTCGCCGCGCAGGGCGGGCAGGCGATCGTACGGCGGCAGCTCCAGCAGCCAGGCGGAACGGTTGTCGTCGAAGTGATCGGATCGCATGGCGTTCGCCGATTCGAGCCCGAGCCCGAGCCTCAGCCCGTCCTTTGCGGGCTCGGGCGCGGGCTGAGGCTCGGGCTCGAGTCAGACACCTTTACACCCAGCCGGGGCCCTGAGCATCCTTGGATCAGGAGCCTTCCGTGACGACCCTCGGCACTCGCGTCCGCCTCTGCCTCAAGGACCTCTACCAGCAGGACATCGTCGAGATGATCGAGCGCGAGACGCGGCGCTACGAGCTGCACTCGATCGAGCATCCCGACCACCCGGATTTTGGCCGCGCCTACCAGATCCTCTGGGATGCCTTCGGTCCGCCGGGCGAGATGGAGCCGGAGTCGGCGATCCGCCGTTTTCTGCTCGACGACGCCTTCGAGCCGCTGCCGTCGGGGACCTTCATCCGCTACTTCCTGCTGGTCGCCAAGGATCGCGACGGCAACCTGCGCGGCGTGCGCGACGGCTCGGTGATCTACAACCCGCGCTGGGCGCCCGACCTGTGCACGGTGTACCTGTCGCACATCTTCATGCTGCCGCCGGCGCGTGGCACGGTGCTCACCTACTGGCTGCGCATCGCGCCGGTCGAGTTGGCGATCGAGTACCTGTTCGCCCTGCAGCAGCGCGGTCTGGTCAACCTGCCGCAGCCCGAGCAGCCGGCCAAGTACTTCGGCGTGCAGCTCAACCTGGCGGCGGAGATGGAGTACTTCTCGCCCGACGACCGGCTGTCGCTGCAGCGCATCCTGTTCTACGGCCGCGGCGGCTTCGACGTCATCGACCCGCGCCATTTCCCCTATCGGCAGCCCGACTTTCGCGACGCCGCCGACATCGCCGCCACCGGCAACCAGCCGGTGCCGTTCATGCTGCTGCTGCGCCGCATGGGGCGCGAGCGCCAGGCGCGGCTGCCGATCGACGAGGCGGCGACGACGATGCGCATGCTCTACGACGAGTTCGCCTGCTTCTGTCCGCCCGAGTACCTGCAGAACAGCATCGACGTCGTGCAGCGCCGGCTGGAGGAGCGCCGCGCCAAGGGCAAGACCGACGTCGCGCTGCTGCCGCTGCCGACCGGGGCCGGCAACCTGCACCGGCTGCGCCGCCTGTTCCGCTACGACATCTACCGCCGCTACTACGCCGACGAGCCCGGCACCCTGCCGTACGTCGAGCGCCTCAAGCCGCTGATCGCCGCCAACCCGCGCTGGTTCGACGAGGAGGTGGCGTCGCTCGCCGCCGAGCTGTCGCGCACGCCGCACTTCGTCTACGGCTCGCGCGACAAGCGCTACGCGGTCGAGGCGATCCCGCCGCTGCCGGCCGAGGTGGACGACTCCGCCGCCAGCGCCGAAGCTGCCTTGCAGGCCTCCGCCGCTTCTGCGAGAAGCGCCGAGCCCGCGCCGACAGACGCGGCGTCGGCGACCAGAGCAGAGGAGAGACGCGGGTGACCGATCAACCCCTCTCGCCATCGGGCGAGGGCACGCCAGTCATCTCGCTGAGCAACGTCCACAAGCGGTATGGCAGCTTCGTCGCCGTGCACCGCGCCAACTTCGACATCGGCCGCGGCGAGTTCTTCTCGATGCTGGGGCCGTCGGGCTGCGGCAAGACGACCATGCTGCGCATGATCGCCGGCTTCGAGGAGGTCACCAGCGGTCACATCCGGCTCGACGGCGTCGACGTCGAGGACGTGCCGCCGTACCGGCGCAACGTCAACACCGTCTTCCAGCAGTACGCCCTCTTCCCGCATCTGACGGTGTTCGAGAACATCGCCTTCGGGCCGCGCGTGAAGGGCATCGACGAGGCCGAGATCACCAAGCGCGTCAAGCAGATGCTGGAGGTGGTGCGGCTCGGCGACTTCGCCCAGCGGCGGCCCGATCAGCTCTCCGGCGGCCAACGCCAACGCGTCGCGCTGGCGCGCGCGCTGGTCAACTTCCCCAGCGCGCTGCTGCTCGACGAGCCGCTCAGCGCGCTCGACCTCAAGCTGCGCCAGGCGATGCAGTTCGAGCTCAAGCGCATCCAGCGCGAGGTCGGCATCACGTTCATCTTCGTCACCCACGACCAGGAAGAAGCGCTCACCATGTCCGACCGCATCGCGGTGATGAGCGAGGGCAACGTCGAGCAGGTCGGCACGCCGGAGGAGATCTACCATTCGCCGGCGACGGTGTTCGTCGCCGGCTTCATCGGCTCCGCCAACCTGATCCCGGTCGACGTCATCCGCGTCGCCGGGACGAGCGCGGTCGTGCACTTCGGCGACAGCGAGGTCGAGGCGCCGATCGGCGCGGCGTCGTTCGCCGCCGGCGACGCCGGCGTGCTGATGATCCGCCCGGAGCGCATCAAGCTGCTGGCGGCGCCGCCGACCGGGCGCTGGAACGCGGTGCAGGCCACCGTCACCGACATCGTCTTCCAGGGCCCGGTGTTGCGCTGCGTCGTCAAGACCGACGCCGGCCACGAGCTGCTCGCCCACATCGACGACGACGAACGCCCCGACGGGCTGGTGAAGGGCGCCCGCCTGTGGGCCGCCTGGGACGTGCCGGGGGCGCGGTTGTTGCCGAAGCCCGCGGCGTAGGCTGCTACGCTGTTAGGCTGTTACGCTGTTAGGGGAAGAAACGAGAGTCTTCCCCTAACAGCCAACAGCCCAACCGCTTAACAGCCTTCCTCAGTATTCCATCGTGATGCTGCCGGTGCCGACCGGGAACGGGTTGTCGTTGTTCACCAGCGGCTTGAGCACGTCGTCGAGCACGTAGGCGGTGATCGCGGCGCCGACGCTCCAGGTGCCGAGATCCTTCGGGATGAAGGTCAGCGGAATGCTGGCCGCCATGCCGAAGCTGTAGAAGCCGAACACCGGGTTCTTGCTGCCGGTGTCGTAGTAGTCGTCCATCGACAGGCCGAGCGCCATCGGGAAGCTCAGCGTCACCGGATAGTCGTCGGCGGCTTCGATCGGCAGGGTCACGTCGAAGCCCGGCTCGATGCCGAGCTCGAAGTACTTGCCGGTGGCGCTGCTGCCGAACGAGCTGTTCTCCAGCTCGAAGCTGAAGGTCGCGGTCGGGCCCATGGCGAACGGGCCGAGCAGCTCACTGTCGTCGTAGGCGATGCCGAGGTCGAGCTGCTGGACGGTGTCGAAGCTGCCGTTCGGCCCGGTGTAGATGACGTAGGTCAGCGAGGTCTCGATGCCGGGCGACCAGCCGAGCGTCAGGCTCGGGTAGTAGTCGGTCTCGTACAGGTTCGACGGACCGTTGCCGCTGTAGCCGGTCTTCTCGGTCTGGATGCTGTTCCAGATGCCGAAGCCGAGCGCCGCGCTGCTGAGAATGCCGTCGCCCTCGTACAGGGTGAAGGCGATGTCGGCCGACGGCTGCCAGATGAACCCGTTACGCTCCTGCAGGATGCCGCGGAACATGTACGCGGTGACGAAGTCGTTGTTGAGCGTGAAGTGGAAGCGGCCGCGATTCGGCCCCTCCGCTTCCTCCTCCTTCGGCTCGACCGTGCCGAGCGTGTCGGCGCGCGCCGGTTGCTCGGGCGGCGCCTCGTCCTCCTCCTCGGCGGCAAACAGCCGCGTCGCGGGTAGCGCGAGCATGCAGAGCGCGATCGCGCCGGGTCCGAACCATCTGCCCAGACGGTTGTACTGCCTCATGATCCCCTCCCTTTCTCCACCCAACACCGTGGCAATGAGGCCCTGCGGACGACAGGCGTGTACACCGTATTCCCCCCTTTGAAAAAGGGGGTCAGGGGGGATTTTCAGAAGGATCGTGTCGGGTCGGTGCGCAGGTCAGTTGGAAGATCCCCCCTCACCCCCCCTTTTCAAAGGGGGGATTATCAGCGCGGCATTTCATACGCGCCGCTGAGCGGCGCCACCTGTTCGTTCCAGACGCGCTCGTAGCGCGCCTGATCGTGCACTGCCTTGCGCATCATGCGCTGGCAGCAGGCCATCTGGGTCGGCGTGCTCGACGGCTGACTGAACAGCTGCAGCGCGAACTTCGACATGTCGCGCACCATGAAGTCGAAGATCTGGTCGAGCAGGTCGTCGCCGATCCCGTAGATGGACGCGTTCTCCAGAATCAGCTGCGCATAGACGACGAGCGCGAAGATCTCGCCGCCGGCGAGCAGGAAGGCGATGTCCTTCATCTGGTCCGGTCCCGGCGGGTCGCTGGCGAGCAGCTCGCGGAAGATCTCCGCCTGTTCGGCGAAGCGCGTCACGTTCGGCAGCGCGATGCCGGCGAAGGCCTGCCGGTAGTCGTGGAACTGGATCTGGCCGAGCCCCTTGGTGCTGCCCTGATGGAACAGGAAGTCGTCGTTGGCGGCCTGGCGCTGCGGCGCCACGGCGGGGAACTCGGCCGGTGTGAAGAAGAAGTTGGGCATGAACTTGACGATCAGCGCGATGTTGACGTGCACGGTGCCCTCGAGCTTGGGCAGCGCGCGGATGTCGACCGCCGCCTGGCTGAAGTACATGTCCTTCTCGAAGCCCTTGGCGGCGATGGTGTCCCACAGCAGGTTGATGACCTCCTCGCCCTGCGTCGTCACCTTCATCTTCACCATCGGGTTGTAGAGCAGGTAGCGGCGATCCTCCGGCGAGGCGACGCGCATGTAGTCGGCGGCGCGCAGCGCGAACAGCTTCATCGCCACCAGTCGGCAGTACGCGTCGACGAAGTTCTGCCGCACGTGGGTGAAGTCGGTGACGTGCATCTTGTACAGCACGCGGTTGCTGGCGTGCGTGATCGCCTCGTAGAGCGCGTGCGTGCAGATGCCGATCGAGGCCCAGCCGAGGTTGTACTTGCCGATGTTGACGGTGTTCAGCGCCGCATCCCAGGCGGCGCGGCCGCGATGCAGGAGGTCGGCCGGCGCCACCGGATAGTCGCGCAGGGCGAACTCGGAGACGTAGTTCTGGCTGGCGACGACGTTCTTGACCAGGTGGTAGTTGGGGTGGCGCGGGTCGGCGGCGAAGAAGACGTAGTCGTCGGTGCCGTCGATGCGTCCGAAGGTCGAGACGATGGCTGCCGCGTTGCCGTTGCCGATGTAGTACTTGCTGCCGTTGGCGCGCCAGCCGTCGCCGTCCGGCGTCAGCACCATGTCGGTCGAGTAGATGTCGGCGCCGTGGCTCTTCTCGGAGAGCCCGAAGGCGAAGATGCCGCCGTCCTCCAGCGCCTGCGCGGCGCGTTGCCGGACGGCCTGGTTGTCGCTCATCCAGATCGGCCCGAGCCCGAGCACCGAGACCTGCCAGGTGTACCAGTACTGCAGGCCGAAGAAGCCGAGGATCTCGGCGAACTCGCAGATGCGCCAGGTGTCCCAGCGCGCATCCGCCGCGCCTTCCCCGGCCGGCGTACACATGGTGGCGAAGATGCGGTTGGCGCGTACGAAGGCGAGGAAGTCGGCGTACCAGCCGCGCGCGTAGTAGTCGGCGAGCAGCGCGTTCTTGCCCTTCGCCTCGAAGAACTCGATGGTCGCGCGCATCACCTCGCGCGAGCGCGGGTCGGCGTCGGGCCGCTGCGGCAGCTTCGGATTCAACAGGATCATGTGCGTCTCCTTCCGGGCGGGGCGCGAGTATCTGCGCTGATTTCGCCGCTTTGGGAAGGGCAGGTCAGCAAGGCGGCGACGGACGAGGCTGTTAGGCTGTTAGGCTGCTCGCTGTTAGGGGCTCTGATTCTTCTGCCCTAACAGCCAACAGCCTAACAGCCTCGGCCGCGGCGCTGATCGAGGCAACGAATTGCCGGGCAAAGCCCCCCCTTTTTCGAAGGGGGAACGCTGGAAGCGGGGAAACGCTGGAAGGGCGGAACGCCTGGACGGAGGGAGACGGTCAGCAGCCGTTCAGGGCGGCGCGCACGGCGAGAATGAGCTCGGCGATGTCGATGACGCCGTCGTGCGAGGTGTCGAACGCCGGGCAGGGGGCGACCGGATCGCCGAGGGCGAGGGCGACGCCGCGCACCAGCTCGTCGACGGTGACGGTGCCCGAGGCGTCGCAGTCGCCGGCGCAGGCGGCGGCGACGTGCACCCGGACGGTGGCGAGGTTGCCGTCGGTGTCGCCGTCCGAGGCGGTGAAGGTGAAGGCGTCGTCGCCGCTGAAGTCGGCGGCCGGGATGTAGCGCGCGGTGGTGCCGTCGAGGCCGACGGTGCCGTTCGCCGGCTGGTCGACGATGCGCAGGGCCAGCGGATCGCTGTCGGCATCGTGCGCGCCCAGCGCAACCTCTACGGGCTGCCCGGCTCGGGTGCCGGCGTTGCCGTCGTCCGCTACCGGGGCCCGGTTGGGGTTCGCCTGCTCGCTGCCGGGACCGTTGTGGCAGGCGTAGCAGCCGACCTGGAAGCCGGGCCAGAAGTGCTTGGTGCCGAACTCGGTGTTGAGCACGCGGTCGCCGCGCACGCGCGACAGCACGGTGCCGCGGTAGTCGGTGCCGTGGCAGGCGCGGCAGCGCTGTGCGCCGCCGTTCTCGACCACGTCGGGATGGCGCTGCACCCACGCCGCGCCGAGTGGGTGCAGCCCGTGCGGGCCGCCGTCGACGGTGTTCGGCGCCGTCGCGTGACAGGCGGTGCACTCGGCCAGCACGCCGGCGTGGCCCTGCACGGCGATGCTCTGCAGGTTGTCGTTGCGCGTCGTGCTCGGGTACTCGGCGTGCGTCGCGCCGTGACACGCCTCGCAGGCGAGGCCGCCGTGGCCGGTCGAGTAGCGGTAGAGCGAGTGGCCGGGCAGCGGCGCGTCGGGCGTGGTGGCGAAGGTGTCGGTGGCGGCCAGGCGCGGCACGCCGCTGTCGTCGAAGGCGCTGGTGTGGCGCAGCCCCCCGGTGTTCTGCAGCGCCGTGCCGGTGTGGCACTGCTGGCAGGTCGGCTCGTCGAGCCAGCCGGTACGCGTCTCGGCGGCGACGTCGCGCATCGAGCCGTGACAGCTCTGGCACTGCATCGCCAGCGAGCCGTCGGCGGCGACCGCGCGCCCCATCGCGCCGCGCAGGCAGCGCGTCGTCGAGCCGGGATGGCAGCGGTAGCACGCCTCGCGGTTGCCGATGTCGTCGAGCCGCAGGCCGCTGATCGGATCGCGCACCCCGGCCATGCGATGGTGCACCGCGCGGGTCAGCGAGCTGATGCCGTCGAGGCCGCTGCCGGGCAGCGCCTCGGAGGCGTGGCAGCGGGCGCAGAGGATCGGCGTGCCGGCGCGCGCCGTGTCGGTCAGCCCGGTGCCGTAACCGGCGCTGGCGAGTGCGGCGCTGAACGCCGCGTTGCCGCCCTCCAGGTCGTCGTGCAGCTGCAGGATGTTGAGGCGCGTGTCGCGCTCGGGATCCGCTTCGTACAGCCAGCCGCCGAACGGCTGCGCCGCCGGGCTCGAGCCCGAGGCGTGGCAGGTGCGGCAGTTGAGCTCCTCCGAGACCGGCAGCACCACGTCGGTGGTGGCGAGCACCGCGCCGCCGGTGTCGCGCGCGACCAGGCGCATGAGCGGGTAGGTGTTGACGCGGCCGGCGTCGTCGTGCGGCGTGATCGGAATGCCCTCGGCGATGAACCAGCCGCGCGCCGGGTCGAAATGCATCGGCTGCGGCGCGTTGGCGGCGCCCGGCATGGCATTGCCGGCGAGGCCGACGTCGACCGCCGGCTCGACGCCGAAGAGCGCGCCGACGTAGGTCCAGAAGTTCGTCCGCTCGGCACTGCTGCGCGTCATCGAGCCGTCCGGATCGGCGACTGCTGCGTAGGTGACGGTGACGCCGGCGTCGTCGGTCACCAGCCGTCCGTTGGCGTCGACCAGCTGCGCCACCAGCGTGTTGTACGGCGGCAGCAGCGCGAAGACGGCGTAGTCGGGGTCCATGCAGTGCATGCCGAGATTGTTCCAGCCGACCAGCGTCCAGCCGGCGTCGGCCAGCGCCGGGCAGGCGGTGCCAGCCAGCAGCAGCAGCAACAGGAGGAGGCAGTGCCCAGTGCGCGGTTGCATCGCTGAATGGAGATGCGACGATGCACGCCGCTTCTTGCATGCGTTGCCAATGAATGCACTCACGCGCCGCTGTGTAGCGTTCGCCGCCGGGGGCGGACAGGGGTGAGCATGGATCCGGCCGTGCACGCCGCGCTGGGCATCGTCGCCGCGGCGGTCGGCGGCCTGGCGGTCGGCGTCGAGCGCCAGTGGTCCGGGCATGCTTCGGGCGCGCAGGCGCGTTTCGCAGGTTTGCGAACCTTCACCCTGCTCGGCGGACTGGCGGGGATCAGCGGCTGGTTGTGGCAGACCGGCCAGACGCTCCCGGCGGCCCTGTTGCTCGCTGGCGGGGCGGCGCTGGTGATCGTCGCCTATGCCGCGGTGAGCCGGCGCGACGTCGAGGCCACCACCGAGGTGGCGGCGCTGGTGGTGCTCGCCGCCGGCTTTCTCGCCGGCAGCGGAGCGCTGGCGCTGGCCAGCGGCAGCATCGCGATGACGGTGCTGCTGCTGGTCGAAAAGTCGCGTTTGCACGGCTGGGCGCGGCGGCTGAACGACGCCGAGCTGCGCGCCGCGGCGCGCTTCGCGGTGATGGCGGTGGTGGTGCTGCCGCTGCTGCCGGAAGGCCCGTTCGGCCCGTTCGGCGGCGTGCGGCCGCGCCAGCTGTGGGCCCTGGTGCTGCTCTTCGCCGGCATCGGATTCGCCGGCTACATCGCCCGCCGCCTGGTCGGTGCCGAGCGCGGCGTGCCGCTCGCCGGCCTGCTCGGCGGGTTGGTGTCCTCGACCCAGGTGACGCTGGCGCATGCGCGCGCCAGCCGTGCCGAGCCCGGGCTCGCCGTGCCGCTCGCCTGCGGCGCGCTCGCCGCCTGCACGGTGCTGTACGTGCGCACCCTCGCCGCCGCGGCGGTGCTCGACGCCGGCCTGGCGCGCGCCCTGGCGCCGTCGCTGCTGGCGCCGTTTCTCTGCGGGCTGGCGGCGTCGCTGCTCACCCTGCGCCGTTCGGCCGCGGCGGGCCCGCAGGAGGCGCCGAAGAACCCCCTGCAACTGCGTGCGGCGCTGCAGATGGCGCTGCTCTTCCAGGTCGTGCTGTTGATCGCCTGGGGGGCGCGGCAGCAGTTCGGCGCCGCCGGGGTGTTCGGCACCGCGGCGTTGGTCGGGCTCACCGACGTCGACGCGGTGACCGTCTCGATGGCGCGGTTGATCGGCGACGGGCTCGGCGCCGGCGACGCGGCGCGCGCGGTGGTGCTCGCCATCATCGCCAATACCCTGCTCAAGCTCGGTCTGGCGGCGGTCCTCGGCGGCGGCCGTTTCCGCCTCGCCGTGGTCGCCGGCCTGGGGGCGATGACCGCGGCCCTGGCCTTCGCCCTGTTCTGACCGCTTTTCTCACGATCCGTCCGCTGGCGGGGTCGCCGCGCCCCGCAAATTCGCGCCGATCGGAATCCTCCCCGGCGCGGCGGTATCGGCGGCGGCGCCGCCCGGCGTGGCACACGGATCGCTCTGACCACCTCGCCGATGGGCGCCGATGGCGAGAGCAGAGCTGAAGAGTCCCCCCTGACTCGAGGCGTGTTGCCGTTCGCCAGCGGTTCCCGCCTGTCCCCGGGGCGGCGGTGAAACGCCGCTCCACTCCCTCCCCCAGCTCCCCGTCGCGCCGACTGTCCGGTCCGCGCGACGCCGAGTCCTGCCTGGTCGCCGAGCTCGGCGACCAGGCGCTCCTCGACCGCGATGCCGAAGCGGCGCTGGCGACCGAGATCGCGGCCGCTCGGCGCCGCCTGCGCACCCTGCTGCGCGGCGCGCCGCGGCTGGTGGCGCTGGCGCTGGCCGACGCCGGGCGCGGCGTGATCGAGCCGACGCGCGATTTCCGCGAACGCGAGGCGCTGGCCGTGCTGCGCACCGCCGAGGCGGCGCGTGGGACGCGCGGCGGCTGGCGCGCCACCGGGCTCGGCGCCGCACAGCTGCGCCGCCTGATCGGCGATCTCGACGCCGCGCTGCGCGACTATCGCGCGCTGCGCGACCGCATGCTGCGCGCCAACGTCCGCCTGGTGGCGGCGCTCGCCCGCCGCCACCGGCATCCGACGCTGAGCTTCCTCGACCTCTTCCAGGAGGGCACCTTCGGCCTGCTCCGCGCGGTGGAGAAGTACGAGCCGTCGCGCGGCGTGCGCTTCGGCACCTACGCGGCGTGGTGGATCTCGCAGCAGCTGGCGCGCGCCGCCGACATGCACGGCAGCGTCATCCGCACGCCGGTGCACTGGAACCAGATGCGCCGCCGCCTCGGTCGCGAGGCTGGCAGCGGCTCGTTCAGCGATCGCCGCGCCCGCGCCGCATCGGCGGTCGGCATCGAGGAGCAGCGCTTTGCCACCATGACCGAGGCCTGGCAGTTCATCTCCACCGACGCGGCCGCGGCGGATGACAGCCGCGCCTTCGCCGCGCTGCTCGCCGACGACCGCGCCGACCCGCTCGCGACGATCGCGCAGCGCGGCTTGCACGACCAGTTGGAATCGCTGGTCGCCCAGCTGCCGCCGCGCGAGCAGCTGATCATGCGGCGTCGCTACGGCCTCGGCGGCGAGCAGCCGCAGACGCTGCACGAGCTGGCCGCCGAGATGGGCATCAGCCGCGAGCGCATCCGCCAGCTCGAGGCGCGCGGCCTCGCCCGCCTGCGCGCCACCTGCAGCGCGCGGGGACTGCAGGACTACCTGCACTGAGGCCGTGGCGCGGGTGCAACGCGCGCTCGCCACCTCGCGGAGGGCGCGCTGGCCGCGGCGCTCAGCCGGCGGCGGCGAAGCGGACGCGCAGCGAGCGCAGGGCGTGCGGGCCGACCGTCAGGTGCAGGGTGTCGCCGTCGCGGCGGACGGCGTCGCCGTCGGGCGTCTCGTCGAGGCGCACCGACTCGACGCTGGCGATCGGCAGGCCGAGCCGCAGCGCGGCGGGGCGGACCACGTCGGCGGCGTTGAGCAGGCGGATGATCACGCCGTCGCCGTCCTCGGCCGGCTTGCAGGCGGAGAGATGGACGAACGGCGTCAGCAGCTCCAGCAGCGAGGTGTCCGGCGGCAGCAGCGGTGCGGCGCCCGCGATCACCGCGCGCAGGCCCAGCTCGTCGGCGCGCAACGCGGCCAGGTCGGGCGTGCCGGAGAGCGAGAGGTTGGCCTCCAGCCGGCCGAGCATCTGCGCGCCCTCGACCGGCATCATCGGGCCGGCCGGCTGCGCGCGACTGCCGAGCCCGACGCGGGAGATCCAGCCGACCGCGCGCAGCAGCGTAACGGCGATGGTGCCGTCGGCGGTGACCTCCGCTTCCGGCAGCCCCGGCGCGCCGACCGCCAGGCCGCCGGCATAGACCCAGCCCTGGTGCGGGAAGGTGCTGGGCGCCGGGTGCAGCCAGTGCAGGTCGTCGGCGCGGTCGATCGGCGGTGCGCCGATGTCGAAGGTGGTGGCGGCGACGCAGTCGAGCGGCGCGGCGCCGGTGGGGAAGAGCAGGCGGACGCGATGATCGCGCGCGGTGTTGTCGAGCCGCACGCGCACGTCGACGCGCGACACGCCGGGCGCGACGCGCGCCTCCAGCGTCAGCGTCATCGGCACTTCGTTGTCGAGCCGCTGCCGGTGCTCCGCATCGGCGCCGGCCGGCACCGAGTAGACGCGCGTCACCAGCAGGCGTTGGAGGCCGGAGGGGTGGCGCAGGCGCTGCCAGCTCACCGACAGCAACGCGGCGCCGCGATCCTCGAAGAAGGCGTCGAAGTCGTAGGTGTCGCCGCGGTCGCCGCGATCCTCCAGACCGAACAGGCCGCGGTAGCGGTGGCCGCCGAGGTCGAGATCGAGCGTCCCGTCGTCGGCCACCGCGACGCGGATGTCGCCGGCGCCGATGAGGCGACCCTCGTCGACCACGTCGTCGAGGCGCTCAGCGCGTTCCAGGCGCAGGCGGCGGTAGCCGAATGGCGGGACATCGGCGACCACCACCTCGAGGTCGAGCGCCGGCTGGAAGGGCAGCCAGCGCGCCCGGGTGGGGTCGTCGGAATCGATCAGCCGCGCCGGCCGGCCGTCGACGGTGAAGCCGGTCTGCTCCAGCATCGCGATGAAGAGGGCCGGGAACTCCGGCTGGCCGACCGGCAGCTTGAGCGACGGGTAGGGATCGAGCGCGATGCGCACCACGTCGGTCACCGCAAACGGCGACGGATTGAACACCGCGATGTCGGGCGTCGCGCTGTCGGGGGTGCGGCGCTCGACGTCGTGCCCGGCGAGCCGCTCGAGCAGGCGGGTGGTGGTTTCGCGCGCCAGCCCCTCGGCGGTGTCGTAGCGCGCCCGCACCTGCAGGTCGACGGCGTCGAGCGAGCAGCCGCAGATCGAATCGTGCGCCTGGTTGTACAGGACCTGCTGCCAGGCGAGGCGCAGCGCCGGCGTCTCGTCGGGCCCGCCGAGCGCGCTGGCGAACGCGCTCCACGGCTCGGCCCAGCCCTCGAGCAGCGCCTCGCAGCGCCGGTTGGCGAGCTTGATCGGCAGGCGCGTCGACCACACCCCGGGCAGCAGGTTGGCGAGCCGGCCGCCGATCAGCGCACCGCGGTGCACCGGCATGGTCGGCAGCGGGCCGCGCGCCGCGTCCTCCAGCAGGCCGCGCCGGATCGGCCACTCGGTGAGGCGTGACAGCGTCTCGACCACGTCGCCGACGTGCGGGTCGGGCAGCATGTGATCGAAGCCGTTCATCAGGATGCGCGGATGGCCGTCATCCGGCGCGTGCGCCAGGTGCTCGGCGATGCGCGTCGCCGCGTCGAGCGCGTCGGCCGGCAGGCAGGCGGCGTTGAAGTAGCCGTCGCGCAGCAGCAGCGCTTCGACCTCGCTGCCGTTCGGCGCCACCCAGCGGTAGGCGCGGCCGAGGTCGTCGATCTCGCTGCCGTTGCCGCGCCAGTAGATGAAGGTCGTCATACCGAAGCCGGTGAACAGCTGCGGGAACTGCGCCGGGTGGCCGAAGGAGTCGGGCACGTAGGCGATGCGCGAGCCGCCGCCGAACGGGTCGGCGACGCGGCGGCCGTAGAGCAGGTTGCGCACCAGCGCCTCGCCGGAGGGCAGCAGCGAATCGGGCTGCACGTACCAGGGGCCGGTGGACAGCCGGCCGGCGTGCAGCGCGTCGCTCAGTGCCGCGCGCCGCTGCGGGCGCACGGCGAGATAGTCCTCCAGCACCACCGTCTGGCCGTCGAGCAGGAAGCGGTAGTCGGGATCGGCGTCGAGCAGCTCCAGCACGCGGTCCACCGCGTCGGCGAGCCGCGCCCGATAGGTCTCGAAGGTGCGGTACCACTCGCGGTCCCAGTGGAAGTGCGAGACGACGATGCAGTCCATGGGGCGGCTCAGCAGCCGTCGAGCGCGGCGTTGACCGCGCCGATCAGCTCGTTGATGGCGATCTCGCCGTCGCCGTTGGTGTCGAGCGCCGGGCAGGCCGACGCGGCGCTGCTGCCGAGCGCGATGCTGACGCCGCGCACCAGCTCGTCGATGGTGATCTGGCCGTCGCCGTTGCAGTCGCCGGCGCAGCCGCCGGGGCCGACGTAGTCGCCGCGCCGGTAGATGACGCCGTAGTCGCCGTCGGCCAGCCACGGCGTCGCGGCGCCCTGCGGGGTGACGGCGTCGGCGGCGAGCGGCTGGCGCACCAGGCCGAAGCCGCTCGGCCCGTCGCCGGGTTGCGAGTAGACGATGGCGGTGTCGTCGCCGCTGAAGCCGGGGACGCCGAAGCCGTCTGCGACTGTGCCGATGGCGTGGAACTCGCCGCGGATCAGGTCGGCACTGGTGACTGTCGAGGTGCCGGCGGCGGTGTCGAAGACGTCGAAGACGATGCGCGTGTCGCTGCGTTGGCCGAGTGCCGGGTAGCCGATGTCGAAGCCGATGCGCGGCGGTACGATCGCCTGCGATTCGCCGCTCGCCAGGTCGAGCGCGAAGATGCTCCACGCCTCGACGGTCGAGCCGTCGAACAGGTCGAGCGCGTTGAGCGCGTCGTAGATCAGGAAGGCGCCGTCGGCGCTGAAGTCCATGGTGTCGGCATAGAGGATGGTGTCGAGCGCGCCGCCGTCGAGCACCGGCGCCACCAGGTCGTAGGTGCGCGTCTCGCCGCCCGGGGCGAGGTCGATGACGGTCAGCGTGTCCTGCGGCTGGCCGTCGTCGCCGAGCAGCACGAAGCCGAAGCGGGTCCCGTCCGGCGCCACGGCGATCGAGTGCACCTGGCCGGGGAAGCCCAGGCAGACCTCCGGCGTCGGGCTCTCGGGGTCGATCGGCGAGCCGTCGGTCTGCACCAGGCAGGCGTCCTGGTTGATGTCGACGTAGGCGGCGAAGCTGCCGTCGCCGCTCACCGACGGGCGCGCCGCGGCGGCCGCGCCGTCGACCAGGAAGACGCCGTCGGCGGGATCGCCGAGCTCGGTCTCGCGGCGCGCCAGGCGGTACGCCGCGGCGCCGTCGTCGAAGGCGAGGAAGAGGGTCGAGTCGGGGCCGTCGACGCCGGGGAAGGGCGGTGGCGGCGGGGTCGGGTCGTCGCCGAAGATCTCCACCGCGTCGAACGCCGCGGCGGTGGCGAGGGCTTGCGGCGAGCCGGGGCCGAACAGCTCGCGCGCCGCGGCGACGCAGGCGAGCCGCGCGTCGACGAACTCCGAGTTGGCGACCAGATGCACGCTGAGCGCGCGATAGAAGATGCGCTCGGCGTCGGCCAGGCCGATCGCCGCCGGCAGGCCTTCGACGAGCTGGTAGAAGGCGTGATTGATGATGCCGCTGTTGGTGTGCACGCCGCCGTTGTCGCGGCTGGTGACGACGAAGCGGCCGTACGTCGAGGGGTCGCCGAAGCGCTCCGGGTTGGCCATGTCGCGGATCGGCTGCACCAGGTCGCTGCCGATCAGCCAGTCGTTCTGGCCGTTGCCGAACGCCTCGACCGCCTCGCCGAAGATGTCCGACATCGCCTCGTTCATGGCGCCGGACTCGTTCCGATAGACCAGGTTGGCGGTGTACTGCGTCACCCCGTGCGTCAGCTCGTGGCCGACGACGTCGAGCGCGCCGGCGTACCGATCGGCATCGCCGAACGCCATGTACGATCCGCTCCAGAAGGCGTTGGCGAAGCCGCTGCCGAGGCGCACGATCGCCAGCAGGCCACCGCCGGCGCCGTCGAGCGAGTCGCGCTGATGGTGCTGGAGGTAGTAGTCGTAGGTCAGCGACAGGCCGAAGGCGGCGCCGACGCCATCGGCGACGGTGAAGCCGTCCGGCGTCGCCGCCTCGATGAAGAACAGGTCGGGGATGTTGACCGGGTTGTCGTTGGGCGGCTGGTTGAGCGCGTCGAGCACGACGATGCCGCCGCGCGTGGTGTCCGGGTTGGGCGGATCGGAGGTGGGATCGTACATCGGCTTGCTGGTGTCGGTGAGCGAGAAGCCGCCGTTCTCGCCCCACACGTTGAGCGGCCGCTCGATGCCGAGCGGATCGACACCCGAGCCGGCGACGTTGACGTCGGCGATCTCGTTGAACTGGGTGAGCACGGCGCCGTCGAGCGCGTCGACCACCACCAGCCAGCGCTGCGCCAGCGAGACGCCGAGCCTCAGCCGCCAGGCGAGGCGCGGCGAACGGTCGCCCGGCGCGTAGATGATCAGCTCGGGGTCGCCCGCCACGGCGCCGGCGCCGCCGTCGAGCGCGCCGCGCGCGATGGCGATCGCCGCCGCGGCGTCGAGTGCCGGGGCTGCCGGCATGCCGCGCGGCGTCGGCACGTAGGCGCCGTCGAGACCGTACACGTCGCCGCCGCGGTCGAGGTGAACGATGACGTGTGCCGGCCACACCGGCAGCCCGCCGTGGCGCTGCGCGAAGCGCAGATGGCGGAAACCGAGCCGGTCGCGGTCGGTGCGCTCCAGGGCCAGCTCGTCGTCCGGCGCGTCGAGCCGCAGCAGGGCGCGCTGGGCGCGCAGGAAGCTGCGCGCGGTGTGTTCGTCGGCGCCGGCGCCGATGCCGCCGGCGCGCTGCAGCAGGGCGCCGCGGATCTGGCGCGGCGTGCCGGCCGGCTGGCGCAGGTGGATCTCGGCGGTGCCGCCGCTGCCGCGTACCAGCGCCGCCGCCGCGTCGGCCTGGCGGCGCAGCGCGGGGTCTGGTGCCGGCCGCTGCGCCAGCACCGCACGCAGCCGTGCTTCCAGTGCCGCGGCGCGCGCATCGAGCGGCGCGCCGAGCTGTGTCGCGCTGGACTGACGGGCGAGTGGGTTGACGCGAATCGGCGGCGCCGGCGGCGCCGCCGTCACCGGTGCGGCGACCAGCACGAGAGCCAGCCAGACGAGACGGCGCATGCCCAGGCCATACGAGGCGTGGCGCACAGTCGCAACCGGGTCGCGCCGGCACGCCCCTGTCCGCCTTCCGGGTCGCGCGCGCGTCCCTGTCCGCCCCCGAACGGGAACGTGAACGCCGAGGCGGGCACGGCGGCCCGCGTTACTCTTGCGTCCGCCGCGGGATCGGCTATCTCCGCCGCATGCCCGGCCTCGACGCGCGCGCCGAGCAGCACCTGCGCGAGTACGGCGGCGAGGTCGCTGGCGTCCTCGGCGAGCGCTGCGTCGGCGTGGTGCTGTACGGCAGCGCCGCCGGCGTCGACTTCGTCGCCGGGCGCTCCGACTTCAACACCGTCATCGTCGTGCGCGACGCGCCGGCGGCGGTGCTCGACCGACTGGCGCCGGTGATCGCGCGCTGGCGCACGCACGGCTTCGCGCTGCCGGTGGTGCTCGACGAGGCGCAGGTCGAGCGCGCCGCGCAGCTCTTCCCGATGGAGCTCGACGACATCCGCCGCCAGCACCGGCTGCTCGCCGGGCGCGACCCCTTCGCCGCGCTGCCGCCCGACGAAGCGGCGCTGCGCCGCGAGTGCGCACAGGAAGCGTTCGGCAAGCTGCTGCGGCTGCGCGCCTTCTACCTCGAGCACCGCGAGCAGCCCGCCGCATTGGCGGGCATGATGGTCGAGTCGGTGAAGAGCTTCCTGATCGTCGTCCGCCACCTGTTGCGCCTGCGCGAGCAGCGTGCGCCGGCGGCGTACGACGAGGCGTTGAGCGCCGGCGAGCGGATCGTCGGTCCACTGCCCGCGATGCGGCGCGTGCTGGCGGCGCGGCCGGCCGACGCGCCGCGGGACCTCGCCGGCGTCGCGCACGAATACGTCGACGAGGTCGAGCGCCTGGTCGCCGCGGTGACGGAGTATTGCGCGTGAGCCGACTCGAGAGTCACCACGGAGACGCGGAGACGCGGAGCGGAGCGTTCTGCGCCGCGTCTCCGCGCCTCCGCGGTGGAATGCTTCTCCTGTTGCTCCTGCTCGCGGCGCCGCTGCGCGGGCAGACCATTCCGGCGCCGCGCGGCTTCGTCACCGACACCGCCGGTGTGATCGACGCGCAGACCGAGGCGCGCATTGCCAATCTGCTCACCGAGCTGCAGCAGAAGACCGGCGCCGAGATCGCCGTGCTGACGGTCGCCAGCACCGCGCCGCTCGACGACTTCGACTACGGCATGCGCGTCGCCGACCAGTGGAAGGTCGGCAGGAAGGGCGAGGACAGCGGCGTGCTGATGCTGGTGGCGGTGCAGGATCGCAAGATCCGCGTCTTCACCGGCTACGGCGTCGAGGGCATCCTGCCCGACGGCCTGGTCGGCGCCATCCAGGATCAGGAGATGCTGCCGAGCTTCCGCGCCGGCAACCTGGCCGACGGCATCTGGCGCGGCGTCGCCGCCATCGCGCAGCGCATCGCCGCGGCGCGCGGCGTGACGCTGAACGGCATGCCGGCGCCGCGTGCGCCAGCGGCCGCAGCGCCGCAGATCCCGCTCTGGGTGATGGTGCTCCTGCTGCTGCTGGTCTTCGTCGTCATGTCGCAGGTCGGCGGCGGTCCGCGCGGCGGGCTGCGGCGCGGCCGCCGCGGACCGGTGATCATGCCCGGCGGCTTCGGTGGCGGCGGTGGTGGCGGCTTCGGCGGCTTCGGTGGCGGTGGTGGCGGCTTCGGCGGGTTCGGCGGCGGCGGCTTCGGCGGCGGCGGCGCGGGGCGCAGTTGGTGACGTCGCCGAGAGGCGTGGCGGGTGACCGGGAGCGATCCCGGGAAACAGTCCGTGCGGCACACCGGTCACTGGTCACCGGTCACTGATCACGCAGTTTTGAAGTAGGAGGATCCGATGCGTCGTATGCGAAGTGGGCTGCTGGCGGTGCTGGCGGTGCTGGTGTCCGGCTGCGGCTACAACACCATGGTGACGATGAAGGAGGCGGTCGATTCCGCCTGGGCGCAGGTGCAGAACCAGCTGCAGCGCCGCAACGACCTGATCCCCAACCTGGTCGAGGTCACCAAGGGCTACGCCACGCACGAGAAGGAGATCTTCGAGGCGGTGGCCAACGCGCGCTCGCGCCTGATCGGGGCCGGCACGCGCGACGAGCAGATCGACGCCGCGAACCAGCTGAGCGGCGCGCTCGGCCGGCTGCTGGCGATCGCCGAGCAGTATCCGCAGTTGAAGGCGGACGCGCAGTTCGCGCGCCTGTCCGACGAGCTCGCCGGCACCGAGAACCGCATCGCGGTCGAGCGCAAGCGCTACAACGACACCGTTCAGGAGTACAACACGTACGTGAAGCGCCTGCCGCAGGCACTCTACTCCAGCTGGCTGGGCTTCGGGCCGCAGAAGTACTTCGAGGTGCCGGCCGCCGCGCAGCAGGTGCCGAAGGTCGATTTCGGCACCAACAAGCCGTGAGCCGTGGCCGGGGTGGTCGTCGTCGGTTCGGCATTGCTGCTAAGGACGCATCGAACGCATGACGAACGCATGACGAACGGTACGGAGGAGCCATGAAGATCAAACGCGTGCTGGTGCCGATCGACTTCTCGAAGGACTCGCTCAAGGCGCTCGACTATGCGGCCGACTTCGCCAAGCCGCTCGGCGCCGAGCTGGTGACGTTGTTCGTCATCGAGCCGATCTACTACGCCGTGCCCGATCTGGCCGGCAGCGCCGCCGGAGCGGTGGGCGGCATGATCGAGGAGCAGCGCGCCAGCGCCAAGCAGCAGCTGGCGCGCCTGCAGGCGCGCTACGCCAAGCGCCAAATTGCGCTGCGCACGCTGCTGCAGACCGGGACGCCCTACCAGGCGATCGTCGACACGGCGAAGGCGATCAAGGCCGGCCTCATCGTCATGTCGACGCACGGCCGCACCGGCATGAAGCACCTGCTGCTCGGCTCGACGGCGGAGCGGGTGGTGCGCACGTCGTCCTGTCCGGTGCTGACCATGCGGGTGAAGTAAGCAGTCGTGGCGCCCGCGCTTATGGCCTATGGCCTGTCGCCTGTTGCCGGAGGTTTTCCCCGGCTTTTTCCGACGATAGGCCGTAGGCGATAGGCCATGAGCGCCTTGCTGCCACGGCGCCGCCCTACGAGGCGATCTCGAACGGCTCGGCGCCGGTGCGCACGCTCAGCACGCTGCCCTCGACGGCACGGGCGACGCCCTCGGCGACGCTGCCGAGCAGGGCATGGGCGAGGCCGGTGCGGCCGTGCGTGGCGAGGATGACGAGGTCGGCCGGCAGCGCCTTGGCGGCGGCGGCGACGGTGCTGGCGACGTCGCCCTTGATGGTCTGTGTCTCGACCGTCACGCCGCTGCGGTCGAGGCCGGCGAGCAGCGCGTCCCATTCCGGCTGCAGCTCCTCCGGCTCGATGACGTAGATCTCGCCGCCGGCGAGGTCGGTGGCCCAGGCGTAGGCCTGGACGATCGGCTCGATGACGTGCAGCAGCACCAGGCGCGCGTGCCAGCGGCGCGCCAGCGCCAGCGCCTCGTCGAGCGCCGGACGCGAGGCGGCGGAGAAGTCGGTCGGCGCCAGGATGCAAGCCGGCTTGGCGGCGAGCGGCGCCTTGGCGATCAACACCGGCATGGGCGCCTTGCGCAGCACGCGCTCGGCGGTGCTGCCGAGCAGGATGTCGGCGAGGTGCGAGCGCTTGCGCGCGCCGACCACCAGCAGGTCGTGCGCCTGCTCCTGGCTGAACTTGAGCAGCTGGTCGAACGGCGTGCCGACGCGCGCATGGCAACCGACCGACAGGCCGGCGAAGGCCGGCGCGGCGGTGACCTTCTTCAGATGCTCGAGCGCCTCGCGCTCGAGGTCGGCGACCAGCGGCTGCTCCTTCAGCAGCACGCGCTCGTAGAGCGGCGGCCGATGGATGACGTGCACCACGTCGAGCTGCGCGCCGGCGATACGTGCCAGCCCGCTGGCGGCCGACAGCGCGTGCTCGGCCTCGGGCGAGAAATCGGTTCCGACGCAGACCTTCTTCAACCTGTGCATGCGCGGGGTGTAGCAGAGTAGCCGTCAGCCGTCAGCTTTCAGCCATCGGCTGTCAGCAGCCTGCGGCTGTGAGCCAACTCCATCCGTCGATCAATCAAGCGCGCTGCGTGGGTGGGGACCATGCAGTTGCTGGCTGATGGCTGAGAGCTGACGGCTGAAGGCTGAAAGCTGCTCAAACCAGCGCCGGCTGTTGCGCGTGGAAGAACCAATCGTCGAGCACGACGCGGCGGGCGAACCAGGTGCGGGCGAAGAGGCGGCCGGCGAGATCGGCGAGCATCCAGTCGGGCAGCAGGTCGAGCAGGCTCGGCTGGGCGCGGCGCGGCCCGAAGCGCGCCTCGATACGGGCGGGGTAGGGGGCGAGCGCGGCGGCGTCGCTGCGCCCGCCGGCGCTGGCGATGGTCGCGGCGGCGAGCAGCGCCGATTCGATCGCCGGCCGGATGCCCTCGCCGCTGCGCGGATAGGCAAGCCCGGCGGCGTCGCCGACCAGCAGCGCGCCGTCGCCGACCAGCGGCCGCTGCGCCTGGTCGTAGAGCAGGTACGGGTGCCCGTGCAGCTTGCCGGCCAACGCGGCGGGAATCTTGCCACGCTCGGCCAGCCAGGCGAGGAAGGCGGCGACGTGCTCGGCCAGACGCGCGTTGCCCTGGCGGCCGAGACCGATGTTGATGTGCGCGCCCTTGCGGAACACCCAGCCGTAGCCCTTCAGGTCGCGGGTGAAGAACAGCTCGGGCAGATCGGGTGCCACCGTGCACGCGGCGGCATCCGTGGGCGAGAGGACGAACTCGGTCTCCTGCGCCGCGATGATCGGCTCGCCCTGGCCGAGGCGCGCGCCGAGCCGCTGCGCCACCGGGCAGAAGTGGCCGCCGGCGCCGATCAGCAGCGGCGCGCGCACGGCGCCGTTCAGCGTCCAGAGGCCGTCCTGCCGCTGCAGCGTGCGCAGCGGCTCGCCGAGCCGCGTCTCGGCGCCGCAGCGCTCGAGCAGGTAGTGGTCGAACTCGCAGCGCCGGATGCCGTAGCTGACCACCCGCGGGTAGCGCACATGCGCCACCCGATCGCCCTGACGACTGACCGCGAAGCCACGCAACGGCTGACACGTGCGCCCGCTTGCCGCATACGCGGCGAGATCGAGCTCCAGCGCCGTCGCCACCTGCGGCGTGATCCACCCGGCGCAGATCTTCTCGCGCGGAAAGGTCTTGCGGTCCCACAGCACGACATCCGCGCCGCGCCGCCGCAGCGCCCACGCCGCCGTCGACCCGGCCGGGCCGCCACCGACCACGATGACGTCGCAATTTCTCATCTTGAGCGAGAAGCGTGACCGG
>JANRJF010000074.1:0-33932 GCA_033764095.1 Deltaproteobacteria bacterium | reverse complement strand
CCGCGCTGCGCGACCAGTGACCGGTCACGCTTCGATCTGGAAGCCCATCTCGCCGACCATGCGCTGCGCGGCGTCGAACGCCTGGCCGGGCGTGGTCAGGTAGCCGTCGACGAAGATCGAGTTGGCGACGTGCAGGGCGAGCGGGCGGAACCAGCCGAGGTTGCCCTCGCCGCCGCCGGCCATGCGGATCTCGGCGGCCGGGTTGGTGAGGCGGAACAGACAGAGGGCGCGCAGGCAGTCGGTCGGCGACAGCTCGTGCTTGTCCGCGAACGGCGTGCCCTCGATCGGGATGAGGAAGTTGACCGGCAGGGAATCGACCTGCAGCTCGCGCAGCGCGAAGGCCAGGTCGATGATGTCCTCGCGCGTCTCGCCCATGCCGAGGATGCCGCCGCAACAGGTCGACAGCCCCGCCTTGCGCACCGCCTCGACGGTCCGGACGCGATCCTCGTAGGTGTGCGTTGTGCAGATGGCGCCGTGGTGGCGCTGACTGGTGTTGAGGTTGTGGTTGACGAAGTCGATGCCGGCGCTCTTCAGCTGGCGCGCCTGCGCCTCGTCCATCAGCCCGGCGGAGACGCACAGCTCGAGCTCGGGTTGCTCGGCCTTGATGCGCCGCGCCGCGGCGCTGAAGCGCTCGATGTCGTTGCCGCTCGGGCCGCGCCCGCTGGTCACCATGCAGAAGCGCCGCGCGCCGGCCGCCACTGCTTTGCGCGAGCCGGCGAGCAGCTCGTCGACCGAGTCGAGCCGATAGCGCGGGATATCCGCCTCGGACACCGCCGACTGCGAGCAGTAGTGACAGTCCTCCGGGCACAGGCCGCTGCGCGCGTTGCGCAGCTGGCAGAGCTTGACCCGCTTGCCCCAGTGCCTCTCGCGTACGCGCGCCGTGGCGCGCAGCAGCGCCGGCACCTCGTCGTCCCCCGCCGCCAGCACCCGCCGCGCCGCCTCGCGATCGATCGCCGCGCCGGCCAGCACCCGGTCGGCAAGCTCCTCGGCCCAGTGGTTCATGCTCATTCGGCCGCGCCTACCAGATATCCACCGATGAACACAGAGGACCACCGCGCCCGCGGCGGCGACGGCCTGGCCGAGGTTGCCCGCCCTCCCCAGCCCGCCTCCGTGTCCATCTGTGGCCATCTGTGTGCATCTGTGGTGAGGGTTTCCGATGGCGCTCGACGAGATCCGCAGGCTGGTACGCCAGGCGCTCGGCATCATGCCGACGCTCGATCTGCACGGGCTTGGCGTGAAGGACGCGCTGGTCGAGACCGAGCGCTTCCTCGCCGACGCGCAGGCACACGGCCTCGGCTCGGTGAAGATCGTCACCGGCAAGGGGCGCGGCAGCCCCGGCGGGCGCGGCGTGCTGCGCGAGGTGGTGCCGCGCTGGATCGAGACCAGCGGCCGTCCCTACGTGCGCCGCTGGGAGCGCTGCCCGGATCAATCCGGCATGGACGGCGGACTGATCGTCTGGGTGCGTGTCGAGCTCGAAGAGGAAGAAGAAAACGGAACCACGGATGAACACAGATGAACACGGATCGGTCGCCGTGGCGGCGATTCTCCTTCTTGGTTTCTATCTGTGTTTATCTGTGTTCATCCGTGGTTCCGTTTCTTAGCCTCTGAGCACGTGCCCTGAGCGCGCGCCGGTGAGGGCGCCGCGTTCGACGGCGACGGCGCCGTTGACGATCACCGCTTCGATGCCCTCGGCGCGGGTGAGCAGGCGCGGGCCGCCGCCGGGCAGGTCGTAGACCAGCTTGGTCTCGCAATCGATGACGCGGGTCGGGTCGAAGAGTACGACGTCGGCGAAGTGTCCCTGGCGCAGCGTGCCGCGCTCGCGGATGCCGAACAGCTCGGCCGGCACCGCGGTCAGCTTGCGCACCGCCTGCTCCAGCGGCATCAGGCCGCGCTCGCGGATCCAGCGGCCGAGGAAGTAGGTGGTGTAGGCGTGGTCGGCGAGCAGCGTCAGGTGCGCGCCGGCGTCGGAGAGGCCGATCAGGTAGTTGTCGTCGAGCAGTGTCGGGGCGCGTTGCAGGTCGCCGGCCAGGCAATAGCTGAACTCCATGTGCAGGTCGTCTTCCAGCGCAATGTCGAAGAAGACCTCGAACGGATCGCCGCCGCGCGCCGCGGCGATCTCGGCGACGGTCTGGCCGATCAACCGCCGCATCGGCGCGCTCGCCGCGAGCTGCACCTTGACGCCGTCCCAGTCGCCCTTGAACAGGCGGTAACCCTCGAACTCGCCGGTGACGTCGCGCCTGAACGCGGCGCGGAACTCGGCATCGCGGAAGACGCGCGGCAGATCCTGTCTCGCCGAACGCATGACGCGCTGCCAGGACGGCAGCTGTTCGAAGATGCCCATCGCGGTGAGCGTGAAGTCGGTCATCGTCGGCCGGCAACTGGTCTGCGGCAGCAGGCGCAGGCCCTCGGCGCGCGCCGCGGCGATCTGCGCGGCGGCGTCGGGGCGGATGGCGCCGAGAAAACTCACCGGCCGGCCGCTGCGCCGCGCCGCGTCGATGCTGACGCCGACGTCGGTGAGGTGCTTGGTGGTGATCTCGATCAGGCCGCGGCCGAACTCGCGCAGCACGCCGGCCAGCGCCAGCACCTCGTCGTCGGCCGCGGCACGGCTCGGCACCGGCCGGCCGTCGCCGCCGAAGTGGGTCGGCGCCTGCGAGGTCGAGAAGCCGAGCGCGCCGGCGCGCATGCCCTCGCGCACCAGCTCCTGCATCTGCCCGACCTCGTCCGCCGTCGCGGCGCGCTCGGTGGCGGCGTCGTCGAGGGTGAAGTAGCGCAGCGCCGAGTGGCCGAGCAGCGAGCCGACGTTGAGCACCGGCCGCATCGCGCCGACCGCGTCGAGATACTCGGGGAAGCTCTCCCAGTTCCAGGTGATGCCCTGGCGCAGCGCCGGCAGGCTCATGCCCTCGACCCGCTCCAGCATGCGCATGAGGCGCTCGCGGCCGGCGGGCCGGCACGGCGCCAGCGTGAAGCCGCAGTTGCCCATCACCACGCTGGTGATGCCGTTCCAGCACGACGGCGTCAGGGCGTGGTCCCAGCAGATCTGCGCGTCGTAGTGCGTGTGCGGGTCGATGAAGCCGGGGCTGACGACCAGCCCCGCCGCGTCGATCTCGCGGCGCCCGGCCGCGGCGCGGCCGCCGACCTGGGTGAGGCGCTCGGCGTCGATCGCCAGATCGCCGCTGTGCCCCGGCGCGCCGGTGCCGTCGATGATCGTCGCGCCGCGGATGACGAGGTCGTGGGGCATCGCGGAGTCTCCCTACTCGCAAACGGTCGTTTGGGTGCGAGACGTTTCTCTACCACCACGGCACAACGGCACAACGGCTTCCGTCTCAGGACCGCAGCGCGGCGGGGAGTTGCGCGGGGTGATCGATCAGCGCGTCGGCGCCGGCCGCCTGCAGCTCGGCGCGCGGGCGCAAGCCCCAGGCGCAGCCGATGGTGCGGGCGCCGTAGGCGCGGCCGGTGGCGACGTCGATGGCACTGTCGCCGACCATCCAGACGCGCCGCGGCGCGCCGGCGAGCTCGACCACGTGCGCGATGGTGGCCGGGTCGGGCTTCTGCACCGCCAGCGCGTCGCCGCCGACCACCGGCGCGAAGCGGTCGCGCATCGCCAGCCCGTCGACGATGCGGTCGAGGAAGCGCTGCGGCTTGTTGCTGAGGATCGCCAGCCGCGCGTCGCCCAGGCAGTCGAGCGCCGCGGCCATGCCCGCGTACAGCGACGTGGTGTCGAGGCAGCAGCGGTCGTAGTGGCGGCGGAAGACCTCGTAGAGCGCCGCCACGCGGGCGTCGTCCACCGGACCATCGGCGGCGGCGACGGCGCGGCGCAGCAGCGGCACCACGCCGTGCCCGACCCAGTCCTTCACCCGTCCGGGCTCGACCGCCGGGAGCTCCGCCTCGCGCAGGGTGCGATTCACCGCCGTGGCGATGTCGCGCCAGGTGTCGGCCAGGGTGCCGTCGAAGTCGAAGATCACCAGGTCGGCAGGCATCTCGGACAGCCTATTGGGCGGCTCAACGGCGCGAAAGACAGCCCGGCGGCACAAGTTTGACTTAGCCAAACCCCGCTCATACGGTGAGCAAATTCGACCCATCAGTCCGAGCCATTTCCCGAGATGAGGTTGTTCACATTGTGCGCGGGGGGCGCGCCGTGCCCTTGCCCGTCCTGCGCGGCTGGAGATCGTCGATGCTGAATTCCGTCCTGCGCCGCCACGGCGCGCTCGCCGTGCTGACCATGCTGCCGCTGCTCGCCGCCTGCGGCAGCGACAACGACAACAACAACAAGCCGACGCCGACCAGGACGGCGACCCAGGTCGCCACCGCGACCAGCACCATCGCCGTGCCGACCGACACCGCGACGGTGGTACCGCCGAGCGCGACGGTGACCTTCACGCCGACCAACGCGCCGACCCGCACCGCGACCACGGCGCCGACCAACACCGCCACCTTCGCCCCCACCGACACGCCGGTGGCGACCGCCACGGCGACACACACGCTGCCGCCGTCGACCCCGACGGTGACCTTCACGCCGACCGGCATTCCGACCGGCACCGCCACCGCGACGGTCACCCCGACCGGCATCCCGACCGGCACCGCGACCGCGACCTACACGCCGACCGGCATCCCGACCGGCACCGCCACCGCGACGGTCACCCCGACGCCGACCAGCGGACCGGAAGGCTTCCGCGACGTCGGCAGCGCGCTGCCGGCCGACTTCTCCGCGCACGGCAGCGTCGGACAGATCTACATCCTCGACGCCCACGAGGGCGAGACGCTCGAGCTGGTCGGCGCCGACGACTACGTCGTGCAGGCCGGCGTGGTCGACGAGTTCGGCGCGCTGATCTTCCGCGACGTGCCGGTGGGCGGCGACTACCACGTCGTGCGCGGCTTCCCCGGCACGCTGTACGCGTCCGCGGCGCTCGCCTCGACCGCGGCCGACGCGCCGCCGCCGCAGGAATTCTACGAGAGCCAGCAGCTGGTCGGCGGCTACCAGTACATCACCACGCGCGACGGCACGAAGCTGGCGGCCAACATCATCCTCCCCGGCCCGGTGGACGGCGGCCCCTATCCCACCGTCATCGAGTACTCGGGCTACGACCCGTCCAACCCCGACTCGCCGCAGCCCAGCTCGCTGATCACCAGCCTGCTCGGCTACGCCGTGGTCGGCGTCAACATGCGCGGCACCGGCTGTTCGGGCGGTGCCTTCCAGTTCTTCGAGACCCTGCAGCTGACCGACGGCTACGACATCGTCGAGACGGTCGCCGCGCAGCCCTGGGCGGCCAACCACAAGGTCGGCCTGGTCGGTCTCTCCTACCCGGGCATCTCGCAGCTCTTCGTCGCGCAGCTGCAGCCGCCGTCGCTCGCCGCCATCGCGCCGCTGTCGGTGATCTCCGACACCGGCCGCGGCACGCTCTACCCGGGCGGCATCCTGAACAACGGCTTCGCCACCGACTGGGCGGCCGACCGCAAGCACGACGCGCAGCCGTTCGGCCAGGGCTACAGCCGGAAGCGCCGCGACCAGGGCGATCAGGTCTGCATCGACAACCAGCAACTGCGCCTGCAGTCGCCGGACATCCTGCAGATGATCGAGGACAACATGTTCTACATTCCGGCGGTGGCCGACCCCGCCTCGCCGGCGACCTTCGTGCACAAGATCGACGTGCCGGTCTTCCTCGCCGGCGCCTACCAGGATGAGCAGGTCGGCGGCTACTTCCCGAACATGCTCGACCAGTTCACCGGCACCGACAAGAAGCACTTCACGCTGGTCAACGGCGGCCACACCGAGCCGCTGATGCCGGAGATCTTCAGCCGCTGGATGGAGTTCCTGTCGTTCTACGTGCGGCGCGAGGTGCCGGCGACGCCGCCGATCGCGACGCTGATCGCCGGCTTCCTGGCCACCGACATCTTCAAGACCGCCGAGCCGCTCTTCCTGCCACCCGACCGCTTCACCGGCATGAGCTACGAGGAGGCGCTCGCTGCCTTCGAGTCGGAGCCGCCGGTGCGCGTGCTGTTCGAGAGCGGCGCCGGCGGCACCGAGCCGGGCACGCCGGTGGCGGCTTTCGAGCACTCGTTCGACGCCTGGCCGATCCCCGGCACGGTGGCGACGCCGTGGTACTTCGGCCCCGAGGGCACGCTGACCAGCGAGCCGCCGACCGAGTCGGGCAGTGATGTGTTCAACTACTCGACCGCCGACATCCAGCGCACCAGCTTCGTCGGCTCGGGCGACGATATCTGGAGCGCGCTGCCGAACTGGCAGTGGTTCCCGCTCGCCGACGGCCGCGCCGTCGCCTGCGCCTCGGAGCCGCTGGAGAGCGACACGGTGATGATCGGCACCGGCAGTGTCGATCTGTGGATCCGCGCCAGCCTGCCGGACGTCGACCTGCAGGTGGCGCTCACCGAGATCCGCCCCGACGGACAGGAAGTCTACATCCAGAACGGCTGGCTGCGCGCCAGCCGCCGCAAGCTCGATGAGGAGCACTCCACCGTCCTGCGCCCGCTGCCCACCCACAAGCAGGTGGACGCGGCGCCGCTGCCGGACGACGACAGCTTCGAGCCGCTGCGCATCGAGCTGTTCCCGTTCGCGCACGCCTTCCGCGCCGGTTCGCGCATCCGCATCTCGGTCTCGGCGCCGGGCGGCGATCGGCCGCTGTGGAAGTTCCGCACGCCGGAGGTGGACGATCCGGCGACCGTCGAGATCGCGCGCGATGCGGATCACCCGTCGCGCGTCGTGCTGCCGGTCGTTCCGAACGTCGACGTGCCGACCGGACTGCCGCCCTGCCCCGGCCTGCGCGGCCAGCCGTGCCGGCCGTACCCGGCTCCGCCGACCGAGGACTGATCACCTGCGCGCCGGCCGGCGGAGTCCACCGCCGGCCGGCACACGCAAGACCACCGCGGCTCAGCGCCGCGACGACTTCTTTTTCTTCTTCGGCGGCTTCTTCGGCTTCTTCTTTGCCGCCGGCGGCACCGGACGCATCGCATGGCGCGTCTTCACGCCGGCCTCGTCCAGCACCACCCAGGTATTGGGCGCCTCCTCCAGCGGGATGTTGCCGCACGGCACCACCGGCGTGTGGAAGATGGCGGTGATCTGGTTGGCGCCCTTGCTGACGCTCATCTGCCAGTCGCCGGTGCCGGGCTGGCCGGACATCACCCACCAGAACTCGGCCGGCAACCAGGTGTCGTCGACCAGCTGGCAGACCTGCAGCATGCCGCCGCGGATGATGGCGGTGATCTTCGCCGACGGAATGCTGGGCCAGAACGGCGTCGGGTTCATGCCGACGCCGAGCCAGTGGCGCTCGAAGTGATCGGCTGCCGCCTTGTCGGAGTAGAACTTCAGATCGACGGCAATCTGCACCAGCGAGTCGGCCGGGTTCGCCAGCCGCGCGATGGCCGTCTGCAGCTTGGCCTGCTTGGCGGCGCTGTTCGCGACGCCCTTGGTGAAGGTCTCGAACCGACCCATCACCGGCGACTTGAGAATGATGTCTGGCATTCCGGGCATGACGTCCTCCAAGGGTGGCGCGCGCCGCGGCGGCGCGCGGGTTACCAGGGCACCTCGAACAGGTGGTAGCGGCGCGGCAGGCCGCGCAGTGACACCCAACCGTGATCGACGAACTGCACGTCCTTGCCTTCCGCCAGGCTGCGGATCACGTCGGCGACCAGAATCTGCCCGGCGTGCGCCTGCGCGCAGATGCGCGCCGCGGCATTGACCACGGTGCCGAACAACTGGCCGTCCTCGTCGATCGGCTCGCCGGCGTTGATACCGATGCGCACCCGCACGCTGCGCTGCGGATCGCGCGCGTTGTGCTCGGCGAGCGCACGCTGGATAGCGATGGCGCAATCCATGGCGCTGGTCACCGACACGAACGACACCATGACACCGTCGCCGGTGTGCTTGAGCTCGGTGCCGCCGAAGCGGTGCAGGGCGCCGCGCACGATGGCGTCGTGCTCGCGCAGGATGGCGCGCGCCGCCGCGTCGCCCAGCCGCTCGAACAGCGCCGTCGAGCCCTGCACGTCGCTGAACAGGATGATGCGCAGCGGCGGCCGTTCGCTGGCGGGTGCGGCGAGCGCGGCGGCCGAGGCCGGCTCGAGCGCGGCCAGCGCGGTGGCGCGGTCGGCGGCGCCGAGCTTGCGCATCGCGCCGCGCATGGCGCGCTCGACCGCGTCCGGCGCGATGCGCAGCTCGCGCGCGATCGCGGCATCGCTGCGACCGCTGGCGACCCGCACCAACACGTCCTCTTCGCGCACCGTCAGATGCGCGGCGGGAATCGTCGCCAGCGCGGCCAGATACTCCTGCTGCCGGCGCACGCGCCGCAGCAGCGGCTCGAGGTGCAGCGCGGCACATTCCGTCGCGGCGCGCTCGAGCAGCTCGCCGACGCGGCGCCGATCCGATCGCCGCCCGCGCGCCACCAGCATCAGCGCCGTATCGAGCGCCACCCGGCCGATCTCGGGACGGGCGCGCATCGCCGCCGCCTGCGTCGCCGCCAGCTCGAACCAGGCGACGGCCTCCGACCAGGCGCGCCGCAGCCCGGCGCCGACCCCGAGCGTCCGCGCCACCAGCGCCACCCAGCCGGTGGTCAGCACGACGCCGCGCTCGGCGGCGAGCGCCAGCGGGCCCTCCCATTGCGCCGCCAACGCCGCGTCGCCGGCCAGGTCGGCGACGTCCATCAGCGCCGCGAAGGCGCCGAGCGCGTAGACGTCGGCGCTGTCCTCCGGGCGCGGCGCCGCGATGCCGCGCAGCCGCTCGGCGCTGGCCAGGACGCCGTCGTCGCCGGCGGCGCGCCACGCCTCGATCACGGTGCGGTGGACGTAGGCACCGAGCAGCACCGCCGGACCGGGCTCGGCGAAGACTTCGCCGGGCTCGGCGAGCAGCGCCAGCGACGCGTCGGCCTCGTCGAACTCGCCGCGCAGGCACTGCGCCGAGGCCAGCGCCGGCAGCGCCGTCGGCCCCGCCCATGGGTAGCCGGAGCGGTGCCGCATCATCAGCGCCTGCCGGGCGTGGTGCTGCGTGGCCGCGAAGTCGCCGCGCGCCGCCGCGACGCAGGTGAGCGCCCCCTGCGCGAGCGAGTGATCCCCCCAATCGTGCGTCGCACGGGTGAACTCGTCCGCCGCCGCGGCGCCGCTCACCGCTTCGTCGAGGCGGCCGAGCCAGGTGAGGGTGAGCGGCTCGCGCTGCACCAGGTGGCTCTCCAGCCAGGCATCGCCGAGCCGCTGGGCGTAGCGGCGCGCCTGCTGCAGGCTGTCGAGCGCCTCGCGGACGCGCAGCACCTGGCTCTGCACCAGCCAGGTGGCGCGCAGCGCCTCGGCGCACACGTAGTCGAAGCCGTGCCGCTGTCCGACCGCGAGCGCCTGGCGTGCCACCGCCTCCGCCTCGCTCGAGCGCCGCGCCGTCCAGAACACCTGGGCCAGCTCCGCCTGCACCAGCGCGGCGAGCGCCGGATCCTCGTCCGCCAGCCGCGCGGCGGCATCGCGCAACGGTTCCGGATCGATCAACGTCCCATAGGCCACCGACGCGAGCGTGATCTGGGCGCGCGTCTTGCCGATGAGGGCGCGGGCGTGGCCGCGCGCGTCGCCGCAGGCGTCGAAGTCGCGCAGCGCCTGCTCGAAGGCGGCGAGACAGGGCTCGGCGTCCTGGTCGCGAAAGTACGCCTGCCCGGCGCGCGCGTGCAGCGTGCCGCGCTCGCGCGGCGACAGCTGGTGCACGACGTCGTCCGCCGCCAAGGCGCGGTGGTAGAACAGCGCCGCGGTGCGCCAGGCGGTGGTGGCGAAGGCGTGGTCGCCGGCGCGCGTTGCCCAGCGCAACACGGTGGCGGCGTCAGCGGCGTCGCCGGCGGCCAGCAGGTGGTGCGTGACCTCGACCGCGGCCTCGCCACGCTCGCCGGCGTCGCGCATCAGCGCGCTGGCGATCGACAGATGGTAGGTCTGGCGCCGCGCCGCGGTGAGCTCGGCATACAGCACCTGGCGGATGAGCGGATGCGCGAAGCAGTATGCACGGCCGTCGGAGGTCACCAGTCCCTGCGCCACCGCGTCCTCCAACGCCGCGAGCAGGGACGCCGCGTCGGCGTCGGTGACGCGGGCGAGCGCCGCGGCGGTGAACGGGTCGCCGAGGCAGGCGGCGACGGTGAGCAGCGCGCGCGGGCGCTCCGGCAGGTCGCACACCCGCGCGGCGAGCGCGCCGGTGACATCGGCGGGCAGCGGCAGGGCGAGCAACGCGGCTTCGCTCTCCAGCACGCCGCCCGCCGCGACGTCGGGCTGCCGGCGCAGGAGCTGGCGGACGACCTCCTGGACGAACAGCGGATTGCCGCGCGTCGTCTCGCGCACCGCGTTGACCACGTGGTGCGAGGCGCGCTCCAGCCCGAGCCCGCGTACCAGCGTCCGCACGTCGGCCTCGGCCAGGCCGCCGAGCTCGAGGGTGTGACAGATCGGCTCGCGCTGGAAGCGCGCCAGGCTGCGCGCCAGCGGCCAATCGCGCTCCACCGGGCGGGTGGAGCCGAGGATCATCAGCGGCGCCGCAGCGCGGTCGACCGCATCGGCGACGGTGAAGACCAGATGCGCGAAGAGCTCCAGCGACGCCTGGTCGACCCAGTGCAGGTCGTCGAGCAGGAAGAGCAGCGGGCCGACGCGCGCCAGCTCGATCACCGCGCGTGACACGGCCAGCAGCAGGCGCAGCTTCCGTTCGCCGGACGGATCCGGCACCGCCGGCTCGGCGCCGTCGGCGCCGAGCGCGAAGCGCCGCACCAGGTCGGCCTGCGCGCCGAGCGCGTCGACCACCGGCCCCGGCAGGGCCCGCAGGCGCGGACCGAGCGCGTCGAGCACCGGCAGGAACGGCACGGTGAACTCGTCGTAACCGCGCCCGGCACACACGGTGACGCCGCGCTGATGGGCGCGCACCTGCAGCTCGCGCAGCAGGCGCGTCTTGCCGATGCCGGCCTCGCCGACCACCAGCACCAGGCGCGGCTGCCCGCCGGCGGCGAGGTCGAGCTCGTGCAGCAGGCGCTCGAGCTCCTGCTCGCGGCCGACGAAGAGCGGGCGGGGCTGCCGCGCGGCCGCCCCGTTGCCGCCTTGGCTGGAAGTGCGCGTCGACATCGCTCAATGCGGGGTGAGGAGGGTGACGCGCAGCAGATCGCACAGGCAGGGCAGCGTCGCCGCCTGCGACAGCGTCTGCCGTCGTCGCTCGAGGTCGTTGAAGTTGCGCACGGCGCCGCTGCGCGGATCGGTGACCGGCGTCGGCGTCATGCCCGGCGGCACGCCGGTGAGGAACTGCGACAGCCGGGCCGGCTGCCCGCTCGGCACCATCGGCGAGATGTGTAGCGAATCGGTCGCCGTCTCGCGGTTGTGGCAACCGTTGCAGGTGCCGAGCGAGAAGTGGAAGCGCAGGTCGTCGTTGACGCCCGGCAGCTCCCAGTAGGTGAGCGCGCCCTTCGCCAACGCCTGCGCGCCGAGCAGCGGCGTCGGCGGCGGCAGCTGCGGCGGCACGGTGTAGTGATCACTGGCGATCGGGCCCGGGTTGCCGCTCACCCAGGTCGCCAGGCGTGCCTGCCCGCCGACGCAGGCGGGCGGCAGCGGCGCCGGCAGCGGCAGCGTCGCGTTGAAGCAGGCGTCCGGGGTGTTCTCGACGGTGGTGAGCTGCAGGTGCCCGCTGCCGTCCGGGTGGAACTCGCGCATGTCCCAGAGGGCGCCGCCGAACAGCGGACCGAGATCGACCTCGTTGGTGCGGATGCGGGCCAGCGCCCCGTGGCCGCCGCTGACCACGTCCTCGGTCAGCTGCGCCAGGGCGGTGCGGTAGGCATCCGACCCGATCGGCAGCGCGCTCAGATCGACCCAGCGGCGCGCCCAGTGGCCGAAGGCCGTGCAGTCGGGCTGCAGCACGGTGTACTCGAAGATCACCGTGAAACGCAGCGGCGCGCCGGTCTCCGCGGCGAGCGCGCCGAAGACGAAACGCAGCTCGCCGGCCGAGCCCTTGGTGGCGTCGTAGTCGTGCAGCATCGGCGTCCAGCTCAGCCCGTCCGCCTTGTCGATGCGATTGACGATCGCCAGCAACTGGAACGGCGCCGCGCCGACGTCGAGACCGCCGTTGGCGTCCCTCGGCCACGGCGCGACGATGCGGTTGGCAAACCCCGGCCGCGCCGTCGCCGGCCAGCCGTTGACGATGAGCGGCGTCGGGGTCGGCGTCGGCGCGGGCGGCGTCGGCGGCGCCCAGGTCTCCAGCCAGCCGCGCAGCACCTGGTTCGGGTCGGCCGCTCCCGCCGCAGCGCGCACCAGGTGCTCGAAGCTCCAGACGCCGTTCCGGGTGCCCGCCGCCGGCAGCTTCGTCCCGGTGGTGGGATCGACGGCGAACGGGACGTAGGTGCGCGCCGCGTCGGTCACCACCGCGCGGTCGGTGACCAGCAGCGAACGCGGCCAGTCGACGCTCTGCGCGTATGCGCAATCGATCGGCGTGAGGCGCGCCTTGATGCCGTGCAGCAGCTTCCACCAGTCGATCCGCAGCGGCGTGACGCGCCGGGCGATCTCGCGCCCGTCGAACAGCGACACCGGTCGGCTCGCGGTCTTCGCCTGCCGCCGCTCGGCGGCGCGCTGCGCCGCCGCGGCCCGCCGCAGCTCGGCCGGGTCGATCGGCATGCTGCCGCTGTACACGCCGTCGCCGCGGCGGCGGTCGCCGTGCGTGCCGTCGTCGCGCAACTCGACCGGCGCCGCGGCGGGCCCGATGCGGACGCGCGGCCCGAGCCGCGGATCCGCGGCGATCGCCACCTCCAGGTTCAGCCGTGACGTCGCCGCGACGAACTGCAGGGTCAGCGACTCGACCCGCGGCGGCGACTCGACCAGGTTCGCCGGCGATCGCGGCGCGGCCGGCTCGATCGCGGCCGCCGGCCGCGCCGCGGCGCAGCCGATGGCCAACGCCACCAAGACTGTCGCCCCCCGGCGCGGGATCGCTGCGGACATCGCATGGCCTCCCTGGACTCGAACTGCTGCGGCCCAGATAGCACCGCCGCATAGCCGCCGCACAGCTGGCGTTTTCCCGCAGATGGCTCCACGTTCGTGGGCCGCCGGGGCGGCGCCCGCACCCTTGCCTCCGAATGACGGGGCGCTACCATGCGCCGCGGTGAGGGTGGCGGGATCGGGGTCGGCGGCGCGCCTGGCACGGGCGCGGCTGCGCGGAACGAGCAAACGGCGCGTCGTGCGGCCGACGCCGGCGCCGCCCGGCTGGCGCGAGTGGGCGCTGCGCGCCGCCGAGGCGCTGGCCCTCGGCGCGGCGCTGCTGGTGCTGGTCACCGGCGCGCTCGGCCGCTTCGCCGAGTGGTTCGTCGGCGCCGGGCTCTGGCGCCACTCGCTGCCCTTCGCCGGCGCGGTGCTCGGCCTGGCGCTGGCCACCGGGGCGTTGCTGTGGGTGTGGTGGCAGGCGCGCATGGCGTTGGCCATGCGCCTCGCGTGGACCCCGCTGGCGCTGGCGCTGGCGGCGGCCGGCGGCGCGGCCTGGTACGCCGCGCAACCGGTATTCCGCCACGACGTCGCCAGCCTGCAGGCGCTGGTCGGCGGCCAGGCAGCCGCCGAGCGCGCCGCCATCGGCCATCAGGTGTACGCCGCCTACCGCCGCGCCAACCGGCCGGCATGGGAGAAGATGTTCGGCCGCGCGCGCACCTTCGAAGCGCCGGTGGGCGACGCGGCCGCGGCGTTCGACCTCGACCTCGACCTGCTGATGGGCGTCGCCGCCACCGAGTCCGCCTTCCAGCCGCGCACCAGCGCCGACGGCGGCCGCGGCCTGTTCCAGATCACCGCCGCGCCGCACGCCGCGTTGCGCGATGCGGCGCGCGCGCTCGGCGTCGAACGCCTCGACCTCGGCGACCCGCGCCACAACGCCTTCGCCGGCGCCGCGACGCTGCGCCTCTACCTGGCGCAGATGCACGGCGATCCGTTCCTCGGCCTGCTCGCCTACAACATCGGCCCGGCCAACGGCGGCCTGCGCGCGATCATGGAACGCTACGGCGCGCGCGACTTCGTCACCATCCAGCCCTACCTGCAGCAGCTGCCGCGCGACTATCCGGTGCGCGTGCTCTCCGCCGCCCTCGCCTACCGCCTGTGGCGCACGCGCGGTGCCCTGCCGGCCTACGAGGACGGCGCCAACGCCGCCCAGGTCCAGGCGGTCGGCATCCCGGCCCTCTGACCCGCCCCATCCTCGCCTCAAATGTGCCGTTTGCCTTTTGCTTTTTGCCTTTTGCCTTTTCAGTTAAGGGCTGCGCAGGAGCCCCCATGCCTCAACCCACTCGCGGTCCCTGGCTGACCCTCTGCGCCGTGCTGTTCGGCATCCTGGCGCTGTCGAACCTGCTCAAGCCGTTGCAGCTGTTCGGCGAGCAGACCGGCTTCGTGTTGTTCGGCCAGCGGCTCAGCGGCGGCGCCAACGCCCTCGCCGGCCCGCTGTTCGGCATCTTCCTCGCCGTCTACGCCTTCGCCATCTGGACCATGCGCCGCTTCGCCGTCCCGATGTCGCACGCCTACGCCGCCTACGTCGCGCTCAACCTGGCTCTCTGGACCGTGCGCGGGCCGCAACCGACGCACTGGGGATTCGCCATCTACGCCGCCGTCGCGCTCGGCGTCTCGGTCGGCGCGGCGGTATCGCTGACCAGCCGTAAGACCGAGTTGGCCTGAGGTCGGAGCTCGCATGCGCATCGCCCGCGGCCTCATCGCCTTCCTGTTCATCGTCGTCGGCGCCGGCGTCGCCGGCCTGGCGTTCGCCGCGCTGCTGGCGGTGCACGGCCAGAACCTGCCGCTGCTGCGCGCCGCGGTGGGTGTCGTCGGCCGCGCCGTCGCCGGGCAACGCACCACCGATCTCACCCTGCGCGTCGACCTGCAGCCCTCGGCCGGCAGGCTCGACGGGCAGGCGGTGCTGCGCGTCGTCGCCGATGGCGCCGCGCGCCAGCGCTTCTATTACCTGCTCAACGACGGCCTGACGGTCCGCGCGGCGCGCTACGACGGCGGCGGCGGGCCGGTCGCGCTGCGCACGCTGCGCCTCGGCCCGCTGCTGGTGCTCGACCTGCCGGAGGCGCTCGCCGCCGGCCAGGAGGGCGTCGTCACCATCGACTACGCCGGCACGCCGCGGCGCGGCGGACTGACCGACACCGGCCCGATCGTCGACGCCGACGACGTGAGCCTGTCGCCGGCCGACTTCTGGTACCCGAGCGACGTGCAGGCACCGTTCGCGATCCATGCCGAGGTGCGCCTCCCGGCGCACCTGACGCTGGCACACAATGGCGCCGCGGCGGCGCCGGTCCGCGAGGGTACGACGACGCGCGTGCGCGTCGACAACGTCCGCCCGGTCGCCGGCCTGGCGCTGATTGCCGGCCGCTACAAGAGCCAGACGCTGGAGCGCGACGGCCGTGCCTATCGCGTGCTGCTGCCGCCCGACTCCGGTTTCGACGCGGCGCGCCTGCTGGCGCAGATGGCGACGGCGTACGAGGATCTGACCGGCCACTACCGCGCCTCCGGCTTCACCAGCTCGACACTGGTGGTGCCGCGCCGCCTGGCGCGCGCCTTCAACGACGGCAGCGGACTGATCGCCATCCCGCCGCGCTACTTCCGCGACGGGCGCTACGGCTACGAGACCATCGCCCACGAGCTGGCGCACGACTGGTGGGGCGCGACGGTGAGCGAGCAGTGGCTGACGCCCGGCAGCGGCGGCGAGTGGATCGTCGAGGGCTTTGCCGAGTACTCGGCCTGGCGCGCGGTCGGCGAGCACTTCGGCGAAGCGGCGCTGTCGCGCACGCTGGCGCGCAGCGCCTTCGACCCCGACGACACCGGCGTGCTGGCGGCGATGTCGGTGATCGACAACGGCCTCGACCCGCAGGCGCGCGCGACGATCTACGCCAAGGGCGGCTACGTCACCTACATGCTGGCGCAGGCGCTGGGCGGCCCCGAGGCGTTCGATGCCGCCGCCGTCGCCTTCCTCGACGCGTATCGCTACCGCTCGGCCGGCGACGCCGAGCTGGAGAAGGTGTTCACCGAGCACAGCCAGAACGACCTGGCGCCGTTCTTCGCCGCCTGGGTGCGTTCGAAGGCGGCACTCGACCTGGCGCTCGATCCGCAGGACGGCAACGCCGCCGTGCGCAACCTGCGCGACGCGCCGCCGCCGGCCGGCCTGGCCCTGTGGAAGCTGCCGGCCGGCGAGAAGCTGGAGACGGCGGTCGGCCAGAGCGCGCCGCTCGGCGAGGGGCAGCGGTTGATCGTCGATCCGCTCGCCGCCACCGCCGACATGATCCGCAGCAACAACGTCCTGCCGCGCCGCGATCCGCCGCAGCGGGTCATCGGGTCGAGCGGCGGCGCGCTGCTGGTCGTCTCCGGCGAGCCGGTCGGCTGGGAGCCGGCGACGCTGCGCGTCATCGATCCGGCCAACGGCAAGGCGCTGCACACCTGGATGATCGACCGCGGCCTCGCCAGCGAGCCGGTGTGGAGCGCCGACGGCACCCGCGTGCTGGCGGTGGAGAGCGCCCGCAGCGGCGAGCCGAGCCTGGTGGCCTTGAACGTCGCCGACGGCGGCCGCCGCACGCTCGGCCGCGATCTCATCGCCGCCGGCGACGCCGATGGCACGCTGATCGCGCGCGGCGGCAAGCTGATCCGCCAGCGCGAGCGCGGTGGGAGCCAGGTGCTGATCGAGCACAGCGGCGCGCGCATCGTCGCGCTGCTGCCGGCGCCGCGCGCAGGCGCCATCGCCTACGCGCTGGCGCGCGACGCCGATCTCGAGTTGCGCCTGCTCGAGCCTGGCGCCGTCACCTCGCGCATCCTGTTCACCGCACCGGTCGGCGGCCTGCGCTGGCGCTGGGCGCCCGACGCCAGCCGCCTCTACGCCATCCTGCCCGGCGACTGGGACTGGCAACTGTGGGAGCTGCCGACCGACGGCAGCGAGCCGCGCCGCCTGGTGCACGAAGCGGCGCGCATCGCCGACCTCGCCGTCGCCGCCGACGGCCACCGCGTCGCACTGGTCGCACAGGCCGATCTCGACGACACCTACGACCGCGCCGAGATCTTCGTCGTCGACGGCAGCGACTTCCGCCGCTACGACCTCGGCGGCACGCGCGGCGCACAGAGCGTCGCCTGGCTCGACGAGAACTCCCTGCTGCTCGTCACCCGCGACGCCCGCGACCCCGCCCTGCCGCGCGACACCGCGTTGCAGAAGCTGTCGTTGGGGGACGGGAGCCTGGCGGACTTCTGAAGGCTGTTACGCTTTCTAGGCTGTTACGCTGTTAGGGGTCGGAATTCGGTCCGCAAATCTTCCGATTCCCCCTAACAGCGTAACTGCCTAGCAGCCTAACAGCCTTCCCCTCACGCGCCTTCCCGTTCGCGCGACGCTTCCAGCGTCGGGTGCGGCGGCAGGTTCAGCACTTCCTCGGCGAACAGGTCGACGATGTCGTCGACGATGTTGCGCATCGTCACCACGCCGGTCGGGCGACCGTGGTCGTCGACCAGCGGGATGCGGCGGAAGCCGCCGTCGTGCATGATGTTGAGCGCGTAGGCGATGCCGTCGTCGAGCGTCAGGCACTCGGGGTTGGCGGTCATCACCTCGCCGACCGGCGTCGCGTCGAGGTCGCGGCCGGTGGTGACCACTTTCCGCAGCACGTCGCGCTCGGTGAAGATGCCGACCAGGCGCTGCTGCTCGACCACCAGCACGCACCCGACGCGGTGGCGGTTCATGACGTCGATCGCTTCGTGGATCGAGGCGCTCGGGCCGACCGAGACCGGCGGCTTGAGCGTCGACAGCGAGCGGATCGGCCGGCTGGTGATCGCTACGCCAAGACGCGCCGCCTGCATGGCGCGCTCCTCGGCGATCTCTTCTTCTTCGAGGATGCTGTAGTCGTCCATCGCCTCACCTCCGGCAATCAACGACCCGTCTCCCACCGCGGCCCCACGTCCCAACCTTGAGCGAGTCTGTTGGCGTTCAAGCACGGCCACTGCACGGCGGGCAAGAAAAAACTGCAGCCGCGGGCGAACGCGGATAAACACAGGTGAAGGTTGGGATTCTGGTTCCTGATCCGTAGTCATCTGCATCCATCCGTGGTTCCGTTTTGGAGAGCGACTGGGGTACAAGACGGCGATGACCAGTCCCGCCGCAGCGAAGAAGAAGGCCGCCGACCTCGAGGTGTTGCGCTGCCTGAACCCGGACTGCGGCTGGATGCTGGCCTACGAGGTCACCGCCGAGCGGTTCCTCAATCCGGACCTGCACTGGACGGCGCGACAGGAGGGCGAGCTGCGCTACCTCCCGTGCCCGAACTGCCACGGCCGCAACGTCGTCGAGGAAGCGCGCGACGCCAAGGGCGCGCTGCGCCACCGGGTGACGCGCTTCGTCGCGGGCTGAGCGGCCATGGACGAGGACGACCTGACGCTGATGCCGCGCAGCGTGCGCGACAAGCTCGACCGCGTCGGCATCAAACTCCATCTGAAAGAGTGGACGATGTTGTCGCTGGCGGAGCGGCGTGCGCTGATCGATGCGCCGTGCGACGCACCGGCCGACGTCGCCCGCTATGCGGCCGAGCTCGACGCGCTGGTGCGCGTCCGCTGCGGCAAGGCGCCGGATCGACTGCCGGCGCGGGAGCACTCGTGAGCAAGACGATTCGCATCGCCAACGCCAGCGGCTACTGGGGCGACGATCCGGAGGCGCTGCTGCGCCAGGTGACCGGCGGACCGCTCGACTACGTCACCATGGATTTCCTCGCCGAGATCACCATGGTGATCCTGCAGCGCCAGCGCGCGCGCGATCCCAAGGCGGGCTTCGCCTACGACTTCATCGAGCACCTCAAGCTGGCGCTGCCGGCGATCGTCGAGCGCGGCGTGACGGTGATCGTCAACGCCGGCGGCATCAACCCGGCCGGCTGCGCGGAAGCGGTCGAGGCCCTGTGCAAGCAGGCGGGCGTCTCGCTGCCGATCGGCCTGGTGAGCGGCGACGACCTGCTGCCGCGGCTCGACGCCCTGGAGAAGACCGGCGCGACGCTCGACCACATGGACGGGACGCGGACGTACGACGAGATCCGCGGGCGCGTCGTCGCCGCCAACGCCTACATCAGCGCCCGCCCGGTGGTGGAGGCGCTCGGCAAGGGCGCGCGCATCGTCATCACCGGCCGGACCACCGACGCGGCGCTGATCCTGGCGCCGATGGTGCACGAGTTCGGCTGGGCGTGGGACGACTGGGACAAGCTCGCCGCCGGCATCGCCGCCGGTCATATCCTGGAGTGCGGCGCGCAGGTGACCGGCGGCAACTTCACCGACTGGCAGCGCATCCCGTCGATGCTCGACGTCGGCTACCCGATCGCCGAGTGCGAAGCGGACGGCAGCTTCGTCGTCACCAAGCACCCGGGCACCGGCGGGCTGGTGAGCACGCGGACGGTCACCGAGCAGCTGCTCTACGAAATCGGCGATCCGCGCGCCTACATGACGCCCGACGTCACCGCCGACTTCACCAGTCTCCACCTGACGCAGGACGGCGCCGACCGCGTGCACGTCAGCGGCGCGCGCGGCCTGCCGGCGCCGCCGACGCTGAAGGCGTCGATCGTCTACCGCCAGGGCTACCGCGCCGTCGGCACGGTGCTGATCTCCGGTCCCAACGTCATCGCCAAGGGCGAGCGCCTGGCGGAGATGGTCTGGCACCGGGTCGGGACCGACTTCGCCGACCGCCGCGCCGACTTCATCGGCGCCAATGCCTGCTGGGGGGGCGCCGCGCCGGTCGAGCCGGAGCCGAACGAGATCCTCTTCCGCATCGGCGTCGCCGACGCCGACCGCGCCAAGTTGAAGCGCTTTGCCACCCATCTGCTCGGGTTCGCGCTGCAGGGTCCGCCGGGGCTCGGCATCTTCGGCGGCCGGCCCGAGGTGCAGGAGGCGTTCGGCTTCTGGCCGGCGCTGATCCCGCGCGAGCTGGTCGCCGCCGAGGTCACCGTGCGCCAGGACGGCAGCGCGACGAGCAGCGAGGTGTCGCTGACGCTGCCGCCCTCGTCACGCGCGCCGCGCGCCGCCGCGCCGGCGCCGGAGATCGGCGCCGCGCCGGGCGGCCGCAGCAGCCGCGTGCGGCTCGGCACGGTCGCCTACGCGCGCTCGGGCGACAAGGGCGATCACGCCAACGTCGGCGTCGCGGCGCGTTCGGCGGAGGCCTACGCGTTCCTGCGCGAGGCGCTGAGCGCCAAGCGCGTGCACGCCTTCTACCGCGATCTGGTGGAAGGGCCGGTGGAGCGCTTCGAGCTGCCCAACCTGCTTGCCTTCAACTTCTTCCTGCGCCACGCCCTCGGCGGCGGCGGCACCCTGTCGCTGCGCGTCGATCATCAGGGCAAGACCCTCGCCCAGGGCCTGCTGACGATGGAGCTCGACGTGCCGGACGAGGTGCTCGCATCGGTCGGCGCGTAAGTACGCGCGTATCGCCTATCGCGTAGCGCCTATCGCCATTCGAAAACCCTTCCGACGATAGGCGATCAGCGAGGGGCCATACGCGCGGCATCGCACCCTTGGTGCAATGCCGCCCCGCTGATCAGTTCCAGCAGAGCAGCGGCATGCCGCCTGGGCGCCAGCCGCAGTCGAGGCCGAAGCGTACGCCGGGTGGGCGCTCGTCGCGTGCGAGGTGCTTGACGTCGAGGCCGGGCGCCGCCGGCATCCACGCCGGGTTGTTGCGCACCAGCAGGGTCGCGACGATGGCGATGATCGCCAGGCCGCCGAACACGGCGCCGAGCACGATCAGGATCGTCTCGGTGTCGGTATTGGCGTAGACCGGCTGGGGCTGCACGGCGGTCACTACCACCGTGAAGGTGATCGCCACGGTCAACGTGGTGAGCAGTCTGAGCAGGCGCGGCATGAATGTCTCTCCCCTGTGCCTCGACGAACGGCGACGCTACCGCGCGCCCCCCGCGATGTCCACCGCGATTCAGGCGGGAACCGGCGCGGTGAGCGTGCGGATGTCGGCGTCGAGCGTGGCGCGGATCTGCGCGATCAGGGCGCCGCGCTCGCGCTGCTTGGTGAGCCGGAAGGCGGGGTCGGGGAGCGCCGCCAGGCGTGCCGCGTGGGCGACGGCATCGTCGACCACGGTGGCGGCATCGGTGGTCGCGTCGAGGAAGCCGGCCTCGACCGCAGCGGCCGGATCGAAGATGTGCGCCTGCGTCACCGAGCGGGTGAGCCAGCGCGGCGTCAGCCGGGCACGCGCCAGCTCCAGCGCGAAGGTCGGCAACGGCAACTGGATCGCCACCTCGTTGAGCCCGATCTTGAAGGCGCCGGCAGCGCCGAGGCGCACGTCCGCCGAGCACAGGAACACGGCGCCGGCGGCCAGCGCGTGGCCGGTGCAGGCGATCACCACCGGGCGGGGGAACTCGAACATGCGCAGCGCCAGCTCGGCGCCGCCCTTCACCAGGCTGAACAGCGCGTCCTGGCCGGCGGTCATGACGCTCAGGTCGAAGCCGGCCGAGAAGCGCCCCGGCCGCCCCGCCAGCACGACCGCACCGGCCTCCTCGCGCGCGGCGCGATCGAGCGCCGCGTTGAGCGCGGCGATCACCGCCGGCGAGACGGCGTTGGCCTTGCCGTCGTCGAGGGTGAGCAGCGCGACGGCGTCGCGTGCTTCATAGCGAACCAGCTCGGATGACATGCGCGCGATCCCCGTGCTCAGGCTGTCAGGTTGTTCGTTGTTAGGTCAGACCGCGTCTGAAGCCAACCACCGCGGCAGCCGCGCACGGGCGGCGAGGAGCCACGGATGGCACGGAGACATTTCAGGATTTCACGGAGCAAGGCATGAACGCTTCGACAATCGAACAATCTCGATCGCAGGATCCGTGCAATCGTCAAGTCGTATCCGTGCAATCCGTGGCTTCTCTGGCACAGGGATGCGCGCGCGAACGTCAGCGCGGGCGCCAGGGCAGCGGCACCGGGATCGACGAGCGGCTCGCCGCGACGCGCCAGGTTCCGTCCTCCTTGAGCAGCACGGCGGACACCAGTCCCTTGCGCGGCGGCAACGGCTGGCCGTTCGGATCGAGGGCGTTGAGCACCATGTAGCTGCCGTCCACCATCGCCACCTCGGCGCTCGGGAACCACACCGACTCGACGGCGAGCTTCAACGTGCTGTCCTTGAACGCCGCTTCCTGCTCGGTGGCGAAGTGCTTCTCCACCTCGCTGCGCCCTTTGGCGGTCATGCCGTCGGGCTCGACGATGTCGCCGTCGAGCGTCCAGTAGCTCGCCATCTTCTGCGGGTCGTGCGCGTTCCACGCGGCGGTGAACTCGGCGTAGAGCTGACGGATCGCCGCGTCGGCGGCGAGGTCGCTGCGCGGCCCGCCCGCCCCCGGATGCGCACGCGGCGTGTTCGTCTGCGCCGATGCCGTCCCCGCCCCCATCGCCACCAACAGCGCCACAGCCAACAGAACCTGTCTCATGGCTCCCCCCTTCGGTCGGTTGGTCGAGTCGTCGCCGCACAGGCCAGCGCGGTTCCTCCCCTACTGCCGCGCGCGCGGAGGGGTCAACCGGCGCCGCCGCCGGCTCAGCGCGGCGGCAGGTAGCCCTGAGCGAGCTGCGTGTACGCCGCCACCTGTGCCGCGACCCACGCCGCGTCGTGCCCGAGCTCCTTGGCCATCAGCTCGGCGGCGAGCGGCGCCGCCTCGATCGAGGCGCGCGCATCGAGCAGCAGGGCGCGCGTGCGGCGCGCCAGCGCGTCCTCCAGCGTGCGCGCCATCTCGTGGCGCGCCGCCCAGGTGATCTGGCCGCGGTGATACGGCAGGCGCGCATGCAGCAGCTCGCGGCGCGCCGGCTGGCGATCGAAGAACGCCTCCACCTCGGTGACGTCGGCGCCGTACATCTGCAGCGGGCCGGGCGGCGGCAGGGCGGGGTCGCTGCGCCCCAGGCAGCCGTGCAGTTTCAGCTGCTCGGTGACGCACGGATGCTCGGGCAGGCCGCCGACCGCGATCGCGTCGTTGACCGTGTCCTCCGCCATCTTGCGATAGGTGGTCCACTTGCCGCCGACGATGGTGACCAGACCGGACGGCGAGATGACCACCGCGTGCTCGCGCGACATCGACTTGGTGGTGACGCCGCTCTGGTTCGGCTGCACCAGCGGGCGCAGGCCGGCGAACCAGCTCAGCACGTCCTCCTCGCGCGGGTCGTGGCGCAGGTAGCGCGCCGCGTTGCGCAGGATGAACTGCACCTCCTCGGCCAGCGGTCGCGGCTCCAGCTCGGCGCGCGGCACCGGCGTGTCGGTGGTGCCGATCAGGCAGCGGCCGTGCCAGGGAATGACGAACAACACGCGCCCGTCGTCGGTCTGCGGCACCATGATTGCCGCATCGCTGGGCTGGAAGCTGCGGTCGAGCACCAGGTGCACGCCCTGGCTCGGCGCCACCATCGGCTCGCTGGCGTCGTCGTCGAGCCGCCGGATGCTGTCGGTGAACACGCCGGTGGCGTTGATCACCACCTTGCCGTGCAGCTCGTAGGTGGTGCCGGTTTCGCTGTCGGTGGCGGCGACGCCGCACACCGTGCCGCCGGCCTTCAGCAGGCCGGTGACCGGCATGTAGTTGAGCAGCGTGGCGCCGTGGTCGGCGGCGGTCTGCGCCAGCGCGAAGGCGAGGCGTGCGTCGTCGAACTGCGCGTCGTGGTACATCGCGCCGCCGATCAGGTTCCTGGTCTCGACGTTGGGAATGCGCTCGATGGTCTGCTTGCGGTTCAGCCGCCGCGACTTGGCGATGTTCAGCTTGCCGGCGAGCACGTCGTAGAGCTTGAAGCCGACGCCGTAGAACGGCCCCTCCCACCACTTGTAGCGCGGCACGATGAAGGCGAGGTCGTGCACCAGGTGCGCGGCGTTGCGGCACAGCAGGCCGCGCTCGCGCAGCGCCTCCAGCACCAGCGAGACGTTGCCCTGCTTCAGGTAGCGCACGCCGCCGTGCACCAGCTTGGTGCTGCGGCTGGAGGTGCCCTTGGCGAAGTCGTACTGCTCGAGCAGCAGCGTGCGGTAGCCGCGCGTCTGCGCATCCACCGCGATACCCAGCCCGCTGGCGCCGCCGCCGATGACGATGACGTCCCACGGCCCGTGCGCGAGCATGTCGAGCATATGGTCGCGGGTCAGGTGCATGCGCTCGCTGCGCTCGCGCGCTGATGGCCTATGGCTGATGGCTTATGGCTGGAGTGGAGCACGGATCTTCTCTTACGACACGTGCTCCACCGCAGCGACAGGCCCTTCCGGCGATACGCGATAGGCCATACGCCATAAGCGCGGCATCGGCGCCCTCAGGGCGCCGGTGCCGATGGGAACAGACCATGGATGCCGTCGGCCATGAACTGCACCGCCATGGCGACCAGGATCATGCCCATCAGGCGGCTGATGACGTTCACGCCGGTGCGGCCGAGCACGCGGATGAGGCCGTCGGAGTAGCGCAGGAAGCCCCAGCAGAGCAGCGTGTTGGCGACGATGCCGCCGATCAGGCTGAGCCACTGCGGCCAGTTGTCGGCCTGGTGGTCGAAGACGATGACGGTGCTGATCGAGCCGGCGCCGGCGAGGATCGGCATGCCGAGCGGCACGATGGCGATCTCGCGCCACTGCGCCGCCTCGGCCGCTTCCGCCGGCGTCGACTTCGCCGGACTCACCTGGCCCTGCAGCATCGACAGGCCCATCAGGAGAATGAGCAGGCCGCCGCCGACCTGAAACGCCGGCACGGTGATGCCGAAGAAGCCGAGCAGCTCCTCGCCGCAGAGCAGGCCGACGGCGAGGGCGCAGAAGACGGTCAGCGCCGCGCCGCGCGCCACCCGCCGGGTGGGGTCCGGCGTCGGCGCCGGCACCATCGCCAGGTAGAGCGGCACCGCGTGGGGCGGATTGAGGACCGAGAACAGGGTGACGAAGAAGCTGACCGCGAAGGCGAGATCGTCAGGCGTGACCCACATCCCCGCTCCACCGCCGCGCGCGCCGGACGCCGCGCGTCACGGCGCCAGCGTCGTCGGGTCGTAGTAGAATCGCTCGCGCACGATCTTGCCGTTCTCGATCTCGTGCACCGCGATCTCGCGCATCTCGACGATGCGGCCGCTGGCGACCAGGGTCATGCGCCCGTCCCACTCGATCATGATCGTCTTGCCGTCCGCCGCGACGCTGCGCGGCAGGAAGACGCCGTCGCTCATCGATTGCGCGAAGGCGGCGAACTTCTCGCGCAGCGCATCCTTGCCGACCAACGGTGGGTTGTTCGCCTCCTGCGACTCGACGTTGTCGGCGTAGAGCGCGAACATGCCGGCCTCGTCGTTGGCCACCGTCACGTCGATGATGCGCTGCGCCAGCTCGCGCAGCTTGGCGTTCTTGTCGGTGGTCACCGTCTTGGTGACGGTCTTGGTGACGGTCTTGGTCACCAGCTTCGGCGCCGCCGCCTTGGCCGGGGCCGCGTGCTTCTTCGCGGCGGCCTTCTTGACCACTTTCTTGGCCGCGACTTTCTTCACCTTCAGCGCCTTGCCGCTGCGCATGCCCATCGTCGTGTGCCCTCCGGAAGAATGGGCCGGACCATGAACCGCCCGACGCGGAGCGTCAAGCCGCAGCACGCGAGCGCTTACAGGTGCCGGGTTTCGGCCGGCGCGTGGCCCCAGTCGTCGTGGCGGCCGTCGGCATAGCGGATCGGCGCGGCGATCAGCTCGCCGGGGTCGACGTCGTCCAGCGCGGCCAGCTGGACGGCGACGTAGTCGCCGCCGATCTGCTCGACGTAGCCGCGCGCGAACGAGCGCACGCCGCAGTGCCGACAGAACAGGTGGTGTCCACTCCTGGTCGCGAACTGGTAGTCGCTCAGCGCCGCCTCGCCGGCGAGCAGGCGGAACGCCGCCGGCTTGATGATGGCGTTCCAGTTGCGCGTCTTGGTGCAGATCGAGCAGTTGCAGCGGTTGGTGCCGGCGCTCAGGTCGATGTCCGCCGCGAAGCGCACGGCGCCGCAATGACAACTGCCGGTATACGTCCTGGTCATCCTCGCCTCGTGCCTGGGAAGCGCGAGGCTAGCGCGGGGCGCGGCGCGGCGTCGAGTGCGGCGGTCGGCAGCGCGCCCGGCTGCGACGGCGCCGCGGCGCGATCGGCGGCGAGCAGGGCGTCGTAGAACTGTTCGGTCTGCCGCGCCAGACGCGCGCGCGCGTAGCGCTGCTCGGCGCGCTGGCGGCCGCGGGCGCCGAGCGCGCGGCGCAACGCCGGGTCGTCGCACAACCGCGCCAGCGCCCCGACCAGCGCGTCGGCGTCGCCGGCCGGCACCACCAACCCGGCCTCGCCGTCGCGCACCATGACGAGCTCGGCGGGCGGCCGATCGCTGGCGGTCACCACCGGCACGCCGCTCGCCATCGCCTCGAGCATGACCGAGCCGCCTGACAGCGTGACCAGCACGTCGAGCGAGGCGAGCAGCGCCTCGACGTCATGGCGCGCACCGGTGAAGCGCACCGGGCACTCGCCTGCGTGCGCCGCTGGGAAGGCGAGGACGCGGCGCACGTAGCGAGGCCAGTCGCGGTTCGGCGCGCCGACGACCAGGGCGGCGACCGGACGACCGACGCGTGCCAGGCGCGCGACGGCGCGCAGGAACTCGAGCTGGCGCTTGCCCGGCTCGATGCGGCCGACGAGGCCGAGCACGATGCGCCCGCGCAGCTCCGGCCACTCGGCACGCGCCGCCTCGGCACGCGGCGCGAAACGCTGCACGTCGGCCGCGTCCTCGATCACGGTGACGTGCTCGGCGGCGATCCCCGCGGCGCGCAGGTCATCCCGATAGCGACTGCCGATGGCGATCAGTCCGCTCGCCGTGGCCAGCCCGTATCGCCGCACCCAGGACGGGCGGAGCGCGCGCCGCACGTGCAGCACCGACGGCACGCCGAGCGCGGCGGCAATCGCCAGCGCGTACGGGCCGAGGTTGAAGTCGGCGTGCACGAGCCCGATCTGCTGCTCGCGCGCCAGCGCCACCAGCCGCGCCCGGGCGCGCCGCCGCGCCCACCACGTCCGCCGCCGCCAGGGCGGATAGCCGGCCGCCGCGTTGCGCACGCCGGCGCGATCGAGCGCGCGATTGAGCGAGCCGTACGCCGGCGTCAGCAGCACGGGCTGGTAGCGGCGCCGGTCGAGATCCTCGGCGAGGTATCGGTACTGCACCTCCGCGCCGCCCAGGCGCGAGCCGCTGACGGCCAGGTAGAGGACGCGTCGGATCATCACCTGTGCAGCAGTGTCGACCTGCCCGGTCCGCCAGTCGAGGGGCGCGCGCGGGGCTTACGGCGGCGGCAGCTCGAGGAGCTTGGCGAGCAGGCGGGTCACCGTGTTGTCGAGCTCGAAGTTGCGGCCACCGGCTTCGTCGAGCGCGCCGTAGGTGACCATCTGCTGGCCGATGCGGCACATGATGACGGCGAAGCGGTAGCCGCAGAACACCTGGTAGTAGTGCAGGTGCTTCACCGTGTGGCCGCTGAGCTGCTCGTAGCGGGCGACGGTCTCCTCGTAGCTGGGGAAGCCCTCCAGGCGCTCGACGCCGAGGCCTTCGCTGTGATGGCGATCGAGGAAGATCGACCAGCCGAGGTCCATCTCCGGACTGCCGAGCGTGACCATCTCCCAGTCGAGCACGGCGGCGGGACGGACGCCGTCGAAGATGATGTTGCCGATGCGCGCGTCGCCCCAGCTGAGCGCGATCGGCTCGCCGCTCGGCTTGTGGGCCTTCAGCCAGTCGCGCGCCGCCTCGATGGTCGGCTGCGGGCGGCCGGCGCCGGCCCAGGCGAGGAACGAATCGTAGTAGGCGAGCTGCCAGTCGAGCGGCGTCTCGCCGAGCTCTGGGCGCGCCAGGTCGGCGAAGCCGAGCGCCTGCCAATCGAGCGTGTGGATCTTGGCCAGCGTCTCGACGCCGCCCCACCAGATGGCGGCGCGCTCCTCGGGGCTCGCCTCGGTCATCCAGCCGCCGGCGTGGTAGGGCGGATTGTCGGTCGGCACGCGGCCGCGCACCTGGCCCATGACGTAGAAGGCGCCGCCCAGCACGTCGCGGTCGTGCAGCTCGATCCAGTGCGTCGGCGGCACCGGCAATGGGCTCTGCTGCAGCCGCTGCATGGTGCGGAACTGCAGCTCCAGGTCGTACTCCGGGAAGACGCCCTCGCCCTTCGGCTCGATGCGCACCACCAGCGGCAGCCGCTCGGCCCGGCCGCCGCGCGTGTACTCGAGGTCGAACAGCAACGTGTCGTTCGAGAAACCGGAGGACTGCGGCGCCACCAGGTCGGTCACCCGCACGCCGGTCGCATCCGGCAGCTGGCGCGCCAGCCAGGCGGTGAGCCGGATCCGGTCGGCGTCGAGATCGCGTTGCCACATCGTCGGCATGTCGGGTCCCTTTGAAAGGACTCAACGCAGAGACGCGGAGACGCGGAGAGCGCTGAGCCAGAAATTCGTTGAAACACTCTGCGCCCTCGGCGCCTCTGCGTCTCTGCGTTGAATTCGGTCCTTGGTCAAACGAATCGCTTCAACCGCTGCCAGAGCTGGTCGAGCGGCAGGCGCGGCTGGCGGGCGAAGTAGATCGGCAGGTCGTTCTCGAAGGGCATGCAGTAGGTGCAGTGCCGGGTCTCCACCAGCTCCACCGAGGCGAACAGCGCGCCGACCTGTTCCGGCGTGCCGCCGATGACGATCACCGTGTCGTCGGGGCGCAGATCGCCGGGGCCCCACAGCCAGTAGGTGTTGTGCCCGCTGATCACCCGCGGCAGATGGCGCGCCGGCCCGAAGCGCTCGATCGCGCCGGCTTCGCCATAGTTCTGCGCGTAGATGACGGCGCGGGCGCGCTCCTCCGGCGTGAGGCGATCGGCGGCGCGTGCGACGGTGTCGGCGAGATCCTCCCAGCCGAACATGTCGGCGAAGATCTGCGGCAGCGCCGCGGTGCGATTGTTCTCCATGCGCGGCGGCTTGAGGCCGATCGTCTCGGCGTAGGCCTGGTACTGCTCGACGCTCAGCAGCGGCATGGCGAGCGGTGTGGTGATCGCGCCGCCGATCAGCATCAGCGTCGCTGCCAGCGGCATCGGCCAGCCCCACGCGCGCCGCCGCGCCGCCGCCTCCAACCAGGCAGCGCCGGCGCCGTAGAGCAGCGGGTAGATCGGCGTCAGGTAGTAGACCTTGCCGTTCTGCGCGACCAGCAGCGCGAAGGCGACGGCGTAGGCGATGGCGAGGGCTCTAGTGCCCCCCTTTTCGTTTCCCCCCTTTGAAAAAGGGGGGTGAGGGGGGATTTTCCGAAGCTCCGCTCCACTGGCGCGCGGCGCAGGCGTCGGTTGGGAAATCCCCCCTCGCCCCCCTTTTTCAAAGGGGGGACACGAAAAGGGGGGAATGCCGACCGGGGCAAACGAGAACGCCAGCGCCCACAGGCCGACCAGCCACAGCGGGGTGGCGAGTGGATGCGCCAGCGTGATCTGGGCGAGGAAGAATTCGACCGCTCCCATGTGGACGTTCTTGATCGCGCCGGCGTTGGCGGTGAACTCGGCGGTCGGGAAGCCGTGCTGCAGCTGCCACCAGAGGTGCGGCGCGAGGATCGCAGCTGCGAGCGCACCGCCGAGCCACAGCCACGGCGAGAGCAGCTGGCGGCGCTGCGGGCTGAGCGCCAGACCGACGATCAGGCCGACGATGAACACGCCGGTGGTGAGCTTGTTCTGCAGCCCGAGCCCGGCGACCGCGCCGAAGGCGAGCCACAGGCGCGGCTGCTCGCGGCGCAGGATGCGCACCGCCAGCCAGCCGAGCAGCGCCCAGAACAACACGTCGAAGGCGTTCATCGAGAAGAAGTGGCTGACCGCCACGAATTGCGGCGCGAAGCACGTCGCCAGCCCGGCCAGCACCTGTGCGCCGCGCCGGCCGCCGAGCTCGCGCGCGATCAGACCGGTGACGAAGACGCTCGCGCCACCCGCCAGCGCCACCGGCAGGCGGATGGCGAGCAGCGAGTCGCCGAACAGCGCCCGGCTCAGCGCCAGTACCGCGATCGACAGCGGCGGGTGGTCGACGTAGCCCCAGTCGAGTCGATTGGCGCAGGCCAGGTAGTACAGCTCGTCGCGAAAGATGCCCCAGCCCGAGCTGGTGACCAGGTGGAAGATCACCTTGGCGAGCGCCAGGCCGAACAGCACGGCGAGGTCGGAACGCACGCGCGCGCTGTAGTATGGGGCGCGGCGCGGGAGCAACGTGGCGGCGCGCGGCGCGTGCCGAGCGGTTGACGCGCCGCGGTGCTGACGTGTTGACCTGCTGACGGGCTGACGTGAAAAGGGAGGACTGCTGCGCGGCCCTTTACCTCGCCACGTCAGCACGTCAGAACGTCAGCACGCCAGCACCTCCGTCGTCGGCATCAATCGGGAGAACCCTGCACACATGTCCAGCCTGAAGGGGAAAGTCGCGCTGGTCACCGGCGCCGCGTCCGGCATCGGCGCGGCGACGTTGCGCCGCCTGGCGGCGGACGGCGCGGCGGTGGTGTGCGCCGACATCAACGACGCCGGCGGCGAGGCGGTGGTCGCCGACATCGCCAGGGCCGGCGGACAGGCGGCGTTCGCGCACTGCGACGTCGGCGAGCTGGCGCAGGTCGAAGCAGCGGTGGAGCTGGCGGTCGAGCGCTTCGGCGGCCTCGACATCATCCACAACAACGCCGTCATGTCGGGCGGCGGGTGGGTGCACGAGATCGACCCACAGGTGTGGCACGCCAGCCTGCAGGTGATGTTGAACGGCGTCTTCTACGGGTGCCGCGCCGCCATCCCGGCGCTGCTGGCGCGCGGCGGCGGCGCCATCGTCAGCACCGCCTCGATCGAGGCGTTCGGCGGCGAGATGATGGCCTCGCCCTACTCGACCGCCAAGGCCGCGGTGGTCAACCTGATGCGCAACGTCGCCGTCGAGTACGGGCGCAAGGGCATCCGCGCCAACGCCATCTGCCCCGGCATCGTCGACACGCCGCTCGCCGCGATGATGGAGAGCTTCGCGCCGCGCTCGCGCGCCGAAATGGAGCAGCTCTCGCCGCTCGGCCGCTACCTGCGCCCGGAGGAGATCGCCAACGTCGTCGCCTTTCTGGTCAGCGACCAGGCCTCCGGCATCAACGGCGCCGCCATCGTCGTCGACGGCGGCACCACCGCGATGCTGAACCTGAGCGGGCACAAGCCGTACGACGGATGATTCCTTTGCGCGCGAACGTCACGATGCCTGCCGAAGAGAAGGCAGAAGGCAAAAGGTTCGGACGCCGCGGTCCGCATGGCGCGAATTGCCCGCGAGCCACCCTTTTGCCTTTTGCTTTTTGCCTTTTGCCTTTTGCCTTTCTTGTTCTCTCCGCCTGCGGCGCCAAGCTCCCGCCGGTGAAGGTCGACCCGACCAAGTACGTCAACTTCTCCGCCTACCGCACCTACGCCTGGCTGCCGCCCACCGGTGGGCCGGACAAGAACCTGTTTGGCGAGCGGGTGCGCAACGAGATCGAGACGCAGCTGGCCGGCAAGGGCTACATCCAGACGCTCGACGGGCCGGACCTGCTGGTGCAGACCGAGGTGGTGGTCGAGGAGCGCCACACCGAGACGCTGGGCGACTACTCGCGCTACGCGGAGGCTGGCGGCACGCAGAACTTCTTTGCCGCCTTCTCGCTCGGCTACGAGGAGGCGGTGTTGACCGTGGTGTTCTACGACGCGGCGACGCGGCAGCGCGTCTGGCGCGGCGCGACGCCAGTGGCGATGGATGCCAAGCATCGCACCGACCGCGCCGCCGCCGGCGTGGTCGAGATGTTCAAGAGCTTTCCAACCGTGGGGGGAGTGATCGCGCAATGACCATGAACATGGCCGACATGTGGGAGGCGGTGAGCGACGCGCTCGGCGACGAGACGGCGTTGATCCACGGCGACCAACGGCAGACCTTCCGCGAGTTCGACGCGCGCTCGGCGCGCCTCGCCAGCGGGCTCGCCGCGCACGGCATCACCGCCGGCGCGAAGGTCGCGATGTTCGTCTACAACTGCAACGAGTACCTCGACACCTGTTTCGCGGCGATGAAGCTGCGCGCGACGCCGGTGAACGTGAACTACCGCTACCTGGCCGACGAGCTGCACTACCTGCTGGAGAACGCCGACGCCGAGGCGCTGATCTACCACGGCGCGCTCGCCGAGCGCGTCGAGGCGGTGCGGGCGCGGCTGCCGAAGCTCAGGCTGCTCATCCAGGTGACGACCACCGATGCCGACCGCGTGCCACTGCTCGCCGGCGCGCACGACTTCGACGCCTTCGTCGCCGCGCACCAGCCGGCGCCGCGCATCGCGCGCCAGCCGGACGACCTGATCTTCCTCTACACCGGCGGCACCACCGGCCTGCCCAAGGGCGTCATGTGGCGCCACCAGGATCTCTTCCAGGTGCTGTCGCAGAGCTACCAGGCGATCGGCGAGATTCCCTCGACCCCAGCCGAGGCGGGCGTGCTGGCGAAGCGCATGCGCGAGGGCGGCGTCTCCGGGCCGCTGCTCGCTGCCGCGCCGCTGATGCACGGCATGGCCTGGTTCACCTCGATGGGGCGCGTGCTGGTGGGCTCGACCGTGGTCAGCCTGACCAAGCGCTCGTTCGACGCGCACGAGCTCTGGTCGCTGGTTCAGGAGCACCGCGTCGCCATGTGCGTCATCGTCGGCGACGCCTTCGCCCGCCCCATGGTGCGCGCGCTGGAGGAAGCCGAGGCGGCCGGCACACCGTACGACATCTCGTCGCTGATGGTGGTGGTCTCCGGCGGCGTGATGTGGACGCCGCCGTTCAAACAGGCGTTCCTCGACCGCGGCGTGCCGATGCTGATCGACGGGCTCGGCTCCAGCGAGGCGACCGGCATGGGGATGATGATCTCCACCGCCGGCAGCGACCTGGAGACGGCCAAGTTCCAGCTCAATCCGACCACCCGCGTCTTCACCGAGGATGGCCGCGCCGTCACGCCCGGCTCGGGCGAGACCGGCCTGCTCGCCGTCGCCGACGACAGCGGCATTCCGTTGGGCTACTACAAGGACGACTCCAAGACCGCCGCGACGTTCAAGGTCATCGACGGCAAGCGCTACTCCTTCCCCGGCGACTGGGCCCGTATCGAAGCCGACGGCAGCATCACGCTGCTCGGCCGCGGCTCGGTGTGCATCAACAGCGGCGGCGAGAAGATCTTCCCCGAAGAGGTCGAGGAAGTGGTCAAACTGCACCCGGCGGTCGAGGACTGCACGGTGGTCGGCGTGCCGGACGACAAGTGGGGCGAGGTGATCGTCGCCGTCGTCGCGCGCAGCACCGGCGGCGGCGGCCTCGAGGCCACCGAACTGATCGCCGCGGCGCGCGCCCGCATCTCCGCCTACAAGGTCCCCAAGCACATCGTCTTCGTCGAGCGCGTCGTGCGCAGTCCGGCCGGCAAGGCCGACTACCGCTGGGCGAAGGATACCGCCGCGAAGGCGCTGGGGAGATAAGAAAAGCGACGAGCGATGAGTGCCGAGCGATGCGAGTCATCATCGCTCAGTGCCCATCGCTGGCCCTGGTGTGACCGCGGCCGGGGAGGCGGAGGCCTCCCCGGCCGCGTGCGTCGCGTACGGGCGTTGACTGACGTCCCGCCGCGCGGAGCGTGTTGATCAGGCGTACTCTTTCGCGGTCTTCAGGCTCGCGGCGCCGTGCCCGTGCATGAACTCGGGCGCCACCACCGATCCGGCCGAGCCGGGCGAGTAGGCGCTCTCGCTGTGCTGGGACAGGTCGAGACCCTCGATCTCCGACTCCTCGTCGACGCGCAGCGAGCCGAACACCACCGACAACAGCCCGAGGATGATCGCCGTCGCCACCGGCGCGAAGATGGCGACGAAGACGATGCCCTTGAGCTGCACCATGATCTGCTGGGCGTTGCTCTCGATGCCCGAGCCGAGCGTGACGGCGAAGATGCCCGACGCCAGCGCGCCCCAGGCGCCGCCCAGCGCGTGCACGCCGAAGACGTCCAACGAGTCGTCGTAGCCGAGCGCCGGCTTCATGAAGGTGCAGGCGATGTACGACACGACGCAGACGCCGGCGCCGACCATGATCGCGCCCATCGGCGAGACGTTGCCGCAGGC
>JANRJF010000073.1:0-4853 GCA_033764095.1 Deltaproteobacteria bacterium | reverse complement strand
CGCCGCCGCCGTCGCGTCGCCGGTCTGTTCGGCGAAGCCACGCGCGGCGCGCCGCGCCACGACGATCCAGCCGACGGCGACGGCGGCGCCGAGCCCGCCGAGCCAGTGCACGGCATGCGCGTCCGGCAGCCACCACGCCGTCGCGGCGAGGATGAGCAGCGAGCTCAACGCCTTGGCGAGGCGCATCAGGAACATGTCGATGAACGCCTTCGCCTGGTACTTGGTCGCCGCGTCGGTCGGCGTGTAGAGCACTTCCTTGGTGCTCTGGTTGAGCGAGTAGCCGAGCGCCGCGTCGGCGAAGAAGGTCGCCGCGATGACCCCGAACAGCGGCACGGCGAGGAAGCCCAGGCTGCCGGCGCCGAGCACCAGCGGCAGCACCAGCAGACCGACGCGCGGCCCGAAGCGGCGCAGGATCCAGCTGGTCAGCAGCAGCTGCACGCCGAGCGCGACCAGGTTGGCGGCGGTGCTGAAGCGGCCGAGAAAGGCGGCGATGGCGACGTCGTCGTGGTAGCGCGCCGCGACCGCGCTGTTGAACTGGTAGTCGATCAGGTTGGAGACCACCTCGTAGGCGCTGACCAGCGTGGCGATCGCGAGCAGGTAGGGCGAGGCGACGGTCAGGCGCGCCCCGTGCGTCGCCTCGCGCAACGCCGCCAGCGCGCCGCTGCGCGGCGCCGGGTCGGCGGCCTCCGCCGCCGGCGCGCGCCGGCTCAGCCACTGCGCCAGCGCCGCGATCACCCCCAGCAGGCCGGCACAGACCAGCAGCAGGTTGGGCGCGCCGAGGCGCTCGACGCTCCAGCCGGTGATGGCGCTGCCGACCGCTCCGCCGACGATGCCGCCGGCTCCCACCAGCCCGTAGGTGCGGCGCGCCTCGTCGGGCGGGGTGAGGTCGTTGGCGAAGCTCCAGAACAGCGCCACCAGCACCGAGTTGAAGATGTCGAGATAGAAGAAGTAGCCGTAGCTGAGCGCCGGCGTGCCGGCGTAGCCGCGCGAGAAGAGCCACCAGAACAGCAGGGAGCCGGCGCCGAACACCGCGCAGCACCAGTTGACCAGCGCGGCGCGTCGATAGCGCGCGGCGAGGCTGGAGTAGAGCAGCACCGCCGGCAGCACCAGCAGCGCGGTGCCGAGCTTGACCAGCGGCAGCCAGGTCGGCCCGACGTCACTGAGGAAGCGCGAGGTGCGGATCGGCTTCTGGATCCAGAACGCGGCGATGACCAGGAAGAAGAAGGCGCACAACCCCACGGCGCGCCAGCCGGTGCCGCCCGCCCGCTGACTCTCGCTCTCGCTCTGCCGCATACCTGCCCGGCGCAGAAAGCAAGAAACATGGAACGGCGCGTCAGCCACCGCTACCCGCCGGCCGCACACCGCTTCTGCGCGGCGTGAAAAATCGACCGGTAAGATTTTCAGGGCGGGGCGTTATCCCCCGCTTTGAAACGACCGGGCGTTGTCCCCGCTAAAAGAGGAGGGGTCTTTTCCCCCTTTGAAAAAGGGGGGTGAGGGGGGATTTCCAGACGCGGGCAACCGAAACCCGATCCGCCGGCGGAGTTCGCGTGCGCTTCCCTGCAGCGCCAGCGATTGTTCGGAAAATCCGCCCTGCCCCCCTTTTTCAAAGGGGGGAGTTCCTTGACCGCCCGTCTCTCCGGCGCGTAACAGGCGGCGGGATCTGGGTTGTGGCAGGGGAGCAACAAACGACGCGAGGCGCCGATGCCTGGGACGCGTCTGGCGCGGGCGAGCCGGCGATCCGCCGCGACGCGCACGGCGTCGCCCGCCTCGACGACTTCTACACGCCGCTCGACGTGGCGCTGCGCGAGCTGCGCCGGCGGCGTACCGACCCGCACCTGGCGGCCGAGCTGGCGGCGTTTCACCGCCGGCATCCGCCCGACTTCCTGCCCGCCGCGCCGTGCCTGATCCTGGTGCGCGCGGTCGCCTCGCCCGACTTCGAGCTCGGTGAGTTCGCTCGTCAGGCGGCCGCCAGCGGCGTCGCGCCGCTCTGCCTGGAGCTGCGCCGCGATCGCTTCGTGTCCTTCAACCGCGACAAGTACTGCCGTGGCAAGCTCACCTTCCGCTGGGGGACGCATCTACGCGGGCTGCGCGCCGTCGACTTCCACCGCCACGACGGACGCCGCTTCGAGCAGATCCCCACCGTCGCCGGCGAGCCGCTGCGCGAGTTCCACCACGCCCTGCTCGCCGCCGCCTACCCGGCGCTGCTCGCGCACACGCGCGACGGCTCGCTCTGGCTGCACGCGGCGCGCGTCGATGCGCCGCCCTATCTGCCGCTGCTCGGGTTGGCGATTCGCGACGGCATCCTGATGGAGAACTTCTCGGTCAACGACGCCGAGGAGCGGCGGCTGACCGAGACGCGCGTGCTGCCCGCCTTCGCCGCGCTGCAGGCGCGCTTCGGCCTGCGGCCGCTGGTCGCGCCGGTGGTGCCGCCGGCGCGCGAGGACGAGGCGCACTGGTGGCACTATCCGGGCGGCTTGTTTCGGCTCGCGCAGCAGCGCCTGCGCCGCGGTGCGCGGCTGATCCAGTGATGGCGCTTCCGGTCGCCTGGTATCCGCGCCGCAAGGCGCTGCAATGGCGTCTGCTGGCGCGCGGCTGGCGTCCGATCCTGGCCGCGGCGCGGCTGCACCGAGCGACGCTGTCGCGGCGGCGCCACGTCGTGTTGGTCACCGGCTGCTACGGCAAGACGACCACCACCCGGGCGCTGCGCGCGATCTTCGGTCTACGCGCCGACGGTTGGGCGGAGCTCAACACCAACTGTCTCGGTGAGGTCGGCTGGACCGTGCTGCGCGAGGCGCCCTGGCGCCCGATTGCGGTCGAGGCCGGCATCGGCACGCCCGGCAAGATGCGCGTCTATGCGCGCGCCGTGCGGCCCGACACGACGATCGTCACCGGCGTCGGCCGCGAGCACCTGCGCGCCTTCGGCAGCATGGAAGCGGTTCGCGAGGAGAAGGCGGAGGCGGTGCGCGCCCTGTCGGCCGACGCTGTGGCGATCCTCAATGCCGACGACGCCGGCGCGCGCTGGATGGCGACGCAGACGGCGGCGCGCGTGCGCTGGTTCGGTCTCGATCCCTCGTCGCCGGTGTCGGCGCGCGATGTGGCGCTCGATTGGCCGCACGGCACGCGCCTGACGCTGGTGGTCGATGGGCGCGCCGTGCCGCTGCGTACGCGCCTCATCGGCCGCCACTTCGTCTATCCGCTGCTCGCCGCTGTGAGCGCCGGGCTGGCCGCCGGCATCCGGCTGGATGCGATGCTGCCGGCGCTCGAGCGCCTGCCGCCGACGCCGGCGCGGCTCGAGCCGCTGCGCCTGGCCAACGGCGCCTATCTCCTGTGCGACGACTACAAGGGGACGCCGGACACCTTCGCGCCGGCGCTCGCCGTGCTGGCGGCGCTGCCGGCGCGGCGGCGCCTGGTGGTGCTCGGCGACCTCAACAACCTGCCGTCGTATCCGGCCGCGCCGCACTACGCCGAGGTCGGCGCGGCGGTGGCGCGGGTGGCGGACGAGGTGCTGGTCGTCGGCGGCCGCCTCGACGCCTACGGCGCCGGCCTGCGCGCCGCCGGCTTCCCCAGTGCGCGGCTGGCGCACGCCGCCGACGTCGCCGCCGCCACCGCCATGCTGCGCCGCGACCTGCGCGACGGCGACGTCGCGCTGCTCAAGGGATGCGAGGACCAGGGGCTGACGCGCATCGCCCTGGCGCTGGCCGGGCGCGCGGTGCGCTGTCCGGTCGACTGGTGCGCGGTGCGCCTGCAGGCCTGTGGCGACTGTCCGCTGCTCGATGTGCCGCTGCCGCTCGGCGCCGGAGCGGCGCCGTGAGGCAACCGGTGCTGCTGCTCGACGCGGTCGAGAGCGTCGGCACCCAGGTGGTGCACGCCCTGTCGCTGGCCGGCGGCTATCGGGTCACGGCGCTGGTCCTGCAGCGCGAGAACGCCGTGCGCCACTCGTGGCGCTGCCGGCCGCTGCTGCGCGACGACTGGCGCTGGGCGGCGGGGCCGGCGCAACTCGACGGCGTCGACCTGCCGGCCGGCACGGTGCTGCTGCCGGTGTCGGTCGACGCGATGACCTGGACGGTGCGGCATCGCGCCGCGCTGGCGGCGCGCTGGCGCCTGCCGCTGCTGCCGCCGGCGGGTAGCCTGTGCACGGCGCGTGACAAGGGGACGCTGGCCGACTTTGCCGCCGCGCACGGCGTCGCGGTGCCGCCCGCGGCGACGCCGCGGCTCGACGACGACGACGCGCTCACCGGCGGGCTGCCGTATCCGGTCGTGCTCAAGCCGCGCCGCGCCGGCGGCGGCGACGGCATCGCGCGCTACGATGCGCCGGCGCCGCTGCGCGCCCGCCTGCAGCGGCTGCGCGATCCCAGCGCCTACCAGGTGCAACCCTGGCTCGCCGGCGACGACATCAACTGCGGCCTGCTCTGCGAGCGCGGTCGGGTGCTCGCCGCCGTGGTCTTCCGCGGGCTGACGCGCGAGTCGGCCTTCACCCCGTTCCGCTCGATCCAGTTCGTCGACGACGCGGAGGCGCTCGCCACCGCCAGCCGCCTGCTCGCCGCGCTCGACTGGAGCGGCCTGGCCAACGTCGACATGCGGCGCGACGCCGGCGGCCGCGTGTACGTGCTGGAGGTCAACCCGCGCGCCTGGGGCAACCTGCGCGGCGCGGTGGCCGCCGGCCTCAACTTTCCCGACCTCTGGTGCCGCACCGCGCTCGGCGCGGTGGCGCCGCAGCCGGCGCCGCACGGCGCCCGCTACTTCTCGACCGTCGACGCGCTGGCGCTGCTGCGCGATCGCCTGCGCGGCGCCACCCGCGCGCCGCTGCCCAGCTGGCGCGAGACCGGCCTGCGCTTCGTCTGCCGCGACCCGTG
>JANRJF010000072.1:0-2927 GCA_033764095.1 Deltaproteobacteria bacterium | reverse complement strand
GCAGCTCGACGAGGAAGTCGCCCGCCTGCACCTGGAGAAGCTGGGCGTGAAGCTGACGAAGCTGACGCCGCAGCAGGCCGAGTACATCGGCGTCGCGGTGGAGGGGCCGTACAAGCCCGACCACTACCGCTACTGATTCGCTGAACACCCGGGGCGCGGCCGCGTCGCTGCGGCGCCGCCGCGCCCTGCCCCCACCCGCGGCGCTGACTGGCGGGAACGCTGCCGCCACGTCTCGCACGCCAACTCATCCCCCTCCCCGTGCGGGTCCATCGGCGGCGCGCCGCCGTCCGGCTTTGCCATGGCGCGCCTGACCCGCGTCTAACGGCTACGCAGCACCTGCTCGCGCAGGGCGCGGCGCAGCAGCTTGCCGCTGGCGTTGCGCGGCAGCGGCTCATCGCAGACGATGACGCGCGACGGGACCTTGAAAGCGGCGAGGTGGGCGGCGACGTGGCGGCGCAGGTCGTCCGGGTCGAGCGCGTGGCCCGGCTTCGGATACACCGCCACCGCCAGCTCCTCGCCGAGACGCTCGTGCGGCAGGCCGAAGGCGGCGCACTCGTAGGTATCGGGGTGCGCGTAGACGACGTTCTCGACTTCGCTGCAGGAGATGTTCTCGCCGGCGCGGATGACGATGTCCTTGGCGCGGTCGACGAGGAACAGGAAGCCCTCGTCGTCGAGATAGCCGAGGTCGCCGGTGTGCAACCAGCCGTCGTCCGCCAGCACCGCGGCGGTCTCCTGCGGCTTGTTCCAGTAGCCGCGGAACAGGTGCGGACCGCGGAAGCGCACCTCGCCGACCTCGCCGGCCGGCAGCGTCGCGTCGGTGGCGGGGTCGGTGATGCGGATCTCGCAGATCGGCACGACGCGGCCGGTGCTGGCCGGCTTGCGCACGTAGTCGTCGCCGGTGTTGCCGGGGCCGAAGGCGTTGGTCTCGGTCATGCCGTAGCCGATGTTGGGGCGGCCGCGGCGGAAGCTCTTCTCGATGCGCCCGACCAGCGCGGTCGGCGCCGCGGCGCCGCCGCCGCCGACCGACTGCAGGCTCGAGGTGTCGGTCTCGCCGAACCTGGGCGACTCGAGCAGATCGTGCGACTGGGTCGGCACGCCGACGAAGATCGTCACCCGCTCGCGCTCGATCAGCTCCAGCGCGCGCTCCGGCGTCCACTTGTACATCAGCACCAGCTTGGCGCCGCCGAGCGTCGCGCCGAGCATCACCGGCACCAGGCCGGTGACGTGGAACAGCGGCACGATGAGGATGTAGCAGGTGGGGAACGGGTGCGGCTCCCGCGGCGGGCGTGCCACCGAGTTGGCGATGGCGCGGCACGCAAAGGCGAACAGCGACTGCATGATCGCGCGATGCGTCGAGACGACGCCCTTCGGGTGCGCGGTGGTGCCCGAGGTGTAGAGGATCATCGCGTCGTCGTCGGGATCGAGCGCGCCGCCGGGATGCGCCGCGCCGGCGTGCGCCGCCAGCACATCGCTCCAGCGGTCGAGCGCGCCGCCGGCCGGTACGTCGCTGCGCACCGCGACGACGCGCAGCCCCTCGATCCGCTCGAGCAGCGGCGCGACCCGTTCGAGCCGCTCATGGTCGGCGAACAGCAGGCGCGCACCGCAGTCGCGCAGGCCGTAGTCGAGCTCCTCGGTCGTCCACCAGGCGTTGACGCCGACCGCCACCGCGCCGATCGAGGTGGCGGCGAAGTAGGCGACGATCCACTCCGGATAGTTGCGCATCGCGATCGCGACGCGATCGCCGCGCCGCACGCCGAAGCGCTGCCCCAACGCCGCGGCCAGCGCATCGACCTGCGCCAGCACCTGCGCGAACGTGTAGCGCTCGTCCTCGTAGACCAGGAACTCGGCGTCGCCCTTGGCGCGCGTCGCCTCGACCAGGGCGCGCAGCGTCGGCGGCGCGTGGCGGAACAGGCGCACCGGTACGCCGCGCACCTCGCCGTCGACGATCGCGAAGGCGCCGTCGGGCGCGCTGAGCGCAGCGAGCGCCTGCTCGTAGGTCGGACTCATCGGCGCTGGCTAGCAGACGCCGCGCCGCAGCGTCCATCCGGAATTCACCACAGAGGCACAGAGGCACGGAGAGGAGCCGCACAAAGGAATTTCTTTGTGCTTCTCTCCGTGCCTCTGTGTCTCTGTGGTGAATCCTGCTCCTACGGCTGCAGGTTCACCGTCATCGGGTTGTCCAACGCCAGGGTGACCGACTGCTGAATCAGCGGGCTGGGCTCGCTGTAGATGGTCCCCGGCTCGGGATCGTTGCCCGGGCCGCCGGGGTTGTACATCGGCGAGTAGCCGCCGCTGCTCGGCAGTTCGACCATGCGGATGGCGCGCACCGCCGACTCGTCGCCGGAGATGACGATGTCGATCTGGTTGTCGTGGTCCTCGATGTACGAGTCGTCGTAGCTCTCCTGCGCCAGGCCGAGATCGGCGAGGCCGAGCACGGTCAGCGAGCCGCCGTCGATCTCGTACGCCTGCCCGGCCTGCTCGATCCAGTGGTCGTTGCCCTGCGCGTCGACCGCCAGGACGCGGAAGTAGCGGCCGAACTCGGTCGGGTAGACGCTGCGCACGCCGTCCGGCGAGAAGCCGCCGGTGGTGAGCACGCGCAGGCGATACTCGGCGTCGGAGCCGTAGAGCGCCACACCGTCGTTGGGCAGCTGGGCGCTGAACACCGCCGGGGCGCCCTCGCCGCTGGTCGACATGCGGCTCAGCTTGGCGGCGGCGAGCGTCGGTCCGTTGCCGGGGTTGTACGCGGTGCGCGGCGTGCTGCCGTCGCCGAAAGTGAGGCCGACGGCGCTGACGATCTGGCCGCCCGGACCGACCAGCTGCATCGGCGTGTCGTCGGGCACGATCTCGAAGAAGACCGGATAGCGCGCGCCCTTCTCGCCCGGCGCCTTGCGGTTGCCGAAGCCGCCGAAGATCACCACCGTCGAGCG
>JANRJF010000071.1:0-52865 GCA_033764095.1 Deltaproteobacteria bacterium | reverse complement strand
ACCACCGGATCGTCGGGATTGCCGAGATCCCAGGCGAGGCTGTCGAAGTCGCCGAAGACATGGCAGACGGCGCACGACGCCTCGCCGTTCGATGACGTGAAGGCGGCGTCGTAGAGGAACGGCCGGCCGGCGACGACGCTCGCCGGCTCGGGGTTGTGTACGGCGATGTGCGCGATCTCGCTCGCCGTGTCGGTGTCGACCACGGAGATCGCGTTGTCGAAGCGGGTGAGGACGTAGAGACGGTCGCGGCCCTCGTCGAGCACCAGGCCGCTCGGTCCGCCGGCGCTGAGCGCGATGTGCGATGCGGCGCTCGGCGTGAACGTGTCGGCCTCCAGCTGCGCGGTGTCAAAGACGCCGACCGCGCCGGAGCCGAAGGCGGCGACGTAGAGCGTCGCGCCGTCGCTGCTCACCGCCATGCCGGTCGGCGTCGAGAGGCTCTTCGCCGCGTCGCCCGGCGGGCTCGGCACGGTGTTGTAGTCGAGGTGCTTGTTGAGGTGGCGCGGCGTGACGCTGGTGCCGTCGAGCACGGTGATGCGCGCCTCGTGCAGGTGGCCGCGCACCGTGCTGCCGCCGAACACCCCGGGGCCCTCGAAGCGCACTTCGTTGAACGCCTCGCTGTTGGTCACGTACACGCGGCTCGGGTGCGCCGGGTTCACCGCCAGATTGAACAGCACCGTGCCGACCGAATCGAAGCTGCCCGCCGCGCCGGCGAGCTGCGCCGGCGGATTGGCGGTCGCGTCGATGGCGAAGACGTCGTGGTCGGGCAGGTTGAAGCGCACCACCGGGCTCCAGTCGCGGCCGAGGGGGTCTTCCCAGCGCCCGCTGCCCTGGTCGTAGCGCACGATGAGGCTGGTCTCCGGGCGCTTGATGCCGTCGATGTTGGTCTCCGGCAGCGGCAGGCCGCCAGGTGACAGGGTACCGTCGGAGAGCAGGCAGGGGCCGGCGACGACGCCGTTGACCAGTACGTCGTCGCACACCGCGCCTTCGTGGATCGTCGTGGTCTGGTTGCCGGAGTGGAACACGGCGGCGTAGACGCGCGTGCCGTCGGGGCTGGCGGCGAGCCCGCGCGGCGTGTCGCCGAACAACTCCAGGATGTGCAGCGGCGTGCCGCCGAGCGGATCGCCGAGCGCCGTGGCGTCGAACACCCAGACCAGCGCGCGCGGGGTGCCCGGCGTGGTGAGCTGGGCGCCCAGCGCGGCGGGCAGATGCTGGCCGCGGCGCGCGGTGGTGATGAAGGCGCGCTGGCGTGCCGGGCCGGCGAAGACGATGTCGCGCGGCTCGTCGCCGACCAGCAGCGTGCGCACGACGCGCGGCGGCGTCGCGCTGACGTCGACGACGCTGATCGAGTCGGAGAGGTGGTTGACCACCCACACCTCGTCGTCGCTGCGCGCCGCCACCGCCACCGGCTCGAGACCGACCGGCACCGAGCCGGCTGGCGTCAGGCTGCCGCCGGCGTCGATCGCGAAGATCTCCAGTCGATTGTCCGGCGTGTTGACGGCAAACAGCCGGCTGCCGTCCGGCGCCAGCGCCAGCGGCCGCACCTGGCCGCTCTCGAACAGCGTGTAGCTGGCCGATGCGGTGCGCGCGCCGGCCAGCAGTGCCAGCGCGGCGACGGCACACGCGATCCCACGACGAGCGTCGATCATGCGGTTCCCCCCGGACCCTGGCTGCGCGTAACACGCAGCCAGAGCCTGAGTAAACGCCAACTGACGCACGCAGGGCATTCGCCGCGGAGGGGCGAAGACGCGGAGTCTTATTCTACTGGCTCCGCGCCTCTGCGTCTCCGCGGTGAAGAGGCGTCATTGAAGCGGGAAGGGGATGAGCACGAAGTCCCTGCCGGCGGAGTGGCAGCCGGTGCAGATGCCGAGACCGGTGCCGGCGAGGCCGAGGCCCTCGTACCAGTACCAGTTGCGGCCGAGGTCGCTGTCGTCGTCGAGCTTGATCATCACCGCCCACTCGCGCACCGGGCCGTCGGGGGTGGCGTAGTAGAGCTCCTTCACCGCCGCGGCGCCGGCGGGATGGGCGGGGTTGGCGGCGCTGAGCGAGTCGAACAGGACGTCGTTCAGGTAGGTGCGGACATAGCCGCCGTGCGGCCCGCTCGAGCGGTGTGGCTGCGATTCCGCCGCCCAGCCCAGGTAGGTGCCGGCGCGCAGCCAGTCGCGTAGCGCGACCGCCTCGGTCGGGATCGGCGCCGGTGTCGCGGTGGGCGTCGGCGTCGCCGCGTCCGCGCACGCGGAGCCGAGCGCGACGTTGAGTGCGGTGATGATCTCGGCGATGCGCAGCGCGCCGTCGCCGTCGGCGTCCATCGCCGGACAGTCGTCGAGCGACCGCTCGCCGAGCGCGATGGCGATGCCGGTGACCAGCTCGTTGATCGCCACCATGCCGTCGCCGTTGCACTCCGGGCAGGGCACCGAGGCGCGAGCGGCCGACGAGAGCAGCGCGGCGAGCGCGACCGCAGCGATGCGCGACGCGAGGAGGGAAAGCGATGAGCGACGAGCGATGAGCGATGAGTGCGCCCCAACGTTTTGCTCATCGCTCATCGCTCGTCGCTCACCGCTTCTGTTCACAGGATTGTGATGCGCGCCGCCGCGGTTGGTGTCGCCGGCGCGCGCCACAACCACAGCACCGGAACCAGCACCGCCACCATGATCGCGGTGTAGGTCTGCCAGGCGAGGCGGTAGTCGCCGAGACGGTCGAAGACCTGTGCCGAGAACATGTTACCGGCCATCGTCGCGCTCATGCAGACCATCATCGCGACGCCCATCAGGCGGCCGATCTGGTCGGCGCCGAACAGCTCGGCGAGCACCAGCGTGAGCAGGGCGACGACGCCGCTGTTCACCAGGCCGTAGAACACCGCCCAGGTGGTGAAGCTGGCGAGGTCGGTGACCGTCCACAGCGCCACCGACGAGGCCGCCAGGCCGACGCACACCAGCAGCAGCGCGAAGCGCGCCGAGCTGCGCTCGGCCACCCAGCCGAACAGCGGCGAGCCGATCGCGCCGACCAGGGTCAGCGTGCTCAACACCGAGGCGGCGGCGGCCGGCGAGTGGCCGATATCGGTGAGGAAGGCGTGCAGGTGCAGCTGCACCGAGGTGACGAAGGCGTAGATGCCGGCATACGCCAGGCAGACCAGCCACAGCCGGCGGTCGCGCCACGGGATGTCGCGCAGCCGCACCGCGCCGCGGCGCGCCGCCGGCTCGCCGCCGGAGCGGCGCAACACCAGCAGGATCAGCACGGCGAGCACGAAGTAGGCGCCGGCCAGCGTCGACAGCGTCGCGCGCCAGCCCCACGCCGCCAGCAGCGCCGCGGCGCCGAGGTAGATGCCGCTGTTCAACAGGTTGTCGCCGCCGTTCAGGATGCCGATGGCGAGGCTGCGGCGGCGCTCGAAGAGGCGCAGCACCAGCGCCGAGGCGGCGACCGAGCCGATCGCCGCCTGGCCCGGCCCGAGCCAGGCCATGATGATGTAGAGGCTGGGCAGCGAGTGGACGGTGGAGAGCGCCAGGTTGCCGACGCCGATGATCAGCGCGCCGGCCGCCAGCACCAGGCGCGCGCCGATGCGGTCGGTGAGCAGGCCAGCCGCCCCCAGCACCAGCACCATCACCGCCATGCGCAAGGTCATCGCGCCGGCGAAGTCGGTGCGCGCCCAGCCGAGCTCCTCGAGCAGCGGCTTCATCAGCACCGCGAACGTCATCGACGACGCCGTGTGCGCGCTGATCGCCACCACCCCGACCGCCAGGGCGATCCACGCCTGCCAGGATTCGCCGAGCGGACCGCGCTGCGGAGACGACATGCGGGCGGCGTATGGCGTGGCGGCCGCGTCATCGCAAGCGCGGAAGCGTGACCGGTGGCCGGTGACCAGTGACCGGTGGAAAGACAGTCGAATCGACGGCGAATCGCCGGAAGCGGGTGGAACGCGAATCGTCCGGCCTCTGTTCTTTCGACCGGTCACTGGTCACTGGTCACGGTTTCCGCGAGCGTTGACAAATTGGTTGGACCATTGGATAACCCGCCAATGTCTGGACGGGGCGTGGTGCCGTTCCGGCCGCCGCTGCGGCGGCGGGTGCACGAGGCGGTGGCGGAGCAGTTGCGCGACGCGATTCTCGACGGGCGCTATGCCGCCGGACAGAAGCTGCCGCCGGAGCGCGAGCTGGCGGCGGAGTTCCAGGTCAACCGTACCTCGCTGCGCGAGGCCATCAAGGTACTGGAGGGGCTCGGCCTGGTCACCGTGCGGCAGGGCGACGGCGCCACCGTGCAGCCGCTCACCGACGCGTCGCTGAGCATCCTGCCGTTCGTCATCCACCGCGGCGGGCGCACCGACCGCCAGGCGCTGGCCGACGTGACCGAGGTGCTGACGCCGCTCTTCTACGAGATGGCGCGGCTCGCCGTCGCCCGCCACACGCCGGCCCAGCTGGCGGCGCTGCGCGATCTGCGCGCCGCGGTGGCGGACGACCGCGCCGAGCGCGAAATGCGCTTCGAGGCCGGCCGGCAGCTGCTCGAGCTGATCTCCGACATGACCGGCAACCGCGTCTGGCAGATGCTGGCACGCAAGACGGTTGCCTTCCTGCGCTCGGAGCCAATGCGCCAGGCGCGGCAGGACCTGCGCCGCGATCCGGGCGCCGTGGTGCCGACCATCGACCGCTGTCTGACCGCGCTCGACCGCGGCCATCCCGAGGACGCGCTGGCGGCGCTGCGCGACTATATGGACGCGATGGGCGCGGCGGTGCTCAGCCTGCGCGGCGCCGGCCGCAAGCGCGCCGCGTCGTAGGCAATGGATGTGAGCCTTTTCCACACGGAGTTACGGCGGCGCGGGGAGTTTCCTGGTGCTCTTCGCCGTGACTCCGCGCTTCCGTGTGAATCCTAATCTGGTGAGGAGCGACCAATGAGCGACGACTTCAGCATCGAGACCCCGACTCAGGAGCCCGGCATCGGCACGGCGATGCAGGTCGTCTACCAGTGGAACTACGAGCCGCAGGTCGAGGAGCTGCGCCGCCTGTACGTGAAGGCGACCGAGGCGCAGTGGATCGCCGAGCGCGAGATCGACTGGGATCAGCCGATCGACCGCACGCGGTTCGCCACCACGCCGCTCGGCACCGCGGTGCCGGTCGAGCAGTGCTCGTACTGGAAGTCGCTCGACCCCGACACCACCTGGGAGCTGACGCGGCGCACGGCGGCCTTCCGGCTGAGCAACTTCCTGCACGGCGAACAGGGGGCGCTGATGGTCGCCGCGCAGCTGGTCAACGCCGTGCCGCACACCGACGCCAAGTTCTACGCCGCGACGCAGACCATGGACGAGGCCCGCCACGTCGAGGTGTTCGCCCGGTACATCAAGAAGCTCGACGAGGTGCAGACCATCGCGCCGCCGCTGAAGAGCGTGCTCGACACGACGCTGCAGACCGACGACTGGCTGAAGAAGCTGGTCGGCATGCAGATCGTGGTCGAGGGCCTGGCGCTCTACAGCTTCCGCGAGATGCGCAACCTCACCGAGGAGCCGCTGCTCAAGGAGCTGCTCACCTACGTGGCGCGCGACGAGTCGCGCCACCACGCCTACGGCGTGCAGTACGTCGAGCGCTGCGTGCCGCTGCTCGGCGAGCGCGAGAAGCGCGAGCTGGAGGACTTCGCCCTCGAGGCGGCGCGGACGCTGATCGACAGCCGCAACCAGCAGACGCTGGCCAGCGCGGTGATGAAGATCTGGGCCGAGGTCGGCATCGACCCGGTCGAGCTGTTCAACAGCGTCGCGCGCGAGCGCGAGGAGCTCACCCGCCACCAGCAGCTCAAGGGCCGCCGGCTCGGCCCGGTGCAGGGCTTCGTCATCCCCACCCTGCGCCGCTGCGGCCTGCTGAGCGAGCGCGTCGCCACCCACTTCCACGAGTTCCTGCGCGAGAACCTCGGCGGCGCCCTGGTCGGCGAGGACGTGCAGGACTTCCTCGCCCACATCCCCGAGCTGCCGCGCGACACCGCCGCCTGGGTGCTGGGCGCGCAGGGCAACTGAAGCGCGGCCGCCCTACTCAAACGGGGGAAATCGGCTTGAGATCTCCTCGTCCCCCGTACTACTTGCACGCAGGGGGACGACCATCGTGCGGAATCATGCGAGCGGCCGTGGGGGGCTGGCAGCGGTCGCGACGCTGCTGTTGACCTGGGTGGTGGCGGCGAGCCCGGCGGCGGCGGCCTTCACGACCTTCGAGACCGGGCCGGTGCGGCCGCTGGCGATGTCGCCCGACGGCACGCGTCTGTTCGCGGTCAACACGCCCGACGGGCGGCTGGAGATCTTCGATCTGACCGGTGCCAGTCCCACCAAGATCGGCTCGGTGCCGGTCGGCCTCGAGCCGTGCGCCGTCGCGGCGCGCAACAACAGCGAGGTGTGGGTCGTCAACCACCTCTCCGATTCGGTCAGCGTCGTCGACGTTGCCAGCTCGCCGCCGCGCGTCACCCGCACGCTGCTGGTCGGAGACGAGCCGCGCGACATCGTCTTCGCCGGTCCCGGCCGCACGCGCGTGTTCGTCACCACCGCGCACCGCGGGCAGAACCATCCCAACCCCGCGCAGATGATCAGCGATCTCACCACCCCCGGCATCGGCCGCGCCGACGTGTGGGTGTTCAGCACCACCTCGATCGCCGACTCGCCGCTGACCATCCTCACCCTGTTCGGCGACACGCCGCGCGCCCTGGCGGTGTCGCCCGACGGCGGCACCGTCTACGCCGCGGTCTTCCACTCCGGCAACCGGACGACGACCATCTCGGAAGGCGCGGTGTGCGACACCGACAGCACGCACCTGAACAACAACACGGTGCAGCCCGGCTGTACGATCAACGGCGTCTCGATGCCCGGCGGCTTGCCGCTGCCGCACCGCAACGTCGGCGGCAACGTGCGGCCCGAGGTCGGCCTGATCGTCAAGAACACCAGCGGCAACCAGTGGCTCGACGAGCTCGGGCGCGACTGGAGCCCGGCGGTGAAGTTCAGCCTGCCGGACCGCGACGTCTTCAGCATCGACGCCAACGCCAACCCGCCGGTGCAGAACAGCTTCGCCTACAGCGGCGTCGGCACCGTGTTGTTCAACATGGTGGTCAACCCGGTGAACCACAAGGTGTACGTCAGCAACGGCGAGGCGAAGAACGAGACCCGCTTCGAGGGGCCGGGGATCCTCAGCACCACCGTGCAGGGCCATCTCTCCGAGTACCGCATCAGCGTGCTGGACAGCGGCACCGTGCAGACCCGTCACCTCAACAAGCACATCAACTACAGCCAGCGCCCGGCCCCGGCCGGCATCAAGGAGCGCAGTCTGGCGACGCCGCTGGAGATGGCGGTGAGCAGCGACGGCGCGACGCTCTACGTCGCCGCCTTCGGTTCCAGCAAGGTGGGCGTCTTTTCCACCGCGCAGCTGGAGGCCGACACCTTCACGCCCGATGCCGCCTCGCACATCAGCGTGAACGGCGGCGGACCGGCCGGCCTGGTGCTCGACGAGGCGCGCCAGCGCCTCTACGTGCTGACCCGCTTCGACAACGGCCTGTCGACCATCAACACCGCCACCAATCTGGAGACGGCGCACGTCAAGCTCTACAACCCGGAGCCGGCGAGCGTCGTGCAGGGCCGGCCGATCCTCTATGATGCGGTGTTCACCTCGTCGAACGGCGAGGCGTCGTGCTCCAGCTGCCACATCTTCGGCGACTTCGACAGCATCGCCTGGGACCTCGGCAACCCGGACGACGTGCAGATCCCCAACCCGCTGCCGAAGAAGCTGCAGCAGGTGGCGCAGATCGGCGGCACCGACGTCGACTTCGACAACTTCCACCCGATGAAGGGCCCGATGGCGACGCAGACGCTGCGCGGCATGGCGCACCACGGGGCCATGCACTGGCGCGGCGACCGCGCCGATCAGAACGGCGACATCTTCAACGAGGACATCGCCTTCCGGAACTTCCGCGTCGCCTTCCCCGGTCTGGTCGGGCGCGACAGCCAGATCCCCGAAGCCGACATGCAGAAGTTCTCCGATTTCATCCTGCAGGTCGAGCTGCCGCCGAACCCGATCCGCAATCTCGACAACAGCCTCAACGGCGATCAGCAGGCGGGGCGCAACTTCATGACCGGCAGCCGGCGCGCCGACGGCATCGCGGTCGGCGGCGGCTTCGGCTTCAACTGCGTCGGCTGCCACACGCTCGATCCGGGACAGCGCTTCTTCGGCACCGACGGGCAGGCGAGCTTCGAGAACGAAACGCAGATCATGAAGATCGCCCACCTGCGCAACATGTACCAGAAGGTCGGCATGTTCGGCATGACCGGCGTCGACTTCTTCAACAACGGCGACAACGGCTTCAAGGGCGACCAGATCCGCGGCTTCGGCTTCCTGCACGACGGCAGCGTCGACACCATGTTCCGCTTCCTGCACGCGACCGTGTTCGACGACGGCGGCACGTTCAACCCGGTGGGCTTCACCAGCGATACCCAGCGCCGCCAGGTCGAGCAGTTCCTGCTCGCCTTCGACACCGACCTGGCGCCGATCGTCGGCCAGCAGGTGACGTTGACCAGCAGCAATTCCGGCGCGGTCGGCGCGCGCATCAGCCTGCTCATCGCCCGCGCCGCCGCCGGCGAGTGCGACCTGATCGTCAAGGGCAACGTCGCCGGTACGCCGCGCGGCTGGTATCGCGACGGCAGCGGCAACTTCGTCAGCGACAAGACCAGCGAGGGGGCGATCAGCGACGGTACGCTGCGCGCCAAGGCGGCGATCGCCGGTCAGGAGCTGACCTACACCGCCATGCCGCTCGGCTCGGCGGTGCGCGCCGGCGTCGACCGCGACGAGGACGGCTTCCGCGATGCCGACGAGCTCGCCGCCGGGTCCGATCCGTCCGACCCGAACAGCACGCCGCTGACCATCACGCCGACCCCAGCCTCGACCGCGACGGTGACGGTGACGCCGAGCCTCACGGCGACGGCGACGCACACCGGAACGGTGACCTCGACGCCGACCGACACCATCGTCCTGCCGGACACGGCGACGCCGACCACCACCTCGACCTGGACGCCGGTGCCGACCGCCAGCAATACCCGCACGGCCACCGCGACCGGGACGCAGACCTCGACCCGGACCGTCACGTCGACGCGCACCGACACGCCGACGGTCACCGTCACCCGCACCGCCAGCCAGACGCCGACGATCACGGCGACCCGCACGGTGACCCCGACGTCGATCGCTCCGACCGACACCGCGACGCCGACTCCGACGCCGTCGGCGACGCCGACTCCGACCCCGCTGTGCGGCGCGACGCCGCGCAGCGGCTGTCACCTCGCCGGCACCTCGCGGCTGTCGATCAAGAGCGGCACCGCGCCGCGGCTCACCTGGCGTTGGGCAAAGGGCGATGCACCGATGCCCGAGATCGGCTCGCCGACCTCGACCACGCACGTCGCCCTCTGCATCTACGATGAGATCGGCAATGCGCCGGTGCTCGGCATGGACGTCGAGGTGGCGCCGTTCTTCGGCTGGAGAGCGCTGGGCGGCTCGAGCCCGCGCGGCTTCCTGTTCAGCGACCCGGTCGGCAACCAGGGCGGTACGCAGAAGCTGCTGATCAAGGGCGGCCACGCCGGCAAGGACTCGATCCTGGTGAAGTCCAAGGGCCCCAGCCTGGTGCTGCCGGCGCCGGTGCTGCAGACGCAGCTCTTCCGCCAGCAGGACAACGTGACCGTGCAGCTGGTCAGCGAGGCCGGCGGCTGCTGGCAGTCCGTCTTCTCACCCAGCGCGGTGCAGAAGAACCTGGTCGATCAATACAAAGCGAAGAATTGAGGCCCCCATCCTCACCTTCCCCCGCTGCGGGGGAAGGGACCGGGGCGCGCCGCAGCCGACTCCGCTCCTTCCCCCGCGCAGCGGGGGAAGGTCGGGATGGGGGTCTTTACACGCTCAGCCGAACGAGCGCTTGAACAGCGCCTCGATCGCCTGGCGGCCGTTGTCGCGCAGGTGGCGCGTGCCGGTGCCGGCGAAGTGGGCGTGGGTGATGGTCGGCTCGTTCGGCTTCCAGGCCTCGCCGGTCCAGCCGAGCCACTGGTCGCGGTCCTGGTCGAAGACGAACACCGGCTTGTTGCACAGCTTGCCGAACTCGGCGCCCCAGCCGGTGCCGCCCATCACCGTCTCGTCGTCGAGCACCTTGCCGACGACGTAGATCTCCTGGGCGTTGTTCACCTGGTGCCAGATCGTCTGCAGCACCTTCTTGATGTAGTCGGTCTCCGGGTAGTGGCGTCGCATCAGCTTCGAGACGTAGGCGAGGCTGACGTCGCCGTGCAGCAGCTCGGCGTGGCTGAGCGTGCGTACGCCGCGTCGGCGCTCGACGTCGTGGCCGTCGAAGGTGAAGGTCACTTCCTCGACGCCATGCCGTTCGGCGGCGGCGCCGAACGCCGCCTCGGCGCCGCGCAGGCCGCCGCTGTAGAGAACGCACTCGCTGGCTGTCAGCATCGCCGTCTCCTTCAATTGATGGCGTGCGGCTCGCCGAGCGAGAAGGCCGCGATCTCGGCGTCGAACCGCTCGCCGCTCTTGGTGACCATCTGGTACGTGCCGTGCATCGTCCCGAACGGGGTCTCCAGCGGACAGGCCGAGGTGTAGGTGAACGACTCGCCCGGCGCCAGCGTCGGTTGCTCGCCGACCACCCCGGGGCCGCGCACCTCGTTCACCGCGCCGTTGGCGTCGGTGATGATCCAGTGCCGGCTCACCAGTTGCGCGGTGTCGCTGCCCTGGTTCGAGATCTCGACCGTGTAGATGAAGAACCAGCTGCCCTGCTCGGGCTCGGAGCGCTCCGGCACGTAGCTGGATTGCACGCGCACGCGAATGTTTCGGGTGACCGCCTCGGACGTGAACACACCGGCGGCGTACCGAGAACGCGGCAGACGGTCAACCCAGGAGCGTGCGGGCGTGTGGAGGGTGGACGTGCGGACGTGTGGGCGTGCTGATGTGCCGACGTGTGGACGTGCTGGGGCAGGGGTGAGCTTTCGATGGAGAGGCAGCGATCGCTGCTCGGCCAAAGGCCTCCGCGGAACGTCAGCACCTCCGCACGTCAGCACGCTCCTCGGGTTGACTTCCTCCCCGCATCGGCTGGAATGCGCGGACGAGAGGAGACGCGCATGAGCGATCTGGTGGTGATTGGGTTCGACGCCGAGTTCAAGGCCGACGAGGTCCGCCTCGAGCTGCTGAAGATGCAGAAGGAGTACCTCATCGACCTGGAGGACGCGGTGGTCGCGGTCCGCAAGGCCGACGGCAACGTGAAGCTGCACCAGAGCTACCCGTTGCCCGCCGCCGGCGCGCTCGGCGGCGGCTTCTGGGGCCTGCTGATCGGCACCATCTTCCTCAACCCGCTGCTCGGCGCCGCGGTCGGCGCCGCCGCCGGCGCCGCCGCCGGCGCGCTCTCCGATATCGGCATCGACGACAAGTTCATGAAGGAGCTCGCCTCGACCCTGCAGCCGGGTAGCTCGGCGCTGTTCGTGCTCGTGCGCAAGGCGACGCCGGACAAGGTGCTGGAGGCGCTGCACGGGGTCGGCGGCAAGGTGTTGAAGACCTCCCTGTCGCACGAGGACGAGAGCAAGCTGCAAGAGGCGCTCAGCGCCAAGGCGGGCGCGTGAACAAGCTCGCCGTTCTGATCGCGCTGCTGGCGGCCGCCGCCGTGCAGGCGCAGCCGGCGCCGACGCTGGCGCCGCGCATGCCGACGCCCGACCTCATCCCGCGCGACGTGAAGGTGCGTTTCGACAGCGCCGACCTCGACAACAGCGGCTCGCTGTCGCGCGACGAGGCGATCAAGGGCGGCTTCTCCGGCGACGCCTTTGCCGCCGTCGACAAGGACAACGACCGCATCGTCACCGTCTACGAGATCGGCGTGTACCTGACCGAGAAGACCAAGGCCTGGGCCGACGCCGACAAGGACGGCGACGGCTCGATCAGTCGCGACGAGGCGCAGGCCTCACCGACGCTGAAGGACACCTTCGACAAGGCCGACACCAACGCCGACGGCATCCTGCGCAAACAGGAACACGAGGCCTGGGCGCAGACGACGCTCTATCAGAACGTCGACCTGCCGTACGTGGTGCCGAACATCATCAACAAGAAATTTTAGGCTGTTAGGCTGCTAGGCGGTTAGGGGGCGCGAACAGCCTAGCCGCCTAGTCCTTCACCCCCGGCGCCTGCAGCGACTCGCCCGACGCGTTCTTGTCGGCCAGCAGTGTCAGCAGCTTCTGCGGGCCGCCCTGGGCGACGATATCCTGGAACTGCGAGCGGAAGTTCGACACCAGGCTGACGCCTTCGATGATCACGTCGATGATCTTCCACTGCCCGTCGGCCTGGCGCAGGCGGTAGTCGACGGCGATGTTCTCGCTGGCGCTGCCGCGCAGGATCTTGCTCTGCACGGTGACGTCGCCGCGCGACTCGGGGCGCTCGCCGGTGATCTGCACCTTCTCGTTCTGGTAGTTGTCGATGTTGCGGCCGTAGGTCATCGACAGGTGGCGCTTGAACTCGGCCTCGAACTGGGTGCGCTGCTCGGGCGAGAACTTGGCCCAGTTGCGTGCCAGCACCAGCTTCGAGAGGGTGACGAAATCGATCGCGTTGTACGCGATCTGCTCGATGCGGTCGCGCTTCTGGCCGGAGGACAACTGTCCGTCCTTGAGCACGGCGATCACCTGCGAGGCGAGCCCGTCGACGACCTGGCTGGGCGACTCGGCGCGCGCCGCACCGGCGGCGAGGGCCAGCAGCGCCGCCGCCAGCAGCCCGGCCCTGGCGTTACGGAGCATTCGGCTCACCCGGGTCGCCGCCTTCCTCGACCTGATCCTCGAAGATCTCCACATCGTACAGGTCCTCCGCTTGCGCGCCGCCGGCCGGCTGCTCGCCGACCACCTCGCGCCAGCGCCGCTGCACGTACGCGTTGCGCACGAAGGAGTAGAAGTCGACCGAGGCGCGCCGCGCCTCGTCCACCTGGTCGAGCGCGCGCGAGCGCCGGTTGACGATGTCGATGCCGCCGGCGGTGATGGTGACGTACGGGATGTTCACGAAGAACGGGTAGATGTTGAGCATGGTGTCGATGCCGAAGCCGAGCAGGTCGCGCAGGTTGGTCGGCCCGAGCACCGGCGCCATCAGGAACGGCCCGGGCTTGATGCCGGCGCGGGCCAGCGTCAGGCCGCTGTCCTGCACATGCGGCGGAACGCCGAAGTCGGCGGCGATGTCCCAGAAGCCGAAGAAGCCGAGGAACGTGTTCGCCTGGAAGCGGCCGATGGTCTCCGCCACCCAGCGCGGCCGACCCTGCAGGATGTCGTTGGTCAGCACGATTGGTAGGCGCAGGTTGTTGAAGAAGTTCACGAAGCCGCGTTGCACGACCTCCGGCGTCAGCCAGTTCCAGCCGCGTGCCACCGGCTCCAGGCCCCACTGGTCGATCGCCTCGTTGAAGGCGAAGATGTCGCGGTTGAGGTGCTCGTAGGGGTCGTTGTCCGGCTGCGGCGGCTCGATGGTGGCGCAGCCGGTGAGCAGGGTGAACGCGACGAGCAGCAGGCGGAGCGGCCTCACTTGGCGTCCTCGCCGCTGCCGCCGACGTTGGCGTTGTGGATCAGCTTGCCGATCATGCGCTCGAGAATCACCGCCGATTCAACGAACTCTATCCGGTCGCCCGACTTCAGCAAGTCATCCTCGGCGCCCGGCTGCAGCGAGACGTAGCGGTCGCCGAGCACGCCGGAGGTGACGATCGAGGCGGTGGTGTCGACCGGCAGCTTGAGGCTCGGGTCGAGGTCGAAGCGCACCCGGGCGCGGTAGTCGTCGGCCAGCCCGATCGACTCGATCTCGCCGACCTTGACGCCGGAGACGACCACCGGGGCGCGCGGTTTGAGGCCGCCGATCTCGTCGAAGTCGGCGTACACCTTGAGGCCTTTCGGGCCGCTGTAGGCGATGCCACCGATGCTCAGCGACAGGTAGGCGATAGTGGCGAGGCCGGCGAGCACGAAGCCGCCGACGAGCAGGTCACGGGTTGGCGAACGGCGCATGTGCTCACACTCCCCACAGCGCGGTGATGAAATAGTCGAAGACCAGGATGCTGACCGAGGCCACCACCACCGTCGAGGTGGTGGCGCGGCTGACGCCGGCCGAGGTCGGCGCGGTGGTGAATCCCTTGTACGTGGAGATCAGGCCGACCAGGGCGCCGAACACCAGCGCCTTGACCAGGCTGCCGGCGACGTCGGAACCGAAGTCGACCGAGTCGCTCAGGCTGGTCATGTAGCGGCCGGCGTCGAGCCCCATCAGGCCGACGCCGATGGCGTAGCCGCCGAAGATGCCGAAGACGATGAACAGCGCCGACAGCAGCGGCATGACCACCAGCATCGCCAGCGCCTTCGGCGCGACGACGTAGTGCACCGGATCGACCGACATCATGCGCAGCCCGTCGAGCTGCTCGGTGACCACCATGGTGCCGATCTCGGCGGTGGTCGCCGAGCCGGCGCGGCCGGTGGCGAGCAGCGCGGTCAACACCGGGCCGAGCTCGCGGATCAGGCTCAGGCCGACCACGGCGCCGAGCGAGTCGGCGGCGCCGAAGCGCACCAGCGTGTTGTAGCCCTGCAGCCCGAGCACCGCGCCGACCGCGGTGCCGCACAGGCAGATGATCAGCAGCGACAGCACGCCGAGCTTGAACAGCTCGTCGACGAAGCGGCCGACGCGCGGCGGGGGCGTCGCCAGGCAGCGCGCGACGGCGGCGGCGAAGCGCGCCATCCGTCCGAGCTCCTCGACGAAGCGCAGCGAGGCGAAGCCGAGGTCGGCAATCGGCGTCACCACGCCATCGCTCCCGGCGTGCGCTCGACCGTCGCGCTGCGCGCCAGCGCGGCGTCGACGTCGGGGTTGAGGAACGAGGCGACGCGCGGGTCGGTGCTGCGCTGCAACTCCTCCGGCGTGCCCGCGACGGCACCGTCGGGCAGCAGCACCAGCACCTGCGTGGCCATGCGCATGGTCGAGGCGATGTCGTGCGAGACCACCACCACGGTCATGCCGAAGCGCGCGTTGAGTTCGACCAGCAGCGCCTCGATGCGCCGCGCCGAGATCGGATCGAGGCCGGAGAACGGCTCGTCGCAGAGCAGGATGGTCGGCCGCATGACGATGGCGCGCGCCAGCGCGGCGCGCTTGACCATGCCGCCGGAGAGCTGGCTCGGTAGCAGCGCCTCGGCGTCCGCCAGGCCGACGGCGTCCAGACACTCGCGCACCCGCGCCGCGATCGCCGCCACGTCGAGCCGCGTGCGCTCGCGCAGCGGGAAGGCGCAGTTCTCGAAGACCGTCATCGCGTCGAGCAGCGCGCCGCCCTGGAACAGCATGCCGAGCTTGCCGCGCACCCGGTACAGGGCGCGCTCGCCGAGCTGGGTGACGTCCTCGCTGTCGACCAGCACGCGGCCGCTGGTCGGCTGGATCAGGCCGCCGATCAGCCGCAGCGCGGTGCTCTTGCCCGAGCCGCTGCCGCCGAGGATGACGGCGATGTGGCCGGCCGGAAAGCGGAACGACAGGCGGTCGAAGACGCGCCGCTCGCCGAACGCCATCGAGACGGCGTCAAAGGCGAGGTGATCGGGGGAAGAGGCGGACACGGAAGCGGCACCATAGCGGAGGATGTGGGTAAGGCGAAGCAGGTCGAGGAATTCACCCCAGAGGCACCGAAACACGGAGAGAAGCACCGAGTCCGAGCGTGGTGATCCTTCGTGCCTCCGTGTCCCTGTGGTGAATCCTCTCAGTCCTCCAGCGGCTCGCCGAGCTTGCCGGCCAGGCCGCGCAGTTGGCGCTGCAGCCGCTCCACCGTCGCTTCGAGGGCGGTGATGCGCTCGGCGAGCGCGGCGCGGGTGGCGACCGAAGCTTCCTCGGGCGCGCCACCGGGGCTCGCCGCGGGGGCGACGCCGTGCGTCTCCAGCGGGTGCAGGTCGGGGCACAGGCACTGCACGACGCGCTCGACGCGTGAGCCGTGACCGGCTGGGACGCGCGCGACCATGCCGCGCGCCTCCAGCGGGTCGAGCAGCTCGTGCAGGCGCTCGGCGGTGTCGATCGGCACCATGCGCGCGGTGCGGGCGCGTAGCTCGGCGAGCGACTGCGGGCCGCGCATCAGCAGCTCGGCGAGCAGCGCCAGCTGGCTGATCTCGACCTTCAACGTCGAGGTGCCGGTGTGGGCGTACTTGTCCACCCGGCTGGCGCCGGGGAACACCTTGCGCACCAGCTGCTTGTCGATCAGGCCGTCGAGCGCGTCCGACACCTCGTCGTCGGACAGCGCCAGCACCGGGTCGCGGTTGCTCTTCTGGTTGGCGCCCAGCACCGCGGCGTTGAGCGAGAGCGGATAGCCCTCCGGGGTGGTGAGCGCCTTCTCGACCAGCACGCCGAGCAGGCGCGCTTCCAGCGGCTGTAGTCTGACTTCAGGATCCATCCCATCGTTTCTTCACCACAACGGCACCACGACACAACGGCTGACGTGGTGTCGGGGTGTCGTTGTGGTGAAGAACTTTGTCGAAAGCGCTTGAGGCGTCGGGGCGCTAGCCGCTAGCCGACGGGCATGAGCACGCTGCGCATCGTCCAGGTCGACGCTTTCACCCCGGAGCCGTTCCGCGGCAACCCCGCCGCGGTCTGTCTGCTGGATCCGCCGCGCGACGCCGCCTGGCTGCAACGCGTCGCCGCCGAGATGAACCTCGCCGAGACCGCGTTCCTGTGGCGGCGCGACGATGGCTTCGCGCTGCGCTGGTTCACGCCGACGGTCGAGGTGCCGTTGTGCGGCCACGCCACGCTGGCCAGCGCGCACGCGCTGTGGAGCGAGGGCGTCGCACCGGCCGGCGCGCCGATCGCGTTCCACACCGCCAGCGGCGTGCTGCGCGCCTGGCGCGACGGCGACTGGATCGGTCTCGATTTCCCGGCGCTGCCGTCGCTCGGCGAGCCGCTGCCGGCGGCGATGCTCGAGGCGCTCGGCGCGCCGGTCGTGCACAGCCACCGCACCCGCACCATGGGGCTGGTCGAGCTCGAGTCGGCCGCCGCGGTGCGCGGGTTGCGCCCCGACCTGCGCCGCCTGCAACAGGTCGCCGACACCGGCATCTGCGTCACCGCACGCGGCGACCAGCCGCAGTACGATTTCGTCTCGCGTTTCTTCGCCCCGGCACACGGCATCGACGAGGATCCGGTCACCGGCTCGGCGCACTGCGCCCTGGCGGTGCACTGGGGCGCCAGGCTCGGCAGGACGGCGATGACCGGCTACCAGGCGTCGCCGCGCGGCGGCGTGGTGCGCGTCGAGGTTGCCGGGGAGCGCGTCCGCCTTTCGGCCAGGCGGTCACCGTGCTGCGCGGCGAGTTGCTGTGAAATGGCGGACCGGCATCAGCTGTCAGCCATCAGACGACCAGTGAAAGCTGACGGCTGAAAGCTGATAGCTGATGGCTGAAAGCTGACAGCCCCGCCTCATTCCCGCATCCACTTGGTCATGATCTGGCCCGCCAACAGCGTCGCGATCGGGCGCGGGGTGACGCGGATGGCGCTGGCGCGCAGCCAGTTGAACCAGCCAGGGACAACCGACGCCTGGTGGCCGAGCGCGTTCATCGCCACGCCGACGACGTAGGCGGGGGTGTCGGAGTCGGGGAGCACCGAGCCGGCGACGTCGGCGAACTCGGTCTCGACCGGACCGGGTGACAGCACCAGTACGTCGACGCCGCTGCCCTGCAACTCGCCCCACAGCGCTTCGCCGAGGAAGAGGTCGAAGGCCTTGGTGGCGGCGTAGACCGCCTGGAAGGGCAGCGGCTGGAAGGCGGCGGTCGAGCCGGTGAGGATCACCGCACCGCGCCGGCGCAGTGTGAGGCGCGGCAGCAGACGGCTGATCACCGCCACCGGCGCGGTGCAGTTGAGCTGCACCATCGCCACCAGGCGGTCGGGGTCGGCGGCGTCGAAGCGGCCGGCCACGCCGGCGCCGGCGTTGGCGACGACCACCGAGACGTCGAGATCGGCGACCGCCTCGGCGAGTCGCGCGCAATCGGCGACGACGGTGAGGTCGGCCGCCACCACGCGCGTCGCGACGCCGTGTGCCTGCTCCAGCTCCGCCGCCAGCTCGCGCAGGCGCTCGCCGCGCCGCGCCGTCAGCACCACCGGCATGCCGTCGCGCGCGATCGCGCGGGCGAACTCGGCGCCGATGCCGGAGGAGGCGCCGGTCACCAGCGCCCAGCCGCCGTAGCGCGCCGCCAGCGGCAGGCGCGGCGCCTGGAACAGCGGCTTGGCGCGCCACAGCGCGCGGGTGATCAGGCCGTAGAAGAGCAGGCCGGCGCCGATGCCGAGGGCGGCGCGCGCACCGCTGCGATGCACGGCGGTCCATACCACCATGGCGAAGCCGACCTGCGCCGCGTACAGCGACGCCCATGGCCACATCCAGGTGCGCATGTGCCAGAAGCCGTAGGCGCCGGCGGCGTACACGACGAGATGCGCCAGCTCGCCGAGCTTGGCCGCCCAGCCGGTGAGCATGACGCCGAACCAGACCTGCTCGTCACGCGCCAGCGGCGTGTGCAGCAGGTCGAGCGGGATCTGCACCGCGGCGAGCGCGGCGCAGAAGATCATCAGGGCGTTCATCCACCACGGCCGCCGGACGAGGCGGGCGCGGAGCCACTGCTGCATGCCGTCGTAACGCATCGGCGGAGTTAACCACCAAGGCACCAAGGACACCAAGACGTCGGAATCATGAGCTGGCTCTTCCTGGTGCCTTGGTGGTCATCTTCCGCCATCACCGACTTGGTGGTTAAGGAGCATCGATGCACCTCGACCTGCGCGGCCATCCGCTGCACAGCCGCGGCCTGACGGTGACGCTGCTCGCGCGGCTCGACGGCCAGCTCGATGCGCGCGCGGTGTTGATCGACCTGCGCAAGCGCGGCCTGGTGCCGGTCGGCGGCGACCTCGGCACGCCGGGCATCGTGCACCACATGCGGCTGGAGGCGGTGATCGACCCGGCGACGCGCCGACTGAACGCCATCAGCGCGCAGCAGCCGAATGTCGCCTTCGAGCCCGGCGAGCTGACCGGCGGCGAGAGCTGCCGCGACCCGATCGCCGCCATCCTCGGGCTGGAGGGCGCGACGCTCGACGCCGGCTTCGCGCGCCGCCTGTCGGCGGTGTTCGGCGGCCCGCGCGGGTGCTCACACATCCTGACCCTCGCACAGGTGCTGGCGGCGGCGACCAGCTGGGCGCTCGACACCGCCGGCGAGATCGTCACCGCGACGGCGTGGCGGCCGGGCGAGCGCGTCTTCCGCCGCGACCTGCTGGTCGACGGCAGCCAGCGCGCCGACGGCGACCTCGACCTGGCCGCGCAGCTCACCGACCTGGTCTTCGCCCCGGCACCGGCGGTGGCGCGGCCGATGGACCGCTTCACCACCCTGCACGAGGTGCGCGTCTGGGCGCCGGTCGAGCTCGCCACCGTCAGTCTCGGCGAGGTGACCGCCGCCGAACGGCGGCGCGACAAGCCGGCGCTGGAGGCGGTCGATTGGGCCGACGCCAGCCCGCGCCTGGCCGGCCTGGCCGGGCTGTCGCTGTTCCGCGGCATCTCCGCGGCGCTCATGGCGCGGCTGTCGGCGCCGGCCGACCGGCCGTTGCTCGATGCCATGCTGATGCTGGCACCGACCTTCATCCAGGTCTGCGGCGCCATCTCCGAGGGCTGGCCGGCACGCGCCGCCGCCGCCGATTCGATCCTCGGCATGGGCGGCATGCCCGACTCCTGCTTCATGTGGCGCAAGGGCGGTCCGCTCGACCGCCTGCGCTCGCCCAAGGACCCGATTCCGACCTTCTGATCGGCGGGGCCTGACCCCGAACGATCACCTGGCGGTTACTTGCCTGTAACTTCAGGCGGTTACCCTCCCAGACGTGAACCTACAGACTGCATCGGACCATACTCGTTTCCCCTACCTCTGCCCGCAGTGCGGTTGCCCGACGCACGGCTCGGCGACCAGCGCGGGCGGCCAGTCGAGCTATTGCGAAGACTGCACCAGCGACCGCGAGATCGACGACGCGGCGCTGGAATACGCGGTCTGAGGAGAGGCTGTTAGGCGGTTACGCTGTTAGGCTGTTAGGGGTCGGAAGCGCGGAAAATCGATTCTCCTGCTCCTCCTTCTCCCCCTAACAGCCTAACCGCCTAGCAGCCTAACAGCCTTCCCTTCCCCGTCATTCCAGCGTCGATCGCGCGTCGCCTCGCAGAGCATGTGCCAGACCTGGTGCCGGTCATCGTACCGGCGACCTCGCAGGTGGCATGGCCAGGCGCGCGGTCCGCGTTTTGCTGCCTCGCGCGGTCCGTGGATCCGGCCACCAAACTGCGCGCCTTCCTGCTGCTGCGCTACACGCTGATCATCGCCACGGCCTACCTGCTGCTGGTCGAGCAGGGCTTCGCGGCGCCGACGCCGCTGGTCGGTGGCCTGATCGCGCTGGCGCTCGCCTCGAACGTGCTGGTCGCCCAGCTGCCGCGCCGGGTGACGGATGCCATGCGCTTCTCCATCGCGATGATCGTCTTCGACACCGTCTGGGTGACCATCGCGTTGATCAGCAGCGGGCGCTTCAGCGCCGACTTCTTCATGCTCTACTTCTTCCTGCTGCTGCTGGCTGCGGTGGGTGAGAACCTGCGCCTGATCGCGGTGGCGGCCTGCGTGGTGTGTGTCGCCTACCTGTTCGGGCATTCGCTCACCGGCGGCGGCGACCTGTGGACCTCGCCGTCGTTGATCCGCGTGCCGTTCCTCTTCACCACCGCGATCTTCTACGGCCACCTGGTCGATCGCACGCGGCGCGAGGAGCAGCGCGCCGATTCCGCCGAGGCGCTGGCGGCGCAGCTGCAGCGCACGCTGGCCGAGTTCAAGATCCTCTACGCCAAGGCGCAGGAGGCGGAACGCATCAAGACCGAGTTCCTCGCCACCGTCTCGCACGAGCTCAAGACGCCGCTCACCACGTTGCTCGGCTACACCGAGCTGCTGATCGACGAGAGCTACGGGCGCACCACCGGCGAGCAGCGCGGCGCGCTTGGCAAGGTGCGCGCCGCCGGTCGCATCCTGCAGCAGGCGATCGGCCGCATGCTCGACGCCAGCCGCATCGACTTCGGCCACGAGCGCGTCGCGTGCGAGGAGTTCGAGCTCGACGACGTGTTTGCCGACCTGCGCGCCAATCTGCCGGAGACGCCCGGCGTCGCCGTGCACTGGCCGCCGGCCGGCGAGGTGCCGCCGCTGCGTACCGACGAGGAGAAGGTACGCACCATCCTGCGCAACCTGCTGGAGAACGCCTGCAAGTACACCGCGCGCGGCATGATCAGCATCAGCGCGCGCTGGGACCGGCAGAGCGACGAGATCGAAGTGGAGATCAGCGACACCGGCATCGGCATCGCCGCCGACGAGATCGATGCGATCTTCGAAGCCTTCCGCCAGGGGGGCAACCGCGGCAGCCTGGCGCGTGCCGGCGTCGGCCTCGGCCTCTACATCGTCCAGCGTCTGACCACCCGTCTCGGCGGCGAGGTGCACGTCGAGTCGGTCGCCGGTCTCGGCTCGACCTTCTCGATCCGCATCCCGCGCCTGCTGCACCGCGGCGACGCGGTCGCCGCCGGCGAGCCGCTGACGCTGTCGGCGTGAGGAGGAAGCGTGACCAGTGACCGGTGACCAGTGACCGGTCGAACACCCTTGGTTTGTGACTGGCCGCGCCGGCGGGCGTCGCTGATCAACGATTCGATCGGCCTCGAGGAAGCCTCTCGAACCAGCCGACCGGTCACTGGTCACCGGTCCCGCAGTTGGCTTTCCGCTGTGGTTCTGCCACCGTCCGCCGCGCTCAACCGAGACGGAGGACGCATGGCCGATCAATCCGAACTGCTCGCGCGCGGGCGTGAGGTGACCGCGCAGCTCTGGGGCGACCTGATGAAGACGGCGCCGAGCATGCCGGCGGCGCGCCTGGCGCCGGATTTCTTTGCCATGGTGACCGAGTTCGTCTTCGGCATGTTCTGGTCGCGGCCCAACCTCGACATCCGCAGCCGCAGCCTGTGTACGGTCGCCCAGCTGGCGGCACTCGGGAAGACCGACGAGCTCAAGGGGCACCTGGTCGGCGCGCTCAACCTCGGCATCACCAGGGAGGAGCTCACCGAGGTGCTGATGCAGACCGCCTGCTACGCCGGCGTGCCGACGGCGGTGAGCGCGCTCAACGCCGCCGCCGATATCCTCGCTCCGCCTGCCAAGGGCTGAGTGGCTGCCGCGCGCGCCTGGTTGCCGCGCCTCGGCGGCGACGCGCCGCGGGCCGGCTCGAGCCGCCGCGGCACCGGCCTGCGGGCCCGCCTGTGGAGCGTCACCCGCTGGCTGGCGGCGCTGGCGATCGCCTACCTGGCGCTCTGCGCCGTCGGACTGGTCTACCTGCGCTTCCTCCCCCCGCTGCTCACGGCACTGCAACTGCAGCAGTGGATCGAGCACGGCGACGCTCCCGGCTCAGCGAGCGGCTTCGTGCCGCTGAAACGCCTCGGCCCCTACCTGCCGCGTGCCGCCGTCGCCGCCGAGGACGCCCGCTTCTTCGAGCACTCCGGCGTCGACTGGCTCGGCATGCGCAAGGCGGCGGAGGACAACGTCAAGCGCGGCCGCCTCTGGCGCGGCGGCTCGACCATCACCCAGCAGCTGGTGAAGAACCTCTTCCTCGGGACGCACGGCTCGTTCGTCCGCAAGGCATTCGAGATTCCGCTGGCGCTGCTGGCCGACCTGATCCTGCCCAAGGACCGCATCCTGGAACTCTACCTCAACGTGGTCGAGTTCGGCCCCGGCATCTACGGAGGGGAGGACGCGGCGCAGCACTACTACGACATCCCGGCCGCCTTCCTGTCGCGCGAGCAGGCCGCCCGCCTGGTCGCCTGCCTGCCGGCCCCGCGCACGCGCCGGCCGCAGAAGATGAACGCCTACAGCGCCAAGATCCTGCGCCGGATGTGAGGGGTGTTGACCACAACGGCACAAGGGCACAACGGCACAACGAGCTGATTCTCAGCGAGTTTCAGTCGTTGTGGCGCCGCGTCGCCGGGCCGTCGTGTTGAAGCCCGCAACACGGACTTTGCACCCGCTGCACGCCCGCCTGTGCAGACGGCTGGACGGGCTGCCTGGGCGAGTGAGCATCCCGCCTTCCGCGGCGCTGCTCCTCCCTGCGCCAGCCAGTTGGCAAGCCACTTGCTCTCACAAAAAGGCAGCAAGCCAACGAGGAGGGAAAGGCAATGACTGGCATCGACATGACCGCGGAACTGGGATCGATCGTGATCGCTCTCAATGTCGCGCTGGTCGTGTCCGCGCTGGCGCTGGTCGTCAGCGAGTGGGTGACCGGTCAGCGCACCCCGACCTCCAGGGCATCCCATCGCTTGACCGAGACGGAAACGGCGATCGTCCGCTTCCCCACCAGGGGTACCGCAACGACGGCGGCCCCGTTACGCGTCACCTCAGTCCCCGAGGCCGTGTAACCGGCGGGAGTAGACGAGCTAAGCGCGCTGCCCCCCCAGCGCTTCGCCAATGCGGCCGAGGGCATCGTCGATGTCCTCGGCCGTGACGTCGAGGTGAGTCACGGCGCGGAAGGTCCGCTGATCCATCGGATTGATCAGCACTCCGCGCTCCAACAACGCCCCCCACAACCTTCCCACCTCGGCGCCGCGGAACATGACGATATTCGTCTCGGGCCGCGGCGCCACCTCCAACCCCAACTCGCGCAGGCCATCCGCCAGCCGCCGTGCGTTGGCGTGATCGTCGGCCAGCCGCTCGACGTGGTGTTCGAGCGCGTGCAGGCCGCCCGCTGCCAGGATGCCGGCCTGGCGCATGCCGCCGCCGAGCATCTTGCGGAAGCGGTGCACCCGGTCGATGAGCTCGACCGAGCCGCACACCAGCGAACCGACCGGCGCGCCGAGTCCCTTCGACAGGCAGAACGACACCGAGTCGAAGCCCGCGACCCAGCGTTTGGCGTCGATGCCGCTGGCCACCACCGCGTTCCACAGCCGCGCTCCGTCGAGATGGACCTTCAGCTCGCGTTCGCGTGCGCGGTCGACCACGGCGCGCAGCTGATCGAACGGCCAGATCCGCCCGCCGGCGCTGTTGTGCGTGTTCTCCAGCGCCACGGTGGTCACCGGCGCGTAGTGGTGATCGGCCGGCGGCAGTGCGGTGCGGACGTCGTCGGCGGTGAACAGGCCGTCGGCGCCGACTTCCTTCAGCTGCACGCCGGACAGCGCCGCCGCGCCGCCGGCCTCGTACTTCAACAGGTGACAGGCGTGGCCGACCAGCACCACGTCGCCGTGCCGCGTCAGCGCGCGAATCGCCGCCTGGTTGGCCATCGTGCCGCTCGGCACGAAGATCGCCGCCTCCATCCCCAGCCGCTGCGCCGCGACCGTCTGCAGCTGATTGACGGTCGGGTCCTCGCCGTAGACGTCGTCGCCCACCTCGGCCGCCGCCATCGCGGCGCGCATCGCGGCGGTCGGGCGGGTGACCGTGTCGCTGCGCAAATCGATAGTTTTCATCTCATCTCAAAACTGCGGAACCACGGATGAACACAGATAAACACAGATAAAGTTCTGAAAAACAGATCCGCGGCGTTGGCTAGCAGCCACGCCTTAGACTCCATCTGTGTTCATCTGTGTTCATCCGTGGTTCCGCAGTTTCTTGGTCACCAGGTGTCGATGCACGGGCGCTTCTTGTGCGTGCGCGGTGGGGGCGGGGGGGCGGAGCGCATCGCGGTGGCGATCCAGTGGCGCGACTCGGCCGGGTCGATGACCGCGTCGATCTCGAAGTGGCTGGCCATGTTGAGGCCTCTGCCGTGCTCGTAGGCGCGCGCCACCATGTGCTCGAAGAGCTGACGCCGCTGCTCGGGGTCGGCGACCGCTTCGAGCTCCTTGCGGAAGCCGAGCTTCACCGCGCCCTCCAGGCCCATGCCGCCGAACTCGCCGGTCGGCCAGGCGACGGTGAACAGGCCGGCCTTGAAGCTGCCGCCGGCCATCGCCTGCGCGCCGAGCCCGTAGCCCTTGCGCAGCACGATGGTGAAGAACGGCACGGTGAGACTGGCGCCGGTGACGAACAGGCGCGAGCAGTGGCGCACCAGCGCGGTGGTTTCGACCTCGGGGCCGACCATCATCCCGGGGGTGTCGCAGAGGAACAGCACCGGCAGATCGAACGCATCGCACAGCTGCAGGAAGCGGGCGGCCTTGTCGGCGCCCGGGCTGTCGATTGCACCAGACAGGTGGCGCGGATTGTTGGCGACGATGCCGAGCGGCCGCCCCTCGACGCGCGCCAGCGCGGTGATCATGCCGAGCCCGAAGCCGCGCCGCAGCTCCAGCACCGAGCCGCGGTCGGCGAGTCCGTCGATCACCGTGCGCACGTCATAGACGCGCAGCCGGTTCTCCGGCACCGCGTGGCGCAGCTGGCGCTGGTCGGCGCACTCCCACCGCGCCAGCGGACCCTGGAAATACGCCAGGTACTGCTTGGCGACGCGCACCGCTTCGGCCTCGTCGGCGACCGCGACGTCGACGACGCCGTTCGGCACCTGCGTTGCCATCGGTCCGACCTCCTCCGGCCGGAAGACGCCGAGCCCGCCGCCCTCGATCATCGCCGGGCCGCCCATGCCGATGTTGGAGTTGGCGGTGGCGATGATCACGTCGCAGCAGCCGAGCAGCGCGGCGTTGCCGGCGAAGCAGCGCCCCGAGTTGATGCCGACCATCGGCACCAGGCCGCTCAGCCCGCCGAACAGCGCGAAGGCCATGCAGTCGAGCCCGGCGACGCCCGGCGCGTCGGTGTCGCCCGGCCGGCCGCCGCCGCCCTCGGTGAAGAACACCACCGGCAGGCGCAGCCGCTCGATCAGCTCGAACAGGCGATCCTTCTTGCGGTGGTTCTGGAAGCCCTGCGTACCGGCGAGGACCGTGTAGTCGTACGACAGCACCGCGCAGGCGGCGCGTTCGGCGCCGACCAGCTCACCGTTGACCCGCCCGATGCCGGCGAGCAGCCCGTCGCCCGGCGTGCGCGCGATCAGGTCGTCCAGCGAGCGGCGCTGGCGCTGCGCGGCGATGGCGAAGCCGCCGTACTCGATGAAGCTGTCCGCATCGAGCAGGTCGGCGAGGTTCTCGCGCGCCGTGCGTTGGCCGCTCTTGCGCCGCTTCGCCACCGCGTCGGGGCGTGCAGCGTCCTCGCCTTTGGCGCGCCGCGCCAGCAACTCGGCGAGGTCGGGGCGGATGTGATCGAGGTCGCGCGCCGCGCCGGCGGCGGCGCTGGCCGCGGCGCCCTCGCCGGGCAGGAAGACGGCGAGCGCCTGGCCCTCGCCGACCGTGTCGCCGACCTCGACCGCGATGCCGCGCAGCACACCGGCGCTCGGCGCCTCGACGACGTGCTCCATCTTCATCGCGTTCATCACCAGCAGCGCCTGGCCGCCGTGCACGGTCGCGCCGGCGGCGGCCTCCAGGCTGACGATGGTGCCCGGCATGGCGGCGCGCAGGATGAGCTCGCCGTCGAGCGTCGGCGGATCGTCCGGCAGATCGGCGTCGGCGTCGCCGACCGGCTCCGCGTCGCCGGCGCCCTTGCCGTAGGCGAGCACCGCCAGCGGGTCGGCGCCGAGGGCGCGCGGCCGCTCCGCATCCTCGGCGGGCAGCAACTCGGCCAGGTGGTCGTCGACGAACTGCGTATAGAGGCGATTGGCGACCACGTCGGGATGGGTGATCAGCGCCCGCAGCAGCGCGGCGTTGTGGCGCGTGCCGGTGACGCGCAGCTCGCCGAGTGCCCGCGCGGCGCGTGTCGCGGCGGCGGCGAAGTCCGGCGCCGGCGCGTGCACCACCAGCTTGGCGAGCAGCGAGTCGAAGTGCGGGCTCGGCTGGTAGCCGACGCCGGCGGCGGTATCGACCCGCACGCCCGGACCGCTCGGCAGCTCGAAGGCGGTGATGCGCCCGCCGCTCGGCCGCGCCGTGCCGTCGGCGGCGAGCGTCTCGGCGTTGAGGCGGAGTTGGATGGCGTAGCCGCGGGGGCCCCCACCCCGGCCCTCCCCCGAGGCGGGGGAGGGAGGCGGAAGTGCGTCGGCGAGCGATGACCCGGTGGCGAGCAGGAGTTGGGCGCGCACCAGGTCGATGCCGTGTACCGCTTCGGTGACGGTGTGCTCGACCTGCAGGCGCGGGTTGGCCTCGATGAAGGCGTACTCGGCGTCGTCGCCGGCCGCCGGCCCGACCAGGAACTCGATGGTGCCGGCGTTGCGGTAGCGCACCGCGGCGGCGAGCCGCACCGCGTCGGCGCACAGCCGCGCGCGCAGCCCCGCCGCGAGGCTCGGGCAGGGGGCGATCTCGATCAGCTTCTGGTGGCGACGCTGCAGGCTGCATTCGCGCTCGCCGAGTGCGATCACCGCGCCGCTGCCGTCGCCGACGATCTGCACCTCGATGTGGCGGGCGCGCGCGAACAGCGCCTCGGCGTACAGCGATCCGTCGCCGAAGGCGTGCTCCGCCTCGGAGCGGCAGCGCGCATAGGCGGCGTCGAGCTGCGCCGCGTCGCGCACCACGCGCATGCCGCGCCCGCCGCCGCCGGCAACGGCCTTGAGCACCAGCGCGCCGCCGGGTCCGAGCGCGGCGAGAAAGTCGCGCGCCTCGGCGAGCGTCGTCGCGCCGCTGGTGCCGGGCAGCACCGGCACGCCGCACTCGGCCGCCAGGGCGCGGGCGCGCAGCTTGTCGCCCAGCGTCGCCATCGCCTCCGGCGTCGGACCGACGAAGATCAGTCCGGCCGCCTCGACGCGACGCGCGAACTCGGCCTGCTCGCTCAAGAAGCCGTAGCCGGGGTGTACGGCGGTGCACTGATTGGCGCGCGCCACCTCGAGCAGCTGCTGCGCATCCAGGTACGGCTGCGCGCCGCGACCGTCGAGCGCGACGGCGTGGTCGGCGAGGCGGACGTGGCGCGCCCCGGCGTCCTCCGGCGCGAACACCGCGACGCTGCGCCAGCCCAGCTCGACGGCAGCCTCGATGATGCGAACGGCGATCTCGCCGCGGTTGGCAATCAGCAGCGTGGTCATGCAGCGGCGGAGAGAACCACAGATGCGCGTGCGGTGCTACGCCGCGGGGCTGAGCGAGCCGGCGGGCGAGGGCCGCGGAGCGGGGCCGCATCGGATCGGTCTGTCCGCAGACTGATGCGATGCGAGTGCCCGCGCCCGCCTCCGCGAATCAGTCAGCCCGATTCGGACACGGCGACTGGAGCAGATGCAGATGCAGAATGCGCGCGATCTCCGCCACCACCTGCGGGTGCGCCTGCATCGAGTGGCCGGAGCGCACGACGATCTCCGACTCGACGTCGTCGAGATGGGCGCTGGTGTACTTCACGACTCCGTCGTCCAGGTCCTCGTTGGGGCCGCGGCCGGTGACGCCGACGATCGAGTGCGCGTGGACGCCGGGCGCGACCGGGATCTTGGAGATGCTGAGGATGAACGGGTGGCTGGGCGACATGTTGTCGATCGCGGTCGGCATGGTCTGCAGGTTCGCCTTGCGGATGACGTCGGTGCCGGCGAAATCGGTGGCCAGGCTCATCAACGACTTCGGCATGGTGATCAGCTTCTGCGCCAGGCGGCGGACGAGATCCGGGCTGGCGAGGTAGCTGCCGCGGTGCGGCGTCGCAATGAAGACGACGCGGCGCACGAACGGCAACGGCTCGACGAAGAACAGCTCCTGCAGCGCGGCGCGCGTTCGGTCGGAGAGCTTCTCCGCCTCGAACGGCTTGTCGCTCAGGTTGCGCCAGAACGCGTCGCCGGAATGGACGGCGGTGAGCTTGGTCAGCAGCCCGCCCTGGCTGTGGCCGATCACCACCATGTCGTCCAGGCAGGGATCGGGATCGACCGCCTGCATGGCGCCGACCGTCTCCTTCAGCGCGCGGCGCAGCTGCATCGCCGAATATATGATCGGCTGGCCGCTGTCGTAGCGGAAGAACCAGAACTCGAAGCGCTCGCGGATCTCCGGGTCGGTGTCGAGGTCGTTGACCATGTTGGCCCAGACGCTGAAGTTCGACGCCGTGCCGTGCACGAACACCACCGGGATGCGGCCGCGGCGGTGCGGCTCGCGTCCGCCCAGCATCGTCTTGCTCGGGCCGACCGGCAGCACCTGGCCGAGGAAGCGGCCGAGCTCGCTGGCCCAGGGGCGCGCTTCGGTCAGCGACAGCGCCAGCGCCGCGGTCGGCTCCTGCGCCAGCGGCACCTGGCGGCCGCCGATCTCGGTCGCGCGCGCAGCGGTGGCCGGGTAGAGGTCGAGGCGCGCATCGATCGTCGGACCGACGATCTGCGCGCGCGGGTCGGGGATGCGCAGCAGCAGCGTCACCGGCACGCGCACGTAGGGCCCGACCGCGAACGTGTTCTCCGGTATCGGCCCCTTGGCGACGGTGGCGGCGGCGAGCGGCGCGCCGATGCCGGCCTGCCGGTAACGGTTGCGGAAGCCGACCACCTCCAGCTCGGTGGCGGGGACGAAGCGCACCAGCTCGCGATCGCCCCAGCGCAACTGCTCGGGGTCGAAGCTCACCGCCATGGTGCCCCAGGGCAGCGGATAGCTGCCCGCCGCCGGCACCACGCGGGTGCGGCTCGGCGCGCGGAAGGCCTCGATGACGGCGCGGTCGTAGAGGTCCATCGCCTCGTTCAGGCGCGGGTCGTAGCAGTCCGGCCCGGCGTACGGCGGCTCGGGGAAGAGGAACGCGTAGGCGTAGGCGGCGGCGGCGAGAAAGTGCGGCTTGCCGCCGCCGCGCTCGGCGCGGTGCAGCGACAGCTCGGCGAGCGCGAACAGGTCGTCACCCTGCAGCACGCCGGCCTGCAGCTGGCCGCGCAGGAAGGTCAACGCCGAGTCGGGATTGTCGGCGAACACCTCGGTCATCTCGTGTTGCCGCAGCATGATCTGCGTCTCGTTGCTCAGCTTGCCGCTCGACAGCACGTTGGCGTGCAGCGTGCGGTAGACCGCTTTCGGCGAGGTGTGCTTGACGCCGAACGGCGCGGCGCAGCCGCACAGCAGCAGCAGCGCGGCGAGCAGCGGCAGGCGACCGTGCCGCCCGAGAGCCGGGGCGCTCACTGTCGTGCGAGGGCGAAGACCAGTCCGACGATGACCGCGACGACGATCAACAGGACGATGGTGCGGCCCGAGGTGCTCTGCGCGGCCGGGGCGAGATCGGCGAGGTCGGGCTGCGGCTCGGGGGCAGCCAGCGTGGGCCCGGGCTCGATCGGCAGCGGCTCGAAGTCGTCTTCGGCAGCAGCCTCGACCTCGTCCGGGTGCGGCGCGGCGCTCCACTGCTCGCCGATCAGATCGCCGGTCTTGAGCGAGTCGATGATCTCCTGCGCCGCCTCGACATGCTCGGCGGCGACGAAGATCGACACCGGCAGCGAGGTGGCGAGCGCGCCCTGCGGTGGGCTCGCTTCGCTGTAACGCTTCTCCAGGCCCGTGCAGGTGGCGCGGCAGGCGATCTTCTCCATCAGCAGCGCCTGCACCGCCTCGTGCGCTTCGATGCCGGGCAGCTCGACCACGAACACGTCGCCATCGGCCGCTGCGCCGGCGGCAGCCGTGGCGCCGGTGCGTGGCGCGGCCGGCGCCGCGCCGCGCTCGAAGCGCGCCAGCGGACCGGGCTGCAGCGGCTGGCCGCAGTCGACGCAGGCGGCAATTCCGGCGACGTACTCCTGCTGGCAGTCCGGGCAGTGCTGGAAGTCGCGGCTCATGCCGGGCCGTTATTACGCCGGCTGCGCCCGCCGCAAGCGGTTGCCCGCCGGTGAGATCTGGTCGCCGAACCTCCTGGGTAGCCGGCCGACCTCGTGTCGCGCTGCGGAGCAGCGCCAGCGGGGCGGCGGCGGCGCTGGTGCACCGCCGGCCGACACGAGGCCTGGCCGGCGACCCAGAGCGTGTGATGGGGCACGGAGCCCACCCTGAGCCCAACCAGCTTTCGTTTTCATGACGCCGTGAGTACGTTCGATGCGATGGGAACCCGAACGGCCCCGCGCCTGTTGGTGGTACTGGCGCTCCTGCTGACCGCCGGCATGGCGCATGGCGAGTCGACGCCGGCCACGCCGATATCGACGCCAGTGACGCCGCAACCGACGCCGACCGGCTACGGCTGCGACGGTCCGAACGCCCCGGCGCCGGCCGGTGTGCGCGGCCTCGGCGGCGTCACCGAGGAGCAGCTCGAGGCGGCCGTGCAGGCGGCGACGACGCTCAGGCTCGGACGCATCGTGGCGAGGGACCGCCACAACGCGCCGTTCGCGCTCGGCCAGGATCTGGTGAAGGGGACCGGCAAGCCCGCCGATCAGCTGCCCGTCGTGGTCGCCGACTGCGCGCTGCGCGTCGGCCTGCCGATGGTGCGCGAGGGCAAGCTGGTCGGCCGCCTGCGGGTCGGTCTCTGCGACCGCACCAGCGAGCTCACCGACGCGCAGCTCTGCACCGCCAAGCAGCTGCTCGCCGCCGCGGTGCCGTTCGTCGGGGTGACGGCCGACACGCGCATGGCCGGCCTGCCGCCGCAGGTCGAGCAGCGCGACGGCCTGACCATCGACTACTTCCCGGTGCTGCTGCGCGGGCGCGGGCTGGTGCTGTTCTACACCGCCATCGCCACCGCGCCGGGCTCGCGCTACGCCGTGGTCGTGCAGGTGGACGGCGAGAAGCCCTGCGCCGACACCCCGCCCGCCGCCGGCTGCACCGGGCTTGCCGAGGAGCTCACCCGCGTCGCGACCACGCTCGGCACGCGCTTCCTGCTGGGCAAGTGAGCGGCGTCGATCATCGGGCGTTGGCCACGGATCGCCGCGCTTTGGCCACGGATTACACAGATATGTTTTGAATTTTCATTACACGGATACTGCGATCGAGATCATTGGGGTTTCTTAACAACGGATCCAAAAGTTCCTTCTCCATCGCCCTATCCGTGTAATTAGAATCAAAACGTATCGGTGTAATCCGTGGCCAGCGCCCCGTTTCAGCGCCGTGCCCGCCAGGCGACGCGCAGCGTGTCGCGCACGGTCGGCCACACCGGTAGCTTGCTCGGGCCGCGCTTGCGATCGTATCGCAGCTCGATCGGGATCTCGACGCAGCGCGCGCCGCTGGCGTGCAGCGCCAGCAGGAGATCGACCATGCAGGCGAAGCCGTCGACATCGACCAGGCTGCCGCCGCGCGTCGCGGCGGCGCGGCGCAGCGCGCCGACGCGGTAGGCGCGAAAACCGCCGGTGACGTCGCGCACGCCGGGCACCGGCGCCAGGGCGGCGAGCAGCAGCGCGGCACCCTGCGCGAGCAGCCGGCGCAACGGCGGGATGCCGACCAACCGGGCACCGCGGCGGAAGCGCGAGGCCACCGCGACGTCGGCGCCGGCATCGATCGCCGCCACCAGCGCGGCGATCAGCGCCGGCGGATGGCTGTCGTCGGCATCCATCACCAGTGCGATGTCGTCGTCGGCGGCCGACGCGATCGCCTGCGCGAGGCCGTCGCGCAGCGCGCTGCCGAGTCCCTGATTGGTCGGGTGGCGCAGGACCTCCAGCTGCAGCGCCCCGGCGTGTGCGACCGCGACCGCGCCGCTGCCGTCGCTGCTGCCGTCGTCCACCACCACCACCCGCGCCGGGCGCCCGAGCCCGTCGAGGGCGGCACCGAGCTGCGCCAGCAACGGCGGCAGGTTGGCCGCCTCGTTGTACGCCGGCAGCACGACGGTGAGGCGCGACGGGACCGGCATCGCCTACGGGTGGTCGGGATCGAACTGCGCGACGATCGCGCGCAGGCGGTGGACGAAGTGCTCGGGCGTGAACCGCTCGCGCCGCGCGGCGAGGGCGCTGCGCAGGCTGGCCTGTAGGGTGTCGTCCGCCATCACCGCGGCGATCCGGTCGGCCGCCTCGCCGGCGTCGCGGAACAGCAGGCGCGGATCGCGGCCGACGATCTCGGCGGGTCCGCCGCTGGCGGGCACGAACGGGATGCAGCCGCCGCGCAGCATCTCCGCCACCGCGATGCCGAAGTGCTCGTCCGGCATGGCGTGGATGCCGTAGCGCTGCCCAGCGACCAACGCGCAGAGTGCCGCGCGCGACAGTCCCTCGTGCAGCGTTGCCCAGGCGGGGCGCGCCGCGACCAGGCGGCGGACGGTGGTGGCGTAGCCGGATCGGTCCGGCGTGCCGATGAGCCGCAGGCGCAGGTCGAAGCCGCGCGCGCGTACGCGCTCGACCGCGTCGACGACCACCTCCAGCCGCTTCTCGGCCGCCAGCCGGCCGATGCAGACGATGCCGTCGGCGCGCGCCGACCACGCGCGTTCGGGAAATGTCCCCGGCGCCGGCGGGTTGAGGGTCTCGGGCGTTCCGCCGTGCACGTCCCGATAGCGCTCGCCGACCCAGTCCGAGTTGGTCAGCGTCCGGTTGGCGCGCAGGCGCGCCGGGCGAGTGCGGGTCAGCGCCGACACCGCCCGGCGGTAGCCACGGACAGCCAGCGCGCCCTGATACCAGGCGCTGCGCTCGCGTGCCGGGCGCAGCGCCTCGAAGCGCGGATAGTGCACGTACTGAATCGCCGGGCGGCCGAGGTCGTGCTCGTTGTTGGCGCTGATCACGACATCAAACGACGGCGCCAGACGGCGCGCGTGCTGCACCAGGCACGAGTCCTTGAGCAGGTCGAGCTTCAGCGGCACGCGTTCGAGCCAGCCGTGCAGGCGCGGCGGGCCGAGCACGCAGGTGAAACCGCCGGTCGCCAGGCGGGTGTCGAAGCTGCGATCGACGGCGGCAAAATCGGGGCGCTGCCAGGTGAGCAGCGTGACGTGATGTGGGTCGCGCAGTGCCTCGACGATCCACGCGGCGACCGCGCTGCTGCCGCCGCGCGGGTTCAGGTAGGGCTGGACGATGAGGACGCGGCGGCGGAGCTCGCACGCGCTGCCGTCGGCAGACTCATGATCGAGGCGTGATCGCCGCTCCAGGTCGCCGGGCATCGCAGCGCCGCTCACACATCGACTTCGTCCAGTTTCGGCGCCTTTTCCATGATCAGCTTGAAGCGTGGCTCGACGTCCTTGCCCATCAGCGTCTGGATGGTCTCCTCGGCGGCGGCATCGTCGGCGATCGACACCTTGAGCAGCGTGCGGTGGGCGGGGTCGAGCGTCGTCTGCTTGAGCGTCGGGGGGTTCATCTCGCCGAGGCCTTTGAAGCGGTAGACGTCGGCCTGCTTGCCGTTCGCCTTGGCGACGATCGCGTCGCGCTCCTCGTCGCTCAGCGCCCAGTGCACCTGTTTGCCGACCTCGATCTTGTAGAGCGGCGGCTGGGCGATGAAGACGTGGCCGAGATCGATGAGCTGGCGCATGTGGCGGTAGAAGAAGGTGAGCAGCAGGGTGCAGATGTGATGGCCGTCGGAATCGGCGTCCATCAGCAGGCAGATGCGGTGGTAGCGCAACTTGCCGGCGTCGAACTGCTTGCCGCTGCCGCAGCCGAGCGCCGAGATGATGTCGTTCAGCTCGCGGTTGCCGAGCACCTTGCTGAGCGACGCCTGCTCGGTGTTGAGCACCTTGCCGCGCAGCGGCAGCACCGCCTGGAAGTTGCGGTCGCGGCCCTGTTTGGCGGAGCCGCCGGCGGAATCGCCCTCGACGATGAACAGCTCGCTCTTGCTCGGGTCGGTCGAGCTGCAGTCGGCCAGCTTGCCGGGCAGGTTGAGGCGGTGTGACACCGCCGACTTGCGCTGCACCTGTTCGACCGCGGCGCGCGAGGCGCTGCGCGCGCGCGCCGCGAGGATGACGCGGTCGGCGATCGCGCTCGCCTGGCTGCGGTTGTGCAGCAGGTGGTTCTCCAGGCCGGTGCGGATGAAGGTGTCGATCGGCGCCGTCACCTCGGGATTGTTGAGGCGGTCCTTGGTCTGGCCCTGGAACTGTGGCGTCTGGATGTAGACCGAGAGGATCGCCACCAGGCCCTCGCGCGCGTCCTCGGCGGCGATGGTGAGACCCTTGGGCACCAGGTTCTGCACGCTGAGGTAGTTGCGCACCGCCTTGGTGAGCCCGGCCTTCAGGCCGGCCTCGTGCGTGCCGCCGTCGCCGGTCGGGATGCCGTTGACGAACGACAGCACGTACTCCTCGGTGGACTCGGTCCATGCCAGCGCGCACTCGGCGACGAAGCCGTCGCGGCGCTCGGCGTAGAACGGCTCGGCGACGGCGCGCTTGCCGCGGTCGGCGACCAGCTTGGGAATCCACTCGGCGATGCCCTGGTCGTGCTTGAAGGTCTCGCTGCTGCGCTCGGCCTCGTGCTCGAAGAGCAGCTCGAGGCCGCGGTGCAGGTAGGAGCGCGACTCCATCCGCTCGCGGATCACCTCGGGCTTGAACTGCGTCTTGGGGAAGATCTCGCGATCGGCGGTGAAGGTGATGGTGGTGCCGCTGCCGCGCGCCGGACCGACCTTCTTCAGCTTGCCGACCGGGATGCCGCGCGCGAACGACTGCTCCCACAGGAAGCCGTCGCGCTTGATGCGCGCGGTGAGCGTCGAGGCCAGGGCGGTCACCACCGAGGCGCCGACGCCGTGCAGGCCGCCGGCGTGGAAGTAGTTGCGGTTCTCGAACTTGCCGCCGGCGTGCAGGGTGGTGAGGATCAGCTCCAGCGCCGACTTCTTGTGCTTGGGGTGGATGTCGACCGGGATGCCGCGGCCGTTGTCGGTGACGGTCACCGTCTCGCCGTCCTTGTGCAGGGTGACGGTGATCTTGTCGCAGTGGCCGTTCATCGCCTCGTCGACGGCGTTGTCGAGCAACTCCCAGACGAGGTGGTGGAGGCCGGCGCTGTCGACCCCGCCGATGTACATGCCGGGCCGCTTGCGCACCGGCTCGAGACCCTCGAGGACGGTGATGTCTTTGGCGGTGTACTTCTGCGCCATGGTGATCTGTTCGGGACGCCCGACGGCGCCGGGGACTGGATGGTCGCCGACCCTCGCCTGCTCCGCTCCTCCTCCGCTGTCAGCGCCCGCGACCGTGCCACATGCGCCGCGCCGGTGCCACCCCAGGGCGCGTGTCGAATACCGCCGGTATCGTTCGATCCATCGGTGACCAGAATCACCACGCCGGCCGTTGTGCCGTGGTGTCGTTGTGGTGAAGAACGATGGCGTGACGAGTGACGCGGACATCGAGGAATTCTACCGCGCCGAGCGGGCGCGCATCCTGGCGACCGTCATCCGCCTGGTCGGCGGCGACTTCCATCTCGCCGAGGAGGCGGTGCAGGAGGCATTCGCCGCCGCCTGGAAGCAGTGGCCGGAGGAGGGCTGGCCGGCCAACCCGCGCGCCTGGGTGATCGGCAGCGCACGCCACAAGGCGATCGACACGCTGCGGCGGGCTGGCCGCCTGCGCGAGATCACCGCCGAGCTGGCGCACGAGCTGCCGCAGACCGCACCCGACGTATCCGAGTCGATGACCGACGACGCCATCCCCGACGACCGCCTGCGGCTGATCTTCACCTGCTGCCATCCGGCGCTGGCGCTGGAGGCGCAGGTGGCGCTGGCGTTGCGCACCCTCTGCGGTCTCACCACCGACGAGATCGCGCGCGCCTTCCTGGTCGCGCCGGCGACCATGGCGCAGCGCCTGGTGCGCGCGCAGCGCAAGATCGCCGCGGCGCGCATTCCGTACGTCGTGCCGCCGCCGGCGCAATTGCCGGAACGGCTCGAGGCGGTGCTGGCGGTGATCTACCTGGTATTCAACGAGGGCTACGCTGCCAGCGGCGGCGCCGCGCTGGTGCGCGGCGACCTGTGCGGCGAGGCGATCCGCCTCGCCCGCCTGGTCTGCGAGCTGTTGTCGCGTGCCTGGGGCGACACGCCGGCGCTCGGCGAGGCGCGCGGCCTGCTGGCGCTGATGTTGTTGCACGACGCCCGCCGCGCCGCCCGCACCGATGCCGAGGGTGAGATCGTCCTGCTCGACGACCAGGACCGCGCGCTGTGGAACCACGCGCAGATCGCCGAGGGGCTGGCCCTGCTTCCCCCCTTCCTGCTTCCCCCCTTTGAAAAAGGGGGGCCAGGGGGGATTTCCCAGACACTCGCTGCGGGCGAGCGGGCGGGTGGCGCGAGGTTAGTGCGAAATTCCCCCCTGCCCCCCCTTTGTCTAAGGGGGGAAGAGCAAAGGGGGGAAGCAGAAGTGGGTCCCTACGTGCTGCAGGCGGCCTTGGCGGCGGAGCATGTGCGCGCGCGCAGTGCCGCCGAGACCGACTGGCGGCGCATCGCCGCACTCTACGATCGGCTGCTGCTGGTGCGCCCGTCACCGGTGGTGCGGCTGAATCGCGCCGTCGCGCTCGGCATGGCGCAGGGGCCGGAGGTGGGATTGGCGGCGCTGGCGGAGCTCAAGGCCGGCGGCGGCCTCGACGCGTATCATCTGCTGTGGGCGGCCGAGGCGGACCTGCTGCGGCGACTCGACCGCCGTGCCGAGGCCGCCGTCGCCTATCGCCGCGCGCTCGAGCTGGTCGGCACCGAGCCCGAGCGCCGCTTTCTGCAGCGTCGGCTGGCGGAGGTGACGGGCGACTGAGGTTCGCCGCCACCTCCTCTTCCCCCCCTTCTGAAAAAGGGGGAAGCAGCTCTGTTAGTGCCGCCACCTGCCGCGCCGGAACACTCGAGCGAGAAACGCGCGTCCTCGCCGCTCAGAAGATCACCACCAAGACACCAAGGCACCAAGAAGGGGCCTGAGATTCCCTTGGTGTCCTTGCTGTCTTGGTGGTCGGCTGTCTTCTCTGGCGGGAAGTTCAGGTCAGAGCGAATACTCGATCTGAAAGAGGATGTTGTCGCGGTCGCGCAGCAGGCTGGTGCCCGACGCGCCGTGCAGGTTGTTGGCGCCCAGGTAGCTGTAGCTGGTGATGAAGCGGAACGGGTCGTAGCTCAGCGTCACCTGCGGTTGCAGGACGACCGAACCGGACCAGTCGTAGAGGACGGTGAAGCTCGGCGTCATCTTGCCGCCGAAGTAGGTCGTCGCGATCAGCAGCGTCTGCGTGTACTGGTCCACCGGGTTGTGCACGAGGTCCGGCTCGGCGGCGCCCGCCGGCAGGCCCCACCGGTCGGTCGAGTAGGTCTTGTTGGTGACCGGGTAGACCTCGCCATTGAAGATCACCGGCTGGCCGGGCAGGGCGGGGAACGGGGTGTTGATCGGCGTGCGCGGCAGGCCGCCGCGCAGGTGCTTGTAGAAGAACTGCGTCGAGATGAAGAACGACGCGTCGGGGTTCAGCCAGCGGATCGCCTGCTGGGTATCGAAGCCGAGCATGAAGTTCCACGAGTCGCCGGTGCGGCGCGGGCCGGCGCAGAAGCCGTTCGGTTCGACGGTGCCCTGCGGGCAGACCTTGCCGTCGCGCGCCAGGGCGAAGACGAACGGGTCGAGGCCCTGCTGCGACCAGCGCGGCTCGTTGATGAAGTACGCGAGCTCCGTCCGCACGATCGGTTCGCTGCTCAGGTAGATCCAGCGCGCCCAGTCGGGCGGCACGGCAAAGGTGGCGGTGGTGCCGGCGATCTGCACCTTGGGCGCCGACTGCACCGCCAGCGCGCTGAAGCCGGTGGCGACGCCCTTCGAGATCGGCAGCGGGAAGGTCTCGGTGAACACCTGCGCCGCGGGGTTGTCGAGATAGGTCTGGTAGTAGGCGACCCCGAGCGTCATGGTCTCGATGCCCGGCACCGGCACCATGGTCTTGAGCTGCGCGCCGCCGCGCATGTCCTGGATGGTGCGCGACGGCGTCTGGCGGATGTTCTGCTGCGACGCGGACGGCACGGTGTTGGGCAGCTGCCACGGCGAACCGACCGGAATGCCGGGCTCGAAGCCGACGCTGTTGTCGATCGCCGCGAAGCCCTCCAGGTAGGTCTCGTAGAAGGGCGTGCCGGGAATCTCGCCGATCGCGTAGCTGGTGCGCAGCATGTCGATCGGCACGCGCCGCTCGTCGAGCGGGACGAGGAAGCCGCCGAAGCTGTTGTCGAGCGGGTTGATGTTGTCGAGCAGGCGGAAGACGTCGGTCTCGCCCCAGGCGAGGATCTGGCGGCCGAAGCGCACGAACAGCTTGCCGACGTCGAACTGCAGGTAGGCCTGGAAGAGGCGGTTGCGCAGCACCGCGACGCTGCGCAGGCGGCGGCGGTAGGCGCCGACGTTGGGCGACGCGCCGGTGATCGGATTCGGCGGCGCGATCTGCTGATCGTAGAACTGGTAGGCGGTGCGGTACTCGGCGGGGCCGTAGTCGTACACGCCCTCGTACTCGCCGCGGTACGAGAGGAAATAGCCGAACTTGCGGAAGTTGACCGGCAGGTCGTTGAGCAGCGCCAGCGGCCCGAAGCCCTCCTTCAGCAGGCGGTCGAGGTCGTGCTCCAACGTCGCTTCGACGAAGAATCGGCTCTGGCGCAGGTGGCCGGTAGAGGAGACCGGGAAGGTCAGGGCGCGCGTCGTGATGCGGTCCGGCGCGCCCTCGATGATCTCCTTGTTGGTGTCCTGGGTGGCGATGCGTGCGGCGGTATAGGCGCGCACGCCGAGCTTGATCTCGCCCGCTTCGTCGAGCGCCGCGCCGTGCGCCTGGTGGGCCACCGCGATCAGGGCAAGCAGCCCCAGCCCGCTGGCGGCGCGTCGTGCCGCGCGGCGGCGCCGCCGGCGCGCCAGCAGCAGGAGCGCGACCGGCAGCAACAGGAGACCGGCGCCGCGCGGCGGCGGGTTGCCGCCGCCGATCGCGCAGTTGCCGAAGTCGTTGGCGATGACCGTCGGCCGGAAGAGGGTCGGCGTGAAGGTCGGTGTCGGCGTCGGCGTGTCGGGCGGTGGCGGCGAGGTGTTGGTGGCGGTCGGCGTGATGCTGGCCGTCCGCGTGATGGTGACGGTGGGGGTCGGGCCGCTCGGCTCGATGGTGATGGCCCCGTCGAGCGTCTGGGCCGGGATCCGCGTGCCCTCGGCGTCGCGCAGCTCGAGATCGGCGAGCGTCAGCGCCGCGGTGCCGGCGGGTGTGCCGAGCGCGATGCCGAAGTCGCAGGTGGCGAGCGCCCCCTCGCCGAGCGCCAGGGGCGCCTCGAGCGGCGCAATGGCGAGGAGCAACTCGCCGGTGAGCGGCACGCTCGCGGTCAGCTGGTGCGTATCGCTCAGGCGCGCCGCCAGCGTGCAGGCGCCCGGCTCGGTGCGCAGCGGCGGGTCCGGATAGTGCACCGCCACGTCGGCCGCGACCGCCAGGCCGTCCGGGTCGTCGGCCAGCGACAGCACCGCCGCCGCGGTTCCTCCTTCGACGCCGGTGCCACCCTCGATCGCCACCAACGGCACGGCGTGCGCCGCCGTGCTGCCGATGAGTAGCAGCGCGGCGAGCGCCGCGCAGGTCACGATGCCACTGCGAGTCCGATGCCAGACACCCCGCACGGTCCTCCCCCCTTCGTGTCGGCGCCGCCCCCCGGCGCGCCGGCGTCAGTCCGATAGATGCGTCAGCGTGCGCAACGAGAAGTAGTCCTCGGGCCACGCCTTCTCGAAGAACTGCGAGCTGTAGCGGCCGCCGAGCGCGGCCCGATTGGTCTTGTCGTTCACGCCGACCACCAGGTTCGGCGACACGGCGGAGAAGCTGCCGTCGGCGGTCTTCGACCAGTGGTACGCGCACATGGCGTTGTAGAAGTACTCGCCGGCGCGGTTGTGCACGAGCTTCCAGTAGATGCGGTACAGATCCTTGTCCATGTACATGATGACCTTGCCGAAGTTGTAGTACGGATCGGTCGACTCGCCTTCGAGCACCCACACCGGGCGCGGGATCAGCACCAGGTTGTCGACGATCAGCCACGGCGCGCCCTTGGCGCCCGGCGTCTCGTAGGCGCCCTTGAAGTAGGGGATCTTCACCTCGGTGCGCGAGGCGGTGACGGGCTGCGCGATCAGCGGGTCGGGCTGCAGCACGCCGGCGAGAATGTTGCCCTCGCCGATCACCTTCCACTTGTAGTACTCGACCTTTCCCGCGTAGCAGTTGATGTCGTCGGCGAAGATGTCCATGCCGCCGACCGGCTCGGAGCGCGCCGCCGAGCTCGCCTGGCGCACGCGTCGCGTCGCCGGCACGTAGAACCAGCTCTTGTCCTGCGAGGTCCAGGTGTTGGTGCGCTTCACCAGGCCGCCGACGCCGTCGATGTCACTCGGCTCGAGCACGCCGGTGAGCGCGGTGAGCGCGAGGTTCTCGGGGTTGTCGACCGGACCGCCGTGGCGGCCGAGGAACGCCATGCTGTGGATCCACGCCTTGATGCGCTTGTACTCGCCGCCGCTGTCGATGCCGTTGAGCGTGAAGGTGGCGCCGCCGCCGCCGCCCTGGTTGGTGGCGGCGACGAAGTTCCAGGCCATCTTGCAACCCGCCTGCGGATCCTTCGGGTCGACCTTGGGGAACGGGTAGCCGAAGTAGAACTTCGGCGGTTCGCCGGTGGCGACGTCCTTCAGGCCGCAGGTCTCGGCGTCGAGGTCGTACTTGCCGGCGTTGGCCTCGCTCGCCGCCCAGAAGGCGTCCGAGTAGTTGTGCTTGAACTTCTCCGGGTCGATCGGCTGGACCTTGAACCAGTAGTCGCCTTTCTTCACCCGATCGAGCACCGGCGGCGGCAGCAGGTCCTGCGCCTGCTGCCAGTTGTTGCTGTCGAGTATCCAGGACTGGCCGGTGGCGACGCCGTCGGCATGGGCGGGGCTGGCCAGTGCCAGCAGAGCGAGCGCCGCGGCGGCGCGGAACAGGGAAGACATCGTGCGCATGCGTGATCCTCGGTCGAAATGAATGGTTAGTTGGCGCGCCGCGCCAGGCGCAGCGCCGGCGGCAGCCGGTCGCCGGCGCGCCGGCGTGGCGCCGAGTGCCCAGGGAGAAAGAGCTGAACGACGGCGTCGGCGTACGCGTCGCGCCGCGTCGCATCGAACGCGTCGGCGCCGGTCAACAACCGATACGCCGGCGCCATGACGAAGACGCCGGTGGCGGCGCCCATGAACAGGTAGTAGGCGCTCGCCGGATCGATGCCGCGCAGGCTGCCGCGCTGCTGTACCGCGCGGACCAGCGACAGCACCGCGTCGAAGGTCGGCCGGATGTGCGTGTTCACCACCCATTCCAGCCGTTTGCTGTGCGCCGTCGCCTCCTTGATCATCAGCCGCGTCAGCTCCGGGTGCTCGGCGTTGAAGTGCACGAACTGGCGCAGCACGACGGCGAACGCCTGGCGGGCGTCGAGCCGCGCCAGGCCGGGCATGGTGTCGGCGAAGCGCGCGCGCAGCTGGTCGAAGAGGTGCGTCACGGCCGCCCGCCACAGCCCTTCCTTGTTGCCGAAGTGGTAGTTGATCAGCGGCTGCTGCACGCCGGCGGCGTGCGCGATGTCGCGCGTCATGGCGCCGTCGTAGCCCTGCTCGCCGAAGATCTGCAGCGCCGCGTCCATGATGCGCAGGCGCGTGTCGGCGGAACGCGGCTGGCGACGCGGCGGGCGGCGGCGGACGGGCACGCGGCCGTCATACTTATGCGCTGATAAATTTTGCAAGGGTCGCCGCGGTGACGCGCTGCGGCAGCGCCGAGCGGTCGCCGGGGGCGCGTCAGCGCGCCGCCGGCCACGCGTCCTTCACCACCGCACCGCCCTTGAGGATGATCGGTAGACGAGCGGCGTCCTGCAGGATTCGGATGTCGGCGAGCGGGTCGCCGTCGACCACCAGCAGATCGGCGAGCTGGCCGGGCGCGACGCGTCCGAGCTGCTCGCCGAGGCCGAGCAGTGCGGCGCCGTGCACGGTCGCCCAGCGCAGCACGTCGCGTGGCGCGATGCCGGCCTGCTCGACGTAGAGCGCCAGCTCGGCGGCGTAGCGGCCATGCGGCAGGCCGACCGCGCCGTAGTCGTCGCCGATCACCAGCTTGACGCCGGCGGCGTTGGCGGCGGGAAGCATGCGACACATGCGCTCGACGTCGGCGCGCATGTCGGCGGTGAAGCCGAGCGCCGGGCCGTGTTGCGCCGCCAGCGTGTCGGGGAACAGCAGGCTGGGGGCGACGAAGGTGCCGGCGTCGGCGAGCCGGTCGATACACTCGGCGTCCATCGCGTCGGCGTGGTCGATGACGTCGATGCCGGCCTCGATCGCCATCAGGATCGCCGGCTTGTTGACGATGTGGCCGCGGATGCGGCGGCCGCGCGCGTGCGCGGCGTCGACCGCCGCCTCCAGCTCGGCACGCGTCATCTCGGCGCGCTCCTTCGGCGCGCGCGTGCCGTGCCCGCCGGTGACGAAGAGCTTGATGATCTCGGCGCCGCGCTTGATCTCCTCGCGCACGCCGCGGCGGAAGCCGTCGGCGCCGTCGCACAGCCGGATCGCCGGCGCGGCGCGCAGTTTCCAGTACCAGGGCGTCGAGTCGTTGGCGTGTCCGGTGGTGGACAGATCGCGGCTGCCGGGCAGCAGGCGGGGGCCGCGAATCAGGCCGTCGTCGATCGCCAGCTTGCAGGCGGCGTCGATGTCGTGCGCGCAGCCGGCGCTCACCGCGCCGGTACAGCCGGCGAGCAGCGCGGTCTCCAGATTGCGCGCCGCGCGCAGCGCCAGGTACGCCGGCGGCTGATCGAGCCCGAGCGGCGCCGGCGTGCGGCCGAGCTCGTGGTAGGTCGAGTGAAAGTGGCAGGTGACCAGGCCAGGCATCAGCGTGCGTCCGGCCAGGTCGAGGCGCCGCTCGCCCGGCTGCGGCGGCGCCGGTGCGTCGCCGCAGGCGACGATGCGCTCGCCCTCGACGACGACGGTCTGGCGCGCGCGCGTGCCGTCGACGGCGTCGAACACCGTCGCGTTGGCGAAGACCAGGCGGCTCACGTCGGCCTCACGAGTAGAGATCCTTGCCGTCGTCGGCCTGTCGGGGCGCGGTGTCCGGCTTGCTGAACTTCGGGTTGGGCAGGCGCTCGATGCCTTTCGAGGCGAGCAGCGCGTAGTAACCCGCCTTGTCGGCCGGCACCGGACGCGGGTCGCCGGCCCAGCTCTCGAAGAGCAGCGCGCCCCGCGGCCCGGCGATCAGCGGCCCGAACACCGCGCCGTGCTCCAGCACGATCAGTGTCCCGGCCGGGCAGTGCCGCTCGCCGACCGTCAGCTCGCCCTCCAGCACGTAGACCAGATGGTCGCTGGCATGGCCGTGCCGCTCGATGATCATGTTCGGGTCGTAGCGCCCCAGCACCACCATGCGCCGGTCGGTCCACTCGAGGAACTTCTCGTGCACCGAGACGCGCCGCTCGCCGTGCTGCTGCGCGATCACTTCGGTCCACGGCACATCGTCGATGTGCACGAATGCGAGTCGCGGCGCCGGTTCGGTCATCGGTCGTTCCTCCACGCGTCACCATGAACACAGATGCGCGGCGAGGAAAAACAGCGTGACCGGTGACCGGTGACCAGTGACCGGTAGAAGACATGGAGACACTTGCCGTCGGATCTCACCGGTCACCGGTCACCGGTCACTGGTCACCGGGCCTTGCCCGCCAATGCGGGGTTGACCGGCAATTAGCCGGGCTGACCGCCAATTCGAAACGTTGGGCCTCGGAGTCGCCGGGGGTTCCCGTTTTGGCTTTGACACCCCTGGCGACAAGACGATATTGCCCGGGCGCTGCGCGACCGGTACGCTCCCTCAAGGCGGTACAAGAGGTGTGGTGGAAGGTGCTGGTGGCCGCTAGGTTAAGCGCAGGGGTGGCCCGATGGCAAAGACGATTCGCTTTGAGTTTGAGACGAGGTGGCAATACCAGCCCGATCCGGAGAGCGGCCTGCTGGTCGCTCATTGCGACGCGCTGCACCTGACGGTAGAGGCGAACGCGCTCCCCGAGTTGGCAGCGACGATTCTTGAGGCGCAGAACGCGTACTTCTGTCACCTCTACCAAGACGGACTTTTGGAAGAGTTTTTGATGGAGAACGGCATCGCGGCCGAAACCGTCGACATCCCCAGCGATGTAGACTGCGATGATCTGACCTTCGATATTCCTCCCTGGATCATCCCTGTCCATGATCCCCACGTCGGCGCTCGTTGCTGAGATCAGGCGGCGGGGATTAAAGTTTAAGACCCAACACCCGCGAATCAGCCTGTACGCTAAGGGGAAGGTCGCGGCATCAGTGCCACGATCCGACCACGTCTCCGTCATGGCCAGTAGGTCTATCCTCCGAGACGTCGGCGCGACCCAAGACGAAATCGACGCCTTTGTGGCTGCCCAAGACGTTGTGGTTCCCGCGCCCGTCGCCCACGGACGCCAGTGAACCTCGCACCCTCGTAGAATTGCCGCGCGTTGTAGGGCTCCCCGCAAAGCCTTACTGAACGAAAATGATCGGCGATTAGTCGCGCTTGGGCTTGTCCCAACGTGGCGACTTACACTTTGGACAGACCAAGGGCCGTTCCCGCTCGCCCGTCTCCGCGCTGACGCGAGGCAACCAAATGTGCCCGCATCGGCAGCGACAGCCGGGCAGCATGACCATGCCCAATTCCGGTTCTTTGGCCTTCGCCATCCCTGCTCCTCGATATTTACCAGTAGTAAATACGAAAGAGCTTGACTCGTCAACCCGTGTCGCGTATCTACCAATGGTAGATACCAACCGGGAGCGAGACGATGGACGAACGGCAGCAGCGGGGCTTGGTGATTGCGGCGACGGCCAAGATTCAGCGCAAGGGTGACGCGTGGATCGTTCCCTCGCAGTCGCTGAACGGTAAGTACACGGTCCGCCGAGATGCCGCCGGCCAGAGCTGCACTTGCCCCGACCATGAATTGAGGCAGCAGCCCTGCAAGCACATCTTCGCGGTCGAGTACGTGGAGAGGCGGGAGATGGCGGCGGATGGGACCGTGACAGAGACGCGCGCGGTCCGCGTGAGCTACACGCAGGAATGGAGCAGCTACAACGCTGCGGCGACGACGGAAAAGGAACACTTCTGCCGGCTGCTGCGCGACCTGACGGCGAACGTGCCAACGCCGCCGCAGACGGGCGCCGGCAATCGTCGCCTGCCGCTGTCCGAGGTGGTCTTCGCTGCCGCCTTCAAGGTGTACAGCGGGTTCAGCGGTCGCCGCTTCATGACCGACTTGCGCAGCGCCCGCGATGCCGGCCTGGTCGAACACGCGCCGCACTACAACTCGATCTCCGAAGCGATGGAGTCTGAGGCGCTGACGCCCATTCTCCACCAACTCATCGAACAGAGCAGCCTGCCGCTGCGCGAAGTCGAGCAGGACTTCGCCGTGGATAGTACCGGCTTCGGCACCGCGCGCTTCTACCGGTACTACTCGGAGAAGTACGGCCATGAGCAACTTGGCCGCGCGTGGGTGAAGACGCATGCGTGCGTCGGCACCAAGACCAACATTGTGACCGCCGTCGTCATCAGCGGCATGCAGGAGCACGACAGCCCACAGTTCGCGAAGCTGGTGGAGTCCACCGCCGAGCGGTTCACGGTGCGCGAAGTCTCCGCCGATAAGGCGTACAGCGGGCGCGACAACTACGCGTTGGTCGAGCACCTTGGCGCGACGCCGTTCATTCCGTTTCGCTCCAACGCCAAGCCCGATCCGAAGTCGCCCGCGTGGAACAAGATGTGGCACTGGTTCGCGTTGAACCGCGAAGACTTCTGCCTGCACTACCATAAGCGATCCAACGTCGAGGCGGCGTTCAGCATGATCAAGCGCGTCTTCGGCGACAGCGTGCGCGCGAAGACGCCCGTCGCGCAGATCAACGAAGTCCTGTTGAAGATCGTGTGCCACAATATCCGCGTACTCATTCATGAGATGCACGAGCTAGGCATTGAGCCGGCGCTGATGATTGGACGGCAGCACCCGGCGTGATAGGCGCGGCCGTGTATGAGTGGGAAGAAGCCGCCCAAGAAGAAGAAAAAGAAAAAGAAGAAGAAAAATACGTCATCTACGGGCACGAATCGTTCAACACTCGGCACACGTACCAACCAACCGATCCCACGACCGCAAAACCCACAACCACAAACGAGACAAGGAACGCTGCAACCGCACGAACCCAAGAGCCGAATTCGGCTAGGCGCGATAGCTGGATTCCTTCTCGCGGTCGTGGGTGGCGTACCAACCGGCCTCGCCATCTATACGACCACGGGGCCCCGGATAGTCGCCCCAGTGGTTGACGACGAGCAGCCATTACGACCACCCTTCACTCTTGAGAATGACCATTGGTGGTACACGCTCAGGAACGTGCGACCCAAGTGCGTGGTGACGTGGCAACAGGTAGAAGGGGGCGGAACGATTAAGGGACCGCTCGGGCTCAGTGACGCGCGAAACGTGGGGGACATTCGCAGCCGAGAGCGCCGGACAGTGCCATGTAAGAGCCTCAATTTCGTACGCCCAACCCTCAGTCTTGGGATCGCCTTTCAGGTTACGTACACAGTGCGCTGGTTTCCCGGATGGGACCGGGAGTATTTTGAGCAACGTCGATTTAGATTCGATCGTGCTCCTGGCGGCCATGGCTATTGGAGCGACGAGGCATTGAGTTCCGCAACGCCATGCATCGAGCAGCCTGGCATCAACATCGTTTACGGGACCAGAACCCCCGATCCCTGAAACGCCCCCCTCTTCCGCTTGCGAGGTCTGACCGCCAGAATCCGAGCTGACCGCCAGATTTGGACTGGCGGTCAAAGCCTGGTCACCGGTCACGCAGTTTCTTCTCCGCCCGCATCTGTGGTTTCAGAGAGCCGTGCGGGTGTTCGCCAATATTCGGGAGGCGCTGGCGGCGCGAGTGGCGGCGGCGGTGCCGGAGGTCGAGGTGCTGGCGCTGCCGGAGCGCGAGCTGCCGGCCGACGGGGTGCGCGGCGAGGTGCTGCTCACCTATCCATGGGCGGCGGAGAATCTGCAGCCCATCCTGGCGCGCGGCGTGCGCTGGGTGCATGCGCTCGGCACCGGCGTCGACGGGTTCCCGGTCGGGCTGCTCGGCGATCGCGTGCTGACCTGCTCGCGCGGCGCCAGCGCCGTGCCGATCGCCGAGTGGGTGTTGGCGGTGATGTTGGCGGCGGAGAAGGACCTGCCGGCGGCGTGGATCCACGCGCCGCCGGCGGAGGGCTGGAGCCGCGGCCGGCGCGGCGTGCTGTCGGGCCGGACGCTGGCGTTGATCGGCTTCGGCGGCATTGGCCAGGCGGTGGCGGCACGCGCGCTGCCGTTCGGCATGCGGGTGCGCGCCGTGCGGCGCACCGCCGCGCCGTCGCCGCTCGCCGGCGTCGAGCTGATCGACGACCTGGCGGCGCTGGTGGCCGACGCCGACCACCTGGTGCTGGCGGCGCCGGCGACCGCCGCGACGCGGCATCTGCTCGACGCGGCCCTGCTGGCGCGCGTCAAGCCGGGCCTGCACCTGGTCAACATCGCGCGCGGCGCGCTGGTCGACCAGGACGCGCTGCGCGTGGCGCTCGACGACGGCCGCGTCGCGCTCGCCTCGCTCGACGCGGTCGACCCCGAGCCGCTGCCCGCCGGCCACTGGCTCTACAGCCACCCGCGCGTGCGCCTCAGCCCGCACATCTCCTACCAGATGCCCGGCGCCGCCGATGCGCTGCTGGCGCCCTTCATCGACAACCTGCGCCGCTACCAGCGCGGCGAGCCGCTGCAGGATGTGGTCGATGTCGCCGCCGGTTACTGAAATCCGCAGATGAACACAGAGAACCACGGATGAACACGGAGGCCGGTGGTCGCGATGCGGTCTCCGTGTTCATCCGTGGTTCTCTGTGTTCATCTGTGGCCATCAGCGCCTTGGGAGGACGGGATGACCGAGCGCGTACTGGGTGACGTCGGCAGCACGTTGTTGCTGGAGAACGACCGGGTGCGGATCTGGGAATTCGTGCTGGAGCCGGGGGCGCGCTCGGCGACGCACCGGCACGCACACGACTACGTGCTGGTGCAGATCGAGGGCGACCGCATCGCGGCGCAGCCGGAGCCGGACACGCAGGGGCCGTTCCGGGAGTATATCGAGGGCGCGGTGGTGTCCGGGCAGACGCGCTACATCGCCGCCGGCGGGGTCGAGACGGCGATCAACGTCGGGCGTCGCCGCTACCGCGAGATCCTCATCGAGTTGAAGTAGGTGTTGCTGCTCGGCGACATCCTGCGCCGCCACGCGGCGGTGCGCGGCGACAAGCTGGCCTACGTGCTGGGCGACGCGCGCGTCACCTACGCCGCCTTCGACGCGCACGCCAACCGGCTGGCGCGGGCGCTGCGCCGGCTCGGCGTCGGACGCGGCGACCGGGTCGCGATCATGGCCGGCAACCGCGCCGAATACCCGGCGCTCTACTTCGCCGCCATCCGCCTCGGCGCGATCGTGGTGCCGGTCAACGCCCGCTTCACCGCTGCCGAGGTGGCGTACGTCGTGGACCATTGCGAGGCGCGGACGTTCATCGTCGCCGGCGAGTTCGCCACGTTGGTCGACGGCCTGCGCGCCGGCGGCGGACTCGCCGGCGTGCGCGACTGGCTGGCGCTCGACGCCGACGGCGGCGCGTCGCTGGCGGCGCTCGCCGCCGCCGAAGCCAGCGAGCCGGTCGAGGCGGCGCTCGACGAGCACGATCCGCACGTCCTGCTCTACACCAGCGGCACCACCGGCGCGCCGAAGGGCACGCTGCTCTCGCAGCGCAGCTACTATCTGCAGTCGGCGACCTCGCAGCTACAGATGGGGTTCACCGAAGACGAGGTCGCGCTCAGCATGTTCCCGCTCTTCCACATGGGCGGCTGGGCGCTGCCGCTCGGCTTTTGGCACAGCGGTGCGACGGTGGTGATCCTGCCGAAGGCGGAGCCGCTCGCCATCCTCAGCGCGATCGCCGCCGAGCGCGTGACCTACTTCTACGCGGTGCCGACGGTGTTCAACTCGCTGCTGGCGCTGCCCGACTTCGCCCGCTTCGATCTCTCCTCGCTACGCCGCCTCGGCAGCGGCACCGCGCCGCTCACCGCCGCGCAGGTCGAGCGCATCATGCAGCGCTTCGGCTGTCGCGACATGGTCATCCTGTACGGCTCGACCGAGGCGGGCCCGGTGAGCATCCTGCGGCCGCCCGACGTGGCGCGCAAGCCGGAGACAGTCGGCCGGCCGTACCTCGACGTCGATGTGAAGCTGGTCGACGAGCATGGCGCCGACGCCGCGCCGGGCGCGGTCGGCGAGATCGCCGCGCGCAGCGAATTCACCATGCAGGCGTACTGGCGCAACCCGGAGGAGACGGCGCGCACCATGCGCGACGGCTGGGTGCACACCGGCGACCTCGGCGTGTTCGACGCCGAGGGGTTCCTGTCGATCGTCGGCCGCCGCAAGGAGGTGATCCGCAGCGGCGGCGAGAGCCTCTTCCCGGTCGAGATCGAGCGCGTGCTGGCGGCGCATCCGGCGATCCGCGAGGCGAGCGTCGTCGGCGTACCGGATCCGCACTGGGGCGAGGCGGCGGTGGCGGTGGTGGTGCTGCGCGACGGCGCAACGCTCGACGCCGACGCGGTGATCGCGCACGTGCGCGCGCATCTCGCCGCCTACAAGCGGCCGCGCCACGTCGTGTTCCTGGATGCGCTGCCGCGCACCGCCGCCTCGCAGCAGGTGCACAAGCCGCTGCTGCGCGAGCAGGTGCTGGCGCGGCTGGCACGCGATTGACGGGCGCCAGCCGCGCGGCGTAGTCGCTCGATGACGGCGCGCCGCGCCTGGCAACGGCGCGCGGAGGGCTGTCGCATGAGGATCCGAAGGCGGGTGGGCGCCGCGGCGCCGTGGACGAGTCGAGTCCGCACACCGGCGCTGCTCGCCCTGCTGTTGGCCGGAGCGACGGTGACGCGCGCCGCCGACGGCGATCTCGATCCGAGCTTCGGCGCCGGCGGTGCGGTGGTCGAGTCGTTCGGCGCGGTGGCGACCGGCGCGGCGCTGGCGCTGCAGCCCGACGGTCGCATCGTCGTCGTCGGCTCGCTGCGTTCCGCGGCGCAGCCGCTCGCCGGCGCGATGCTGGTGGCGCGCTACACGACCGGCGGCGAGCTCGACGCGAGCTTCAACGGCACCGGCTACGCGCTGTCCGCGGACGAGCTCTTCGGCGCCGCCGGCGTCGCCGCGGCGGTGCAGGCGGACGGCCGCATCGTGGCGCTGGCGGCAACCGGGGCGGGGACGCGCTACCTCGCCGGGTATGCCGCGCGGTACGAGAACGACGGCAGTGTGGACAGCGGTTTCGGCAGCGGCGGACGCCAGCCGCTCGGGCTGCAACCGGTGGACGTGGTGTCGATCGCCGGCGACCAGCTGATGGTCGCCGGCGTGCAGGTGACGGCGCAGCTCACCACCGAGGCCCGTCTGCTTCGACTGCGGCCTGACGGTACCGCCGATCCGGCCTTCGGGGTTGGCGGGCAGGCGGCGCTGGGCCTCGCCATCGGTGGGCCACGCCTCGGTGTCGCGCCGGACGGCCGTCTCGTCGCGACGCTGCGCACGGTGACCAACGTCTCGCCGCTGGTCTTCCACCTCGTCGTGCGGCGCCTGCTGGCGGACGGCAGCGCCGATGCCAGCTTCGGCGCCGCGGGCAGCGGGCTGGTCGATCTCGGCGTCGACGCGTATCCCGCCGGCCTGGTTGCGCTGGCCGACGGGCGCACGCTGCTGGCATACGGCGGCGCCGGTCCGCGCAAGCTGGTCCGTCTCGCCGCCGACGGCACGGTCGACGCGAGCTTCGGCGACGGCGGCACGACCGTGGCCACGTTCGCCACCGCGATGTCGGATCTACGCCTGCTGCCGGACGAGCGCCTGCTGCTCATCGGTGGCGGCCCGCAACAGGCGCTGGCGCGGCTGCTCGGTGACGGCGCGCCCGACCCGACTTTCGGCAGCGAAGGCGTGGTAACCGGCGGATTCGGCGATGCCGAGAGTGCCGCGACCGACATCGCGTTCCAGTCGGATGGCAAGCTGCTGGCGGTCGGCTCGACCGGCGGCTTCGATGCCGCGCGTCTGACGCTGACGCGCCACCTGATGCCGGCGCCGCCGGCCGAGTGCGCCGCCGCGGTCGATGCGGTGCGCTTGCGGCTGCGCGCCGTGTCGGCGACCGACAGCAGTGTCCGACTGCAGGCGCAGGTGCAGCCGAGCGGTGGGGCGGAGGTCGATCCGCTGGCAACCGGTCTCCGGCTCCGCCTGCGCGACGCGACCGGCGCGACGCTCGACGTGGATGTGCCGGCCGGTGCGTATCAGGCCGCCACCCGCAGCGGCTGGCGCGTGCGGACACGCGGCGCACGCACCACCTGGCGTTTCCGCGGTGCCGCCGGTCCGATGGGGGAGAGCGTGCGTGTGCTGCGCGCTGTGGACGGCACCCTGCACGTCGCCATCACCGGCGCGCGCGGCGCACTGCACCTGGCCTCGGTGGCGCTCCCGCTCACCGCCCGTGTCGATCTCGCGCCGCCGGCGCAGGCCGGCGCCTGTGGCGCGATGGTGCTCGACGCAACCCACTGCCGGTGGTCGAGCGCCGGCGCGACGCTGAGCTGCCGCGGCTGAGCCTCGCCGCTCAATCGGACAGGTGGGTCAGCGTGCGCATGGAGAAGTAGTCGTCCGGATACCGCCGTTCGATGAACTGCGAGCTGGCGCGGCCGGCGAGACAGGCGCGATTGGACTTGTCGTTCACGCCGACCACGACGCTCGGCGACACCGCGCTGAAGCTCTCGGACTCGCTCTTGGAGAAGTGGTAGCCGCACATCGCGTTGTAGAAGTACTCGCCGGCGCGGTTGTGCACCAGCTTCCAGTAGATGCGGTACATGTCCTTGTCCATGTACATGATCACCTTGCCGAAGTTGTAGTACGGGTCGGCCGACTCACCCTCCAGCACCCATACCGGGCGCGGCACCAGCACCAGGTGGCCGATCACCAGCCAGGGCACGCCGCGGGCGCCGTTCGTCTCGTACCCGGCCCTGAGGTACGGAACCGTGACCTCGAAGCGGGTGGGCGAGTTGGTTTTCTCCTGCATCAGGCGCGGCGGGCTCAGCAGCGGTGCGAGGATGGTCTGCTCACCGATCACCTTCCACCTGTAGTACTCGACCTTGCCGCCGTAGCAGTTGAGGTCGTCGGCGAAGATGTCGAGGCCAGCGACCGGATCGGAGCGGGTGGCGGCGTTGACGCGCCGCACGCGGCGGGTCGAGGGGACGTAGACCCAGCGCTCGTCCTGCGAGATCCAGTCGTTGTT